>NZ_JBLZNI010000016.1:0-69696 GCF_051194165.1 Halorubrum shenae | reverse complement strand
TGTTCGTGCTGTGGTCGGGAACGAAAGGCGAACCGTGTTGAACGCGGACTGTATGTCTGCGATGAGTGCGGTACAGTGGCGAACGCGGACGTGAACGGTGCTGAGAACATTCGGCAGAAAGTATCTCCGAGTTCACCGAATCTGTCGGTGAATAGGAGTAACGGCTGGTTGGCACAGCCATCGACATTCCTGTTTGACAAGGAAACTGGTGCGTTTGCACCTCAAGAACAGATCACGTCGTAAACCACAATATCCCAACCCAGCGGTACGGTGCCGTGGGAATCCTCGCGCTTCAGCGCGGGGAGGATGTCAATTCGTGGGTGCTTATCGAGGGGGATCGGCGCCTTGTCGCGAGCGGTATCACCGTCGGTATCGTCGGGGTCATCGGCGCGCTGCTCTGGAGCGGCATGCTCGCTGTGGGACCGGACAGCACCACCGACGCGCTCTTTTCGAGCGGGTTTACCGCCGGCATCATCACGCCAACAGGATTTCGCAGAGCTCTCGCGGATGATCGTCTACACGGGACTGATCGCGTTCGTCACGACGATCTCGTTGACGCTCGTCTACCGGGAGAACGCCGTTACGATTCCGCCCTCGATGCTTCCCCTCGTCGCCACTCTGAGTATCGGTATCGTCACCGTACCGCTCACGCTTTTCGTGTCTTACATCCTCAGGGCAGCGACAGTCGCCAGAGAAACGGTCTCGGTCGGGCCGTTTATCTCCCCGTCATGACGTCTCCGGGCACCCCTTCGGGTCGCCTGTGGGGATGGACCGTCCTCCCCGTGGTCCCGCTCGCTGTTCAAGCGACGCCGCTACCGGAGGTCGGTCCTGAGGGACTCTTCGAGTACTGGCCGGTCGCCATTCGTCTCGGCTGGTTCCTCGCGGGACTCCTCGCCGTCGTGATACTCAACCGGCTCTTCGTCCAGCCCGTCGTGACGCGGATACTCCGTCAGCGGAACCGCAACAACCCCACGCTCCAGAACGCCCTGCTCAGGTATTTTCAGATCATCGTTCTCCTCGTTGCCGTCTTCGTCGGAGCAAGCATCGCGGGATACGCCCCCGTACTCGGCAACTCCGCACTCCTCCTCAGTGCCATCGCGCTGGCGATCGGCGTCGCGGCCCAAGAGCTGATCGGCTCGCTGGTCAGCGGCATCGCCCTGGTACTCGACCCGGAGTTCAACGTCGGCGACTACATCGAGTGGCCGAACGGCGGAGGGGTCGTCCAGTCGATCGCCCTTCGAACCACACGCGTCGAGACCAAGAACGGAGAGCTGGTGACGATTCCGAACACAATTTTGACGAGCAACGAGATCACCCGTCCGTTCGGCCGGGGGAACCACGAGTCGTCCAGCGGTTCGGGGTCGCCTACGGGGACGAGATCGACGACGCGATAGGACACTTTGAGGACGTCGCGGCCTCAATGGACGTGATTCTCGCAGACCCGGCTCCGGCGGTGTACGTCGACGAACTCGGAGACGAGGTCAGGGTTCGCGTCCATTACTGGGTTGACAGTCCTGGTGAGCGAGACATCCGCGCCGTCCAGTCGGCGTACACTCGTCAGATCAAACGCACGTTCGAGACCGAAGGACTCACGATCAGTCCCGTCTCGGAACTCGAACTCACCGGACGGGTCGGCATCGACGATTCTGAGCGCTCTCGGTAGCGAGGTCCGGAGACAGCGGGTTGTCTGACGCACGCACGACGCCGACGCAACGACTATACGTCGCCCGAGAGACCCTGAGCGTAATGCCCTCACTCACTGACCAGCTGTCCGATCTCGTCGAGGACGCGGACGCGGTGCTGCTGTTCTCGCCGACCAGTTCGTTCTTCGATCGGTTCGAGGACGGCGACACGGAGATCGTCGTCGTCGCGCCCGACAACGACGTCGACGCCGAGGTGTTCGTCGAGCTTCCGCTTCCGTTCGACAACGTCAAAGACCGGATCCGGTTCGGCATCGAGGGCGCGATGGACGCCGACCTCGTCTCCGAGGGCGACGAGGTGGCCTGTATCGCGTCCGTCTTCGAGGCCGGATCAGACGCGGTGATCCGTGTCACCGTCGACGAGACGGTTCACACCGGGATCTATGACCTGTTCGTCAACTCGCGGGCGGAGCCGAGCGTGATCCGCGACGTGTTCGAGGTCGCGATCGAGCTCGGACAGAAGGGACAGAAGGGGAAGCCGGTGGGCGCGCTGTTCGTCGTCGGCGACGCGGGGAAGGTGATGAACAAGTCGCGACCGCTGTCGTACAACCCCTTCGAGAAGTCGCACGTTCACGTCGGCGACCCCATCGTCAACGTCATGCTCAAGGAGTTCTCGCGGCTCGACGGCGCGTTCGTCGTCTCTGACTCCGGGAAGATCGTCTCCGCGTACCGCTACCTCGAACCGGGCGCGGAGGGCGTCGACATCCCGAAGGGACTCGGCGCTCGCCACATGGCGGGCGGGGCGATCACCCGCGACACGAACGCGACCGCGATCGTCCTCTCCGAGTCGGACGGCCTCGTGCGGGCGTTCAAAGCGGGAGAACTCGTCATGGAGATCGATCCGGAGGAGTACTGATCTCATGTCTGCGGCCACGATATCTCCCTCCGAGCTCGTCGCGTTGGTCCCAGACCGGTTCTGGCTCGCCCTGTTCGTGCTGCTGTTCGGGCTCGTGGCGGCGTACGTCGTCGGCGTGATCAACCGCCGGCTACTGACTCGTGCGGGCGTGCCGGAAGTGATCGAGGGGACCGCCTTCGAGCGCACCGCTCGCGAGTTCGACACCTCGACGGTACGGATTTTGGCGAAGCTGTCGAGCTACTTCATCCTCGCAGTGGCCGTCGTCGTCGCCATGACCGTCGCCGACGTGAACTACCTCGAACGGTTCTGGTCGACGGTGGCCGCCTTCCTCCCGCGACTGTTCGTCGCCGTCGTCATCCTCATCGTCGGGTTCGTCGTCGGCGACAAGGCGGAACTGCTCGTCGCCGAGCGGCTCCGCGGGGTCAAGCTGCCCGAACTCGGCGTGTTGCCGCCACTTGTGAAGTACAGCGTCGTGTACGTCGCCGCGCTGGTCGCGCTCGGACAGGTCGGGGTGCAGACGCTCGCGCTGGTCGTGCTGTTGGCGGCGTACGCGTTTGCAGTCGTGTTGTTCGCCGCGCTTGCGACCAAGGACCTCGTCGCCAGCGCGGCCGCCGGGGTGTTTCTCCTCCTTCGGCAGCCGTACGGCGTGGGCGACGAAGTGAAGGTCGCTGGCGAGCGCGGAATCGTCCAAGAGGTCGACCTGTTCGTCACCCACATCGAGGCCGACGGGGAGGACCACGTGATCCCGAACCACTCGGTGTTCCGTGACGGGATCGTGCTGATTCGGGAGTGAGGCCGCGCGGTGCGGTCCGCCGTCGATCGCTGCCCCTCCCCCGTTCCCACGCTGTGGGAGCAGCTATCACGATATAACTCCGTGGACGACAGATAGTCGCACATGAGCCACGACGTCACCGCCGCCTGCGACGGCTGGGACGGCAGCGAGTGCGAGGGGACGGTCCACTGTCCGCCGCGCTGTCCGCGCTTCGTGGACAAGCAGGGGACCCCGTGGACGATTCGTCCGGCGGTCAGCGAGGACGCCGCCGCCCTCGCGGAGATGTACGAGGGCTTCGGGACGGCGGACCGCGCGCAGGGGCTCCCACCGGTGACTCGAAGCCGCCGGGCCGACTGGCTCGAGTCGATGCTCGCCGAGGGGAGCAACGTCGTCGCCGAGCGGGACGGTGAGCTGTTCGGTCACGCCATGTACACGCCGACCGACGCGCCCAGCCCCGAACTCGCGGTCTTCGTCCATCCCGACATGCAGGGACGCGGGGTCGGAACGGAGCTCTGCCGACACGTCATCGCCGACGCACACGCCGGCGGGCGCGAGGGGCTCGAACTCCACGTCGAGAGCGGAAACCGGGTCGCGCGGAGCGTCTACCGGACGGTCGGCTTCGAACTCGCCGACCGCAGAGGCGACATCCGGATGACGCTCGATCTCGACCAGCCGATCGCGACCGAAGTCCGTTGGCCGCCGCTCGCCCGCGAGGGGTCGGACGAGCCGCTCCCGCGGGAGCTGGGCCCGTCCGAATTCGACGCCCTGCAAGCCGCTGAGGCCGACGACTGAGCAGACACCGAGCCCGACCCAGGGACACACACCGCCCCGATCGCAACGATTACGCCCGGCCCACTCCTTTGGACCGTAGCCGTGGAGGACGCCATCGAGTGGCTGCGAAACCGACCGTTCTACGAGGGACAGATCGCGGAGCACCGCCGGATGCCGGCCCGTGAGCCGGCGTACCGCGACGTCGACCTCGCGCCTCGGATGGCCGACGCGCTCGCGAAAGACGGGATCGACCGCCTCTACCGTCATCAGGCCGAGGCGATCGAGGCGGTCCGCGACGGTGACGACGTCGTACTGGCCACCGAGACCGCGAGCGGGAAGTCGCTCGCGTACACCGTTCCCGCGTTCGAGGCCGCGATGGACCACGGGGGACGGACCCTTTATATTGGCCCCCAGAACGCGCTGATCGCGGACCAAGAGGAGTCGCTGTCGGAGCTCGCTCACGGGCTCGGGTTCGGGAGCGGCGTCTCGGTCGAATCGTACACCGGTCGGCTCTCGCGGGCCGAGAAGCGAGACGTTCGCGACCGCGAGCCGACCGTGTTGCTGTCGAACCCGGACATGCTCCACTACGCGCTGTTACCGTACGCCGGGCGCCTGTGGGACTGGTTCTTCTCGTCGCTGGAGTACGTCGTGATCGACGAAGTGCACAGCTACCGCGGCGTCTTCGGCTCGCAGGTCGCCATGACCCTCCGCCGGCTCGCGCGGACCTGCGAGCGGTTCGGGTCAAGTCCGCGGTTCGTCTGTTGTTCGGCGACGATCAACAACCCGGTCGAGCACGTCGCGAGCGTGACCGGTCGCGACCCGGAGAGAATCACGCTCGTCGACGAGGACGCCTCCGGCCGCGGGCCGCGCGACTGGGTGCTGTGGAACCCGCCCGAGTACGACGACGACTGGCAGGAGCGCGGGAGCGGTCGCCGGAAGTCGAGCCACACGGAGAGCAAGCGGCTCTTCTGTGATTTGGTGACCGCGGGCGCGCAGACGCTGACGTTCACGCGCGCCAGACAGACCGCGGAGCAGTACGCGACCGACAGCGCGAGCGACCTCCGGGAACGAGGCGAGCGCGACCTCGCGGGGAAGGTCGGGGCGTATCAGGCCGCCCTGAACGACGACCGACGCCGCGAGATCGAGGCCGACCTCCACGCCGGCGATCTCAGAGGGGTGTGGTCGACGAGTGCCCTCGAACTCGGCGTCGACGTGGGCGGACTCGACGCCGTGATCTTGGACGGCTACCCCGGCACGCGGATGTCAGCGTATCAGCGCGCGGGCCGGGCCGGCCGCGGCGACGACCCGGCGCTCGTGGTGATGATCGGCGGCGAGGACCAACTGGATCAGTACCTGATGCGCAACCCGAGCGACTTCTTCGAGGCGCCGCCGGAGGACGCGATCTGCGACCCCGAGAACGGCCAGCTGCTCCCGGGCCACGTCGCCTGCGCGGCCGACGAGAGCTGGCTCTCGCCCGACGACGAGCGGTTCTTCGGCGAGCCGTTCCCCGGCGTCGTCGCGGACCTGACCGACGAGGGACTGCTGGAGAGACGGGAGGTGGCCGATGGCATCCGCTGGACTCACGCTGGGTCGTCGAGCCCGCAGCAGGCGGTGAGCCTGCGGACCGCTGGGGACCGCGAGATCGACCTGCTCGACAACTCGCGCAACGAGACGGTCGCCTCGCTCGGGTTCGGCGACGCGCTCCGGGACGCACACCCCGGCGCGATCTACCACCAGCAAGGTCGGACGTACGAGGTGACGAAGCTGGACCTCGACCGCGACGTGGCGGAGCTCCAGTCCTCGTGGGCCGACTACTACACCCAGCCGCTCACCGAGAAGGACATCGTCGTGAACGAGGACCTCGCGGAGCGAGAGCTCACCGCGCGCTCGGACGTGCCGGTCCGGTTCGCGGACGTCACCGTCACGGAGCAAATCACGGGGTTCGTCCGGAAGGACGCGGCGACCGGCGAGTCGCTCGGCGAGTCGACGCTCGACCTCCCGGAGACGACGCTACGAACGAAGGCGCTGTACTTCCCGGTCCCGGCGGACATCGAATCGGAGATGCGCGCAGTCGGGAGTCAGAACGGGGATGACGGCAGTGTAGAGGCGGCGACTGACGGCGGGGCGGCCGCCGGCGGGGACGGAGATGCCACACCGGACGGCGAGTACGCCTTCAACGGCGGGATCCACGCCGCCGAACACGGGATCATCTCGCTGTTCCCGTTCCACCTGCTCTGCGACCGCGCCGATGTCGGGGGGATCTCGACGCCGTACCACCCGCACACCGACGCGCCGGCGGTGTTCGTCTACGACGGTCACCCCGGCGGGGTTGGGCTCACGCGACGCGGCCACGAACGGGTCGAGGAGCTGATGGCGCGGACGGCCCGCCTGATCGACACCTGCGACTGCGAGGGCGGCTGTCCCGCGTGCGTCCAGTCGCCTCACTGCGGCAACGCCAACGACCCGCTCGCGAAGGCGCCGGCGGTGCGGCTGTTGGAGGCGCTGACGCCCGACGAGTAAGGGCGAACGTCCGACGGATGGGGGCAAGTCACTTGCCGCCCCCGTGTGAGTACGACCTATGGCGTTCGACCTCACCGATGCGACGGAGCCGGCCGCGGTGACGATGGAGTGGCTGGTGCTCGGGGTCGCGTACTTCCTCCTCCTGTTGTTCCTCATCGGCGTGTTCGACCTGTTCTTATCGTTGTACCAGCTCCTCGTCACCGGGAACTTCACCGACCCGGCCGAGGTGGTCGGGCTCCTCGACAGCGTGCTCCTCCTGCTGATCATCGTCGAGGTCCACCGGACGCTGCTGGCGTACGCGAAGGGCCAGCCAGTCCTCCGGATCGTCGTCAGCGCGGCGATCATCGCGATCGCCCGTCGCGCGATCAGCTTCCGGCTTGAGGATTACAGTTCGGGTCAAGAGACGCTCTTCGCGGCGCTCGCGATCGCGGTGCTCGTCCTCGCGCTCACGCTCGTCTACTTCCTCCTCGACCGGGTGGCGGTCCCGGGACGACCGGAACTCGGCGGGGAGTCGAACTCCGGCGAGTGAGCCCGCGCCGAGCGGTAAGACGATTGTTATGGCCTGCACGGAGCGATCGGTCGACGATACGGCCGAACCGGAGGCGTTCGGGGCGGGAGAGCGTCGGCTCGGACATCATCGTCCGTGTCAATGTTCGCGTCGACCGCTCGAAAAGGGGTCCGTCGAGATCCGATCGCAAACGCACTTCAGTCGAAAAGCGCGTTAAGATACACCCAGCGGTCCGTCCACAGTTGGTAGCCGATCGAGACGCCGAACACGACGAGAAAGACGCTCACACAGAGAACCGGATTGACTGTGGAGAGTACGGGGACCTCAATGAGGACGGCGAGGACGACGAACAGCGAGAGCGTACCGAGCATACTGTAATACTCGCTCCACGTGATCCCGTAGGGGGTGACGACTTCCATGTACACGTCGACGGAGCGGGCGTCTTCGGTGAGTCGGATCGTCTTTCGGTCCGATTCGTACTCCACGATCCCGCGCTTGTCGAGCTTCGGGAGATGCGTTTGGTGAAGCGAGTTGTAGACGCTGTCACGGATGTTCCGCGGCGGCGGCGACTCGCCGGTCTCGCGTTCGGCGATGGTTTCTGCGAGGTCCCGCAGGGTCGTCTTGCCGATAGTGTCCTGCAGGTGCTTGATCACTTGACGTCTGCGCTCGTTGCGGAGCAAGTCGTGGATCTCCGTTTCGGGAATCCCCTCGTATCGGTTTGTTATTGCCATGTATTGCGTTCTGTCGTCGGTTCCCGCGTTGAACACCGAAATAGACGCAATAGTGTCACAAAGCTAATCATCTCCTACCCGATATCAGTCCTGTTTCAGGTGATGCCAGAAGCCGAAACGAGCGATGTTGTCAGATCGCTAGGAGCTCAGAGCGAAGTCGATTCTCCCTGCTCGCGATCTCGTTCAACGAGCGTAACGGGTCAATAGTAGTTCTTGCCGGAGTACGATGTGCCTGAAGAGACGCAAGCACGCCGATAATACCGGTTCCGTCTGCGGATCTGGCTCGTCGCGGTTGCCTCGTTCGGCCGTCGGACAGTCCGATCCGAAACCGGGGATTACGCGTTGATTGTAGCCTCCAAAACGACTTATTATTTTCTCAAATCCACGGTTTAGAGCTTCAATTCGGCCGTTTTGTCAGAAATGGTGTGATTGGCTAAGGGGGTGGGTGTTGTGGCGTCTGATACGCCCGGCCGGAACACGCGTCGGGGTCAATCACGATGCCAGACGAGAACTTCGAACTGTCACGGCGGAACGCGATACTCGGTCTCAGTACCGTCGGTGTCGCGTCCGCGGGAGCCGGTATCGGACCGAGCGCGTCCTTCAGCGACGCGGAGTCAGCGAAGGACAACACGCTCACCGCGGGCGAGCCGGATCTCTACGTCGATTACGCCCCGGTCGCCGATCAGGGAGAAGCGGACGGTGAGACCGGGGCCGCCGTGTCCGACGACGGCGAGGCGACGACCTCGCTCGATCGCGGAGCGCCGGTCGCGTTCCCCGACGATTACCGAGACAACATCTCGTGCGCGAGTCCGACGACCGTCGTCGGTCCGAGTGGCGTTTTCCAAACGAACGATAGCCTGATCGGTATTCCGGGGTTCGACTCCTCGGCAGGCCGTCCGCCTCGCTGCCCGGAGGTCGCGGGACCGGGGAGGCTGGCTCACGGACTACCGTTAGAGGTCAACAATGTCAGACGACAATAACGGCAAGTTCAACTTGTCACGGCGGAAGGCCCTCGCAGGAATCGGCGCAGCTGGCGCTGCTGTGGGGCTCGGAGGTATCGGTACTGTTGCACAGCTGAGTGATACAGAAGATAGAGCAGTCACGTTCACTGCTGGTGGACTCGACGGCACGCTCGAATGGAGCGGTTCCTACAACGGGACCACGGTTGACGATACTGATGACGGTGAGTTCTCGTCAGCAATCAATGTTGAACCTGACCTTGAAGCGTCAGGTTACAAAGACAGAGCAGTCCCGATAGATGTTCACTTCGATGACGTGAAGCCGGGAGACTACGGCTGCGTCAACTTCACCCTCGAAGTGCAGGATAACGAGGCATGGGTTGCCTCTGGCATCAACGTCGTCGACAACTACGACTACAAGGTCTTCGAGCCTGAAGTCGGCGCAGATGACGATCTCGATGAATCGGATGTCAACGTGGACCCGGAGACGGGCGACCTCACGTCACAGAACGCCGCTGCGACTGTTGATGGTGAGGGTGAACTCGCCCAGAACATCTACGCGCTCCCGTATTACGATAACGACGCCAACTGCTCGTTCTTCGACGCTGACGGGTTCAGCGGCCAGTACAGTGGCGCGGCTCCGACTGGGTTCTGGTCGAACGCGCAGACTGGAGACGGCCAGTTCGATGATCAGGGCAATTTCACAGGAGGCACCGTGCCCGGAGACCTCAGCGGGATAGACGAGAATGAGGAATACGTCCTCGCGCCGCGAAACCTGAAGGACATCTCTGAAAACTTGAACGCTATCGGGACTGCCCTCTGGAACGATGGCAGCAATATGTCCATCGGATACCAGACCGCTTCAGGTGGTCACGCAAGTCTCGCCACTGGGTCTGTCATGCTGGATGGGAGTGTCCCTGCTAATGGAGACTCTGGTAACAATAGTCAGAGTGTCTCCCCGCTGCCGCCCGGAACCACTCTCAACTTCGGCTACGACTTCCACATCCCATTCGGAGTCGGCAACGAGATCCAGGGAGACCGCTGCTCTGTCAAGCTGGACTTCCAGTTCATCCAGAGTAGGCACACCGAGGCTCCTGACTTCACCAGCTACAATCCCGAGAACGATTCGTAAGACGTGAACTACCTGAGAATCATCAAGATTCTCGGGTTCACCGCACTGGTGATCGTAGTAGCTCTGTCCGTCATCAACGCCTTCCCGGGCTTGGTGGGAGCAGACTACTCGTTCATCGTCCAATCAGGCAGCATGGAACCAGCAATCTCAACCGGCTCGATGGTGTTCGTGGAGGGGATACCTCCAGGACAAGCAGACGAGCGTATCGAGGAAGGTGACGTAATCACCTTCAGTAAGTCTGGGAGCATTACCCGGACAACGACTCACAGAGTGGTTGAGAAGAGGTCCGGAGAGATCACCGACAGCGTGTCCTTCGTCACAAAAGGGGACGCGAACGAGAACCGAGACGGAGAACCTGTCCTCCGAGATGAGATTGTCGGGAAGGTGATGTTCGACGTTCCGCTGATGGGATACGTCGCTCGGTTTGCTGGTACAACCAAAGGGATGATCGCACTGGTTCTCGTCCCAGTCACCCTGCTGTTCATGGACGGCCTCTGGCAGGTCTACCTCGCGTTTGAACCCGAGGAGAACGGAGAGTAGTCGAACGGACAATACCCATATTGGCATAACTGAGGTTCGATTCCTCAGATGGGAATCACACATGGATAAAATACCCAGACGCGGCGTGCTCGGCGGGCTCGGACTCATCGGAGTCGGGAGTGTGGCAGGGGGTATCGGGACCAGAGCACTCCTCAGCGACGAGGAAGAGGTTGCGGTAATCGCAACTGCTGGAGAGTTAGATATTCAGTTAGACTGGAAGGCGTTCCACAACGGAAACCAGATCGCTATGCAGGCTCCGACTGATACTAGCGGTCAGGTAGCAGCTCGCTTCGCAGACGTGAAACCCGGAGACGCCGGTTGCTTCAGCCTCAGTATCCATAACGAGACGAATCCCGCCTACGTGTGGCTCGCTATGGATATCCGAGATGAGACTGACGGCGGAGACCAGCCCCAAGATGATCCACACGAAAGCGAGTGTCCACCGGTAGAGTATCCCTGGGTGTGTGGACAGAATGAAACTGACGGTAATGTTACCATCACTAACGACGGCAGTGACCTCCTCGTAGAGATTAACGCTGCTTCTGGTCAGTCGCTCGGTGAGACACATCTCCACCTAACCGACTCCATCGATAACATCCCCGGTGGTCCGTCTCCGGGACAGTTCGATTACAGCCATGAGAACCTAGATGCCACCACCGACACATACGAGATCCCGTTCGACAACTCGAACTACAGTCTCTCATGCGGTGACAATCCTGTGATCGCCGTTCACGCTGCGGAACTCGATGGGGAAGACACCTGTTGGGCTGGTGCGACGGAAGTGAATCCGGGTCAAGGTGGGAACTGGGCGTTAGCGATAGATCACACTATCGACTGCTGCCCGGCTGATGAGACGGATAATGAGACGACTCAACCGTCCACGGATCACAGTCTCGCCGACAAGATATTCCTCGATGTGTTCTGGGATGATGATGAAGACTGTGAGATAGACCCAGATGAGACAGTGTTGTTCAAAGACATCACGCTCAGGGGTCTGGCTAGTAACATCGGAAAGTCTACTGGTGGGATAATGCCGGAGTGGTATGTCGATGGGACACAGTACTTCTCCATTTCGTGGACCATCCCGAAAGAGGTTGGAAACGAGATCCAAGGCGATGAAGTGACGATCAGCTTTCATGTGTACGCAGAACAGCGGAGGCACAACGTTGAGCCAACTAATCCATGGGTCTGAGTTCACCCTCTCGGAGCGACTCAGGTTCGATTCCTGAGGAGGGCTTCGCACCAGTATGGTGCTGGTTGACGGACTACCGTTATAAAAATGACAGATAACGATGGGATAAGCAGACGGAAGGCACTCGGGGGTATCGCCCTGACGGGAGTAGCGGCAGCCGGAGGCGGAGCAGGGACGTTCGCGTACCTTACGGACTCGGATAGCGTTGACTCCGTGTTCGAAGTCGGGAGTCTGGACCTAGAGACCACTCCCAGTGACGGAGCTTTGACGTTCGAGAGTCTGGCAGAGGGCGAACAGAACACCTCAACGATAGCCGTATGCAACGACGGCTCGCTCCCGATCAGGAACGTCATTCTTGACGGGATTACGATCACCAGCGATACCGGCGATACCGCGGAGGCCATCAAAGTTGCAAAGGCCATCAAAGTCCGTGAGGTGAGGTACGGCGGAGAAACCGTTGCTGGCCAGTCAAATATCACAGACGCTAACAGCAATGGCATCTCTGACCTGCACGATCTCGATACGTGGTTAGGAGATAGTGGCCTGAGTCTCACCGACTCAACGGGCCAGGGCACACTCAACGGGACCGATGCTGGTGGCGGTGAGTGTACCACGCTCGTCATCAAGACCGAGATGGATTACAGCGTGCTGTCCGATGTTCCCGACAACGCGAGTATCAGCGCCTCGGTCGATCTCGTTGGCGAGCAAAAGCCCCTCTGATCTGGTCAATTTTTTAGCCAGTTAAACTACAGAGATGAACACGCGTTACACACTCTTCTGGGAGGAACGCGTCGCATACGATCCGGGCAAAATAACCGATCACGGATCGGTTGGAAGCCGATCGAGGAACCGATCCTCACCCGAGGCACCGCTCCCGAACGAGTACTCCCGTCAGATCACTGGGGCGTCATAGCGTGAAGTACTGGATAGTAGATAAGAAATGACAATGGCTTCAAACGATCCGTCAGAGAACACGGACCCCCCCGAAATCGGTGTTTCTCGCGCCGAAGATGGGTGGATGCGGTTCCTAAACAAGCGAAACGTACTCCGAGTGCTCGTGCTCCTTTTGATCGGTACGATCCTGATCAGCTTTTTGATCGGTTTGTGATCACGCATCCCGCGAACCGATCCGTCGACGAGGGCGGTGGTTTCACGTTCTTCGCAGTCCATGGGATCGCATGGAGTTGTTCTGGCACCGACGGGACCTCAGACTTGCCGACAACGTCGGCCTCGCGGCCGCCGCCGACAGGGGAGGGGTCGCGGGCGTGTTCGTCTTCGACGACGACGTGCTCGCGCACGCGAGCGACGTCCGAGTCCGCCGCCTCCTCGACGGGCTCGCGGCGCTGCGAGACGACTACCGCGACCGCGGGAGCGACCTTCTCGTTGCCCGTGGCGACCCGGAGGCCGTCCTCCCCGAGCTGGCCGACGCCCTCGACGCCGACCGAATCGTCTGGAACCGAGACTACTCGGGGCTCGCTCGCGAGCGCGACGCAGCGGTCCGAAAAGCGCTCAACGAGGCCGGAATCGACCGTGAGGCGCACCACGACGCGGTGTTGCACACGCCGGACTCGATCCGGACGAACGCCGGCGACCCGTACTCCGTGTACACCTACTACTGGCGCAAGTGGACCGACCGAGAGACCGACTCACCGGCGCCGACGCCCGAGGCGAGCGACCTCGTCGAGGCCGACGCGCTGGCGGCGGCGGTGGGCGGTGACGGCGGCGCCCTCGCTGACGGCGGTCGGCAGGGGGACACCCAGTCCGACGGCGGCGTCGTGACCGACCGCGTCGCCGTCGGCGACCTGCCGGTGCCCGCCGACTTGGGGTTCGCGGAGCCAGACGCGGAGATCGGTCCCGCTGGCACCGAGGCCGCCCGCGAGCGGCTCGACGCGTTCCTCTCAGAGGCGGTGTTCGCGTACGACACGGAGCGCGACTACCCCGCTCGCGAGTCGACGTCGCGCATGTCGGCCTTTCTAAAATACGGCGAGATCGGGGTGCGAGAGGCGTACGAGGCGACGAAAGCGGCGATGGCTGCGGCGGAGGAACAATCGGGAGGGGGCGGCGAAGACGATAGCGACGACGGCGGAGACGACGACGGCGACGACGACGGCCCGGTCGCCGCAGTCGAGGAGTATCAGCAGCAGCTCGCGTGGCGGGAGTTCTACACGCAGGTGCTGTACCACAATCCGAAGGTCGTGACGGACAACTACAAGGAGTACGAGGAAGGGATCGAGTGGCGCGACGACCCCGACGAGATCGCCGCGTGGAAGCGCGGCGAGACGGGGTACCCCATCGTCGACGCCGGGATGCGCCAGCTTCGCGAGGAAGCGTTCATGCACAACCGGGTGCGGATGATCGTCGCCTCCTTCCTCACGAAGGACCTGCTCGTCGACTGGCGCCACGGCTACGAGCACTTCTGTGAGAAGCTGGCCGACCACGACACCGCCAACGACAACGGCGGCTGGCAGTGGGCCGCCTCCACGGGGACCGACGCCCAGCCCTACTTCCGCATCTTCAACCCCATGACGCAGGGGGAGCGTTACGATTCCGACGCGGAGTACATCACGGAGTACGTCCCCGAACTCCGCGGGGTCGACGCCGACCTGATCCACGAGTGGCACGAGCTCTCGCCGACGCAGCGCGCGAACGCGGCTCCCGAGTACCCCGCCCCGGTCGTGGATCACTCGGAGCGACGCGAGGAGGCGTTAGCGATGTATAAGCGAGCGCGCGGCGAGGATCCGGACAAGTAAGGATCCCGGCACTCTCGACGTCACGGATCAACGCTCGCCGTTACACCCCGTCGATCACACCGAAACCGGGGCAGCGTACGGAACACGGGTGGATTCCTCGCCGGCCCGGTGGACCGGTCGTTTTATCTTTTGGAGTCGGTGACTCTCGGGTGATGAACGACCGGTCTCCCGAGAACGTTCTCTTCGTCGTCCTCGATACGGTCAGGAAAGACCGTCTCGAACCGTACGGGTTCGAACGGGAGACGACCCCGACGCTCTCGCGGTTCGCGGCGGACGCGACCGTGTTCGAGTCGGCCGTCGCGCCGGCCCCCTGGACCCTGCCAGTCCACGCCTCAATGTTCACGGGGCTCTATCCGAGCCAGCACGGTGCGGATCAGGAAAGCCCGTATCTTGAGGGCGCTCGGACGCTCGCGACGACCCTCTCGGCTGCCGGGTACGACACTGCCGCGTACTCATCGAACGCCTGGATCACGCCGTACACGAATCTCACCGACGGATTCGACGACGGCGATACGTTCTTCGAGGTGATGCCCGGAGACGCGCTCTCCGGGCCGCTCTCGACCGTCTGGAAGACGATGAACGACAACGAGGTGCTTCGAGACGTCGCGTCGACTGCGGTGCAGTTCGGGGCCAAAATCCACGAGTACCTCGCGAGCGGTGACGGTGCGGACACCAAGACGCCGGCGGTCGTGGACAAGACGCTCTCGTTCGTCGACGAGAGCGAGAGCGATCGGGGCTGGTTCGCGTTCGTCAACCTGATGGACGCCCACCTGCCGTACTATCCGCCGGAGGAGTACCGAGAACGGTTCGCCCCCGACGCCGACCCGGACGCAGTCCCGCAGAACTCCAAGGAGTACAACTCCGGGGCCAGGTCTATCGACGAGGACGGATGGGCGGACATTCGCGACCTCTACGACGCGGAGATCGCCCACATGGACGACCAACTGGGCCGGCTCTTCGAGACGCTGAAAGAACGGGGCGAGTGGGAGAATACAACGGTCATCCTCTGTGCCGATCACGGCGAACTCCACGGTGAACACGACCTCTACGGTCACGAATTCGCACTGTACGAAGAGCTCGTGAACGTCCCCCTCATGGTCAAACACCCCGCATTGGAATCCGATCGGCGCGAGGATCTCGTGGAGCTGCTCGACCTCTATCACACGGTTCTCGATGCGACTGGGATCGCGCCTGAAGGGAGTGAGCCCGACACCGACGAGGGGGAGCGCGTCGTCGGGTTCGATCCGACGCGCTCGCTGTTCGACGATCGGTATCGGTCCTACGAATCGGCGACCACTCCGCTCGACCCCGGCCACTGCGTGAACGAAGGGGCCGACCGCGACTACGCGTTTATCGAGTACGCGCAGCCGGTCATCGAGTTACATCACCTCGAGGAGAAGGCGAACGCGGCGGGACTGACGATCGGAGAGAACCACCGTGCGAGGGCCCGTCTGCGAGCGGCGAGGAGTCGCGACGGAAAGTACGTTCGCGCCGACCGAATTCCCGATGAAGGGTTCGCCCTGGAAGCGGATCCCGACGAATCTCACCCGCTGTCTCCGGGCGAAAACGAAGCGGTCGACGCCGCAGAACGGGCGTTGTCCCGGTTCGAAGACGCGATCGGCGGGGCGTGGACCGAGGCAACTGACGGGAGTGCAGACGCGCTCGACGACGCGGACGAACAACTGCAGGAGCGGCTGCGCGACCTGGGATACATGGAGTAGCGATGCTCGTCGGACAGCTTTCGGAGACGCCGGAGTGGCTCGCTTCGATGTTTACCTCGGAGATCGCGCTGCTCGTCCTTCTCGGGGTCAGCGTCCTTGAGGGTGCGATGCTGCTTCGATTCATGCCGAGCGAACTGGTCGTTCCGAGCGCACTGGCGCTCATCGGATCGTCGATCCTGGAGACCGTCGCTATCGTCGCGATCGCCGTCGTCGGGACGACTATCGGGCAGACCATCCTCTTTGTCCTGGCCCGCCGGGGCGGTCGCGAGTACCTGCTCCGGAAGAGCTGGCTTCCGATCAACGAGGGACGTCTCGACCGCGTGGACGGTTGGTTCGATGCGTGGGGCCAGCTCGCGGTCCCGGTAACGAACACGATGCTGTTCGTTCGCGGCCTGTTGACGATCCCGGCCGGGCTCTCCGAAATGACGATTCGGCGGTTCGTCGTTCTCTCCGCGATCGGGTCCCTCTCCTTTCAGTCGATCCTGGCGCTCGTGTACCTGATCGCCGGAGAAGTCATCGCCCTGTGATCGGGCCCGGTGAGTCGCCGCCGAATACCCCTCCTGCGGTCCGAGGAGCCTCGCCGGCGCGCGCCGCCGCGTCACCGATCCGGCTTAGAAAAGCGCCTCGCTTTCGTCGAGCACCCGCGCCGGGCCGCCGACCTCCCAGACGTCGGTGTCGACGCCGATCTCGGCGATTCGGCTCTCGACCTCGTCTGCGTGGCCGGCGAGCGTGTTCACGTACACCGAGGCGCCGGTGTCCGTCGAGAAGTAGACGGGAACGCCCGACTCGCGGAGTTCGCGGACCGCGTTGAACACGGCTATCGTCTCCGGCTGCCAGTACACCCAGCCCGCGGGGCCGGTCATGGTGGTGGCCGTCAAGGAAAGGGAGTCGTGCTCGGCGGTCTCGAAGATCCGGTCGAAGTCGCCCTCGCGGAGCGCGTCGGTCATCTCGACGAGCTGGTCCTGGACGTGCGCGGTCCGCGCCTGCATCATGTGGCTCGCAGCGGCCTCGCGGTGGGCTTCCTCGGTTTCCTTATAAGCGGGGACGTGTGCGGCGACGATCCGGAGGTCCTCCTCGGGATCGAAGCCGTCGTCGCTCACGCCGACGTCGAGCCGGTAGGAGCGGCAGTCCTCGTCGTTGAGCCCGGCGTCGAGCCGCGAGTACGCGCCCGTTACCGAGCGGGCGGCAGAGGAGGAGCCGCGGCGGGCGACGGTGGACACCTCGGAGAGCGACATCTCGAGGCCGGCGGCCTCGGTGAGCGCGAGCGCGGCGGCCGCGAAGCCGGACGACGAGGAGCCGAAGCCGATGTTCGACGGGAAGGAGTTCTCGCTTTCCAGCCGGACGGCGGCGTCGACGCCGGCCAGCTCGCGGACGTGGTCGACGACCATGTCGATGCGCTCGGCGGCGCGGCCGTCGACTTCCTCGTCGCCGATGACGTAGACGTCCTCGCTCGCGTCGGGCTGCCACTCGACGGTTGTCGTCGTCGCGGTGGGGGCGGTACAGAGGCTGATGCTGTCGTGGTACGGCAGTCGGAGCTCCGGGTCGCGCATCCCGTGGTACTTGACGAGGCCCTGGATCGGGTGGGCTCGCGCGGTGGCCTTCTCGGTCATACCTCGGGAAGCGTCCGGCGGGGGATTAGTCGTTGCGATGGACGGGAGGGAGGCCGGTGCTCGGTGTCGGCTGCTCAGCACGTCTCAACGTCGAGTCGGTTGAATCTCTTGAGTCGGTTGAGTCGACCGAGTCGGTCGAGTCCATCGGGCCGCCCGAGACGCTCGAACGGGTATTGATTGTCAGGTGTTTCCGGGGGCCAGCCGAGCTGTAACCGCGTACCTCCATTCGACTCACGACTCCGTTTCCGGCTCGTCGGCCCACCAGTGCAAGGTGAGACTGACGGCCCTGTCGAGGCCGAAGACGCCAGACGTTCGATCGACGCTCGCGGTGTGCGGAGCACTCAGTTCGATGCGGGACCCGTCCTCGAACTGAACCGCGATTCCGGAGTCGGTTTCGGCGAGCGTCTCCACGACCGAGTCCAGTCGCCCGAGCAGTTCCGACCGGTCCACGGCGGACTCATCGCGACCCGACCGCCGGGCCACCCCGCCGAACACCGGATCGACGTCGACGTCGCTGGACCGGTTCGAGAACACCGCGTTGACCGCCGCCCCGATCAGGAGGAGCAGGCCGATGACGTAGAGCCACGTCAACAGCACGAGGATGCTCGCGACGAGGTTGCCGCCTGTAGCCCCGGATTTGAAGACCGTGAACACGGCTTGCGCGAACGCGACGCCGACCGCGGCGAACGCGGTTCCGGGGACGATCTCCAGCGCGGAGACGTCGGTATCCGGGAAGATGTAGTACATCGGGTAGAACACGACGAACAGCCCGGCGATGGTTACGAGGGTTCGAAGGAGTACCCCGACGAGTCCCGTCTCGACCACCGGAAGGCGGCTCCCGATCAGACTGGCGGCCACGATCGCCAGCGTCACCGTGACGAGTAAGACCAGCCCGTCGCCGAGCTGGTCGGTGAACGTGTTCTCCGACTCGGTCTCGTAGATGTCCGAAAAAGCGGTGTCCAGCCCCCGGAAGATTCGCATGGCCCCCCAGACGAGGAACGCCGCCCCGAGCAGCGAGACCGACGTGTCCGCTTCGGTCAAGCCCTGCTGGATGACCGCACTCGCTTCTGCCGTGAGGGCCGCCTGCATGACGCTGACGATCGAGTCCCGGAGGACGACGTTCTGGGTTCGCTGGACCAGCGTCAACACCAACAGCATGAGCGGGAGGATCGAGATGAACGCGTGATAGGCGATCGACCCCGCCAAGAACGTGAGCTTCTCGACGCGAACCTCGTGGACGACCGCCCGCAGCAGTTCCTCGGCCCGGTTTCGAGTGCGTCGCATGGAGCGGTAGTCGCCAGCCGTGAACATGAAGCTACGGCCGGGGCCTGGACGCCGACAGCGGCGAGCTGACCGGGTTGACCGCCGGCGCCCTCGTCGACTTCCGTCCCCGCGACGGCGACGCGATCGAGGGGAACCCTTTTTGACGGGTCGGCGGGTACACCGCTTCATGACCGAGTACACCGTCGAGTTCGTCGGCACCGGCGAGACGATCGAGGTGGCCGACACGGAGACGATCCTCAGTTGCTGTATCGACGAGGGGATCGCTCAGGAGTACTCCTGCCGCGTCGGGATGTGTCTCGCCTGCTCCGCGGAGATCGTCGAAGGCGAGGTGACGCAGCCGGCGGCCCGCGGGCTCACGGACGAGGAGAGCGAGGCGTACGCGCTCACCTGCATGGCGCGGCCGCAGTCCGACCTGACGCTCGACCGGGGCAAGTACCCCCCGAGCATCGAGGACGACGCGGCGACGGACGCGGGTGATGTTGATGGCGCAGCGGCCGACGACGACTGATAATCAATAGGAGAGCGGCTCGTTCTTTGTAAGCGAAACGTGTTTCGTCGCGGATCGGTCGATCGTTTATAAGTGGTTAATAGTGGATCGACGGAGAACACCTTCAAAGCCCCAGCCGGGAGGTCAGCGCACGCTCGCTGCGCGCTTCAATCGGTCGCTAGCGCTCCCTCCTTCCAGTGCTTACGTCGCCTGCGCTGACCTCCCGGCTGCCCCTTTGAGTCCCACCCCGCACAGCACCGCAACTGCACCGCAGCCTCACGCCTCCCCAGCCTCGTCGGCCACTCTCCGCTTCGCTCCGAGAGGCCGACTCCCTCGCGCGTGCGGCTCACGCCCAAATGGGCGCTCGCCGGCACGCGCCGACCGCACTTCATTTATACGCGATCGTCGATCACTTCTCGAACCCGTTCTCCGCGACGAGGGTCCGAACCCCGACGTACGCGACCGCAGCGATGCCGACGTAGGCGACGACCAGTGCCGTCGTCGTCGCGTCGCCGCTGTCGATCGCGAGCCGCGCGACCGCGTTTGCGGGACCGCCGGCCATCGCCGTGGCGCCGCCGAAGAGGACGAGCACGCCGATCGAGTAGAGGAACTGGGCGGCCCGCCGATCGGGCGCGAGCGCGGAGATGGCGATCGCGAGCGCGACGACCAGCGCGGTGAGCGCGGTCATGAGGACGAGGATCGAGGGGACGTTGGCGACCGGCGTCCCGTTCACGCGGAGGAGGAGGAGCCAGAGGAGCGCCTGTCCGGGGGCGATCGCGACCGCCGCCAGCGCCTTCCCGTCGACGATCTCACCGAGCGTGACGGGCGCGACGCGGAGCAGCTCGAGCGTCCCCTCGTCGATCTCCTCGGTGATCGAGTCGACCACGAGCGACCCCGAGATGAAGACGGGAAGGAAGACGAGCACCGGGATCAACACGGTGTACGTAAACGTGAAGTACGGGCTTGTGCCGGTGCGCTCCGGGAGGGGAAGCGGCGACTCGCTCAGGAATGCGGCCCGGTCCGCGCGCTCCTGTCGCTCGTAGGTCCGGAGCATGTCGCGTAGCTGGACGACGATCACGGTGGTCTCCACCGTGGCGTCCGGAGCGGTGACCACCACCGAGATCCTGCCGTTGTCGTTCCGGTTCGCGACCACCACCGCGTTGGCGTCGTTGCGGTCGAAGGCGAGCCGCGCCGCGCCGGCGTCCTCGTAGCGCGTGACCGAGGCTCCCTCGACTTCACTCGCGGCGCGCTCGAGGTCGCTCACGGCGTCGCCGGCGCCCGCCACCTCGACCTCCGCGCCGCCGAGCGATCCGGGGTCGTACATCGAGACGAGCCCGACGACCAGGAACGAGGAGAACGCGGCGATGAACAGCTGGATCCCGATCGCGAGCAGGATCGTCTTCTCCGCGCGCAGGCCCGCCAGCTCTCGCCCGGCGATCGTCAGCCGGCTGTCTCGGTTACGCATAGACGCTCACCACCCCGAAGTTGTACGCGGCGTGGATCAGCGTCGCCAGCGCCAGCGTCAGGACGTAATGCGTCCGGCTCCGGCTCGCGCCCACCGCGGCGACGGTCGTCGCGAACCCGTGGAGCAGGAGCGGCGCGAAGAACAGCGCGACGATGGCGATCGCCGGGAGTCCTTCCATCCCCGCCACGCTCCCGAAGGCGGCGCGGCCGACGTACAGGTCCGTGAGCCCGACAGCCTGCACGACCGCGGTGGCCTTCTCGGCGAGGAAGAAGCCGACCGCGGAGGCGATCCCGACCGCGACGGCGACCCGATCGGCCCGGACGAAGGCGCCGCGCTCGAACCCGGCGTAGAGGTGGACGCTCTTCGCGAGCTCCTCGATGAACGCGATCGTTACCAGGAGCACGGGAATCGACACCGCCACCGGCAGCGCGAAGAGCAGCGCGACGGCCAAAAGCTCCGCGACGAACACGAAGGGGATCGTACAGGCAGTGAGGAACGCGACCGGTGCGAGCGCGCGGAGCCGGTCTCGTATCGCCCGGCCCGAGCCCATCTCTCCAACCACCGATAGCCGGACCGCCAGCGCGTCGAGGAACTTCCGCCCGACCGGCTTCTGGGTGAACATGTCCTCCTCGCGGTAGACGCCGAGCCCGAGCCCGAACAGGAGCGCGGCGCCGACCGTCATCGGACCGGTCGAGAAGAGGGCCTCGCCGACCGAGACCGCCTCGCCCTGCAGGTCGAAGACGACCAGCGTGAGCGGCGAGACGAGCGCCACCGGCGTGACGTTCGTGAAGATCGCCGGCACGAACGCGTACGTCGTGAGGAGGACGCTCACGCCCACCGTGACGAAGGTGAGCTCCTTAAACGACCGCGCGAACATCGCGCCGACGAACGTGGCCCCGAGGAAGGCCATCGCCACCGGGAGGACGGCGATCACCGAGAGCGCTCCGCCGCCGACCGCGACCGCGATGAGCGTCGTGACGAGCGCCGCGACCGCGACGTACGGAAGCGTCTTCCCCGCGACGATGTCGACCGGCGAGAGCGGCGTGACGAGCAGGGGTTCCCCGCGCCGGTTTGTCCGCTCGTCGAGGACCGACGAGCCGTACGCCTGAATGAGGAAGTTCATCGGCACGAGGAAGACGAACGCGAGGAGGAGCGAGACGAACGGGAACGGCGGCGAAATCGATCCCGGCGATCCGACCGTGTCCGCGCCGAACGTCGCGCCGCCGATCGAGGGGACCGCGAACCCACCGTCGTCTTCGGTCGCGGCGGTGCCGTCGGTGAGTTGGCCGTCGGTACCGTCACTGCTGCTGTCGCCGCCTCCGTCGCCTCCGTCGCCGCCGCCGCCACCGCTGCTGCCATCCCCGCCGTCTCCGGAGCCACTCTCTCCCCCGTCGTCGCTGCCGGAATCACCCGAATCGCCGAGCGTCGACTCGTCTTCGAGCCCACTCGTTCGCCCGATATACTGCAGCGTGACGGTGATCGGGAACGCGGCGGTCCGGTTCTCCTCGGCGGCCATCAGCCGCTCGTTGTGCGCCTCGACGGCCTCGCGGAACTCTGCGGCCGCGGCCTCGCCTTTCCGCGTGTCACTGGCCTGGACGACGGCAATCGCGACGGTCCCGCTCTGTCTCCCGTCGAACACGACGAGGTCGGCCGTCTCGCCGAGCGTGGCGCCGTCGACGGGGACGGGCGTCAGCGCCGGTGCCTCCTCGACCGCGTCAGCGTACGGGGAGTCGCGGTCGACGGCGACGCGGTACACGTCGCGGTCGACGTCGAGCCCGACGACGCCGGCCGCCAACCCCCCACCGAGAACGCCGCCGGCGACGAGCAGGAGCGCGAACGCCGCGAGCAGGGTCCGGCGGTCGACGCCGCCGCTCGCCCGAGCCGTCTCCCAGCGAGCGACCCGGAGGACCCGTCGGAGCCGGTCGATCACTCAGCCCCCTCCGGCGGCTCCGGCGGCTCCGCCCCCGGTGTATCGGCCCGGCATCGGCCGCCCGACGATGTCCAGGAACACGTCTTCCAGGCTGGGCTCTCGGGTGCGGATGTCGACGACCTCGCCGCCCGCAGCCGCGGCGGCCTCGCGGACCGCGTCCACCGCGTCCATCGTCGGTACAGTCGTACGAAACCGGTCACCGACCTCCTCGGTCGCGGCGTCGGGGTCGTCGAGGTCGTCGAAGACCTCGGCCAGCGCGTCTGTTCGGGCCGGCGACACGTCGGTGAACACGCGGTACGTCGTCTCGCCGTGTCGCTCGCGGATCCCGTCGACGCTCCCGCGGGCGACGATCCGACCTTCGTTCATCACCGCCACCCGATCACACACCGATTCGACGTGGTAGAGGTTGTGCGCCGAGAACACGACGGTCTTCCCGGTCTCGCGAAGTTCGCGGGTGAACTCCAGCACGGAGTTCGTCGTCACCGGGTCGAGCCCGGACGCCGGCTCGTCGTACACGAGGACGTCTGGGTCGTTGACCAGCGACCGGGCGATGGCGACCTTGCGTTTCATCCCCTTCGACATGTCGCCGAGCCGGCGCTCGCGGTGGTCGAGTTCGAGTCGGTCGAGGGCGGCCTCGATCCGTTCGTCGGCGGCCTCGCTCGGCACGTCGTAGAGGTCGGCGAAGAAGCCCAGGTACGACAGCGGCGTCATCTCCTCGTAGAGCGGTGACTCCTCGGGGAGGAAGCCCAGCTGCCGGCGCATCTCCGGGTCGTCGGAGGCGAAGCCGGCGACCTCGACCTTGCCGTCGGTGGGGTCGACGAGCCCGGCGAGCACCTTCAGCGTCGTCGTCTTCCCGGCACCGTTCGGGCCGACGATGCCGAACACCTCGCCCTCTTCGACGGAGAAGGTGCTGTCGACGACGGCGGCGAAGTCCCCGTACGTCTTTCGCAGCTCCTCCACTTCGATCATGCCTCCGGGTCCGCCGTCGGGCGGGTTAAAGCCACGCCTGCGGCTATCACCCGCGAGAATGCGACGGGCGGAGTGAGGGGTTCGTCCCCGTCAGTCGTCGACGCGATCACTTCGACGGTCAAGCGTTCCCGACCGTCCCGTCTGCGTCAGTCCGTGTACGGCTTCTCGATGTTCGAGTCGCCGCTGATGTACGCGTTCATCCGACGGGTGATCCCGTCGAACAACGTGATGAGCGGCGAGAGGACGCGCTCGACCAGTCGGATCGGCGACGCGACCCGTAGCGACCACCGCTCGGCGTTTCCGAGGCCGAACGCCTTGGGGACAATTTCGCCGAACACGAGGACAAGAACGCTCGTACACACGGTCGTCACTACGATCGCGACGCCGGAGGGGAGGTAGCTGGCGACCAGAACGGTCACAATGCTCGAGATCGCGATGTTGACGACGTTGTTTCCGACGAGCAGCGTCACCAACAACCGGTGGGGATCGTCGTAGAGCTCTTTCAGGACGTTCCCGCGACGGTCATTTGTGGCTGCCTGCTGCTCGAACCACTCGGCCGGCAGCGAGAAGATCGCGGTCTCCGAGCTCGAGAAGAACGCGCTGAGTGCCAGCAGCACCGTCACCGTCGCGATCCCGACCACTCCAAGTGCGACTCCGACCATGCGACGTATTCAAAAACAACATCAAAGAGCGTGTCGCCCGGACGCCAGAGATCGAAGCGGATACGCGCCGCTCCTCCTTCGATGTGTGAGTCGGCGCCAGTCAGCGACCCCGCCAATACGCAGAAGACTGATTGCTGCGCTACTCCTCTTATTCCTCTTCTTCTTCCTCTTCTTCGACGGGAACTCGTCCTCGTTCCCAGACGGCCTCAACTGATGTGTCGTTCGGTGCCGTGTGCGAGACGTCTTTCATGGTGCCGCGATCGCTTGTCATCTTGTGAACGGATAGCGAGGATTTCCGTATTAACCCTTCGTGGAAAGAGATAATGATACCTGATACCATATAAGGAATTAATATGTGTCGAGTTAACTACGACGAGATCGAGACACGGATCGTGAATTACCGGTCTTACACCGGCGGCGAATCGAACGGATGGTTTGATCTCGGGGTGTCCGGTGGCGAGTCCGCGTCGACGGTCGTCCGCGAGGGAGCGACGCTCGCCGTGGGTCGCGACGTCGCGGTCGCGCCGGCGGTCGCCGCCGAGTGCCTCCGCGACACCCGCAGGTGGCCCGACTGGGGACCGGCGATCGACGCCGTCCAGAGCGACGACCGCTACGTGACCCGCGGGACGACGGGACAAGTCCGCGTTGCCGGCGCGTGGCTCCCGTTCCGCGTGACCGCGTGCAACGGGCGACGCTGGGACTGGCGGGTCTCCGGGATCCCGGCGACCGGGCACCGCGTCGACAGGTACGCCGGCGAGCCCGATCGCAGTCGCGTCGTCGTCGAAGTCCCGCTGGTCGCGGCCTGGTACGTCCCCGTCTGTCGGCGGGCGCTGGATCGGTTCGCGGCGCTGGTGGAAGAGCAGTCGGGCGAGAACTCGACCGGGGGCACGATCGACGTCGACGCCTAACGATACCGGCCCGTCGCCCGGAGCCGATCAGTTCTCGTACCCTTCCTCGAAGGGATCGATGTCCTCGCTGCCGGGTTCTGCCTCGTCCCGTGTGAAGCCCGGGCCCCCCGTCGCCAGCTCGAAGACGAGCCCGTCGGGGTCGCTGAAGTAGATGCTCTTGAAGTACGTGCGATCCTTCACCTCGGAGACGCGCACGTCCTGCTCGCGGAGGTGGTCCTGCCACTCGCGGAGCGTCTCCTCGTCTTCGACGCCGAACGCGAAGTGGTGGCTCGCACCCGGACCGGGCGCGCCCTGCGAGCCCGGGTACTCGAAGTAGGTGACGACGGTTCCCGGCTCGCCGGTCGGCGTCGACGAGAAGTAGTAGTGCGGCGTCCCCGGGTCGTCGTAGTTCTGGGTCCGCTTGACCGTGTGCCAGCCGAGCGCGTCCTCGTAGAACGCGACAGTTTCGTCCATGTCGGTACAGATGTTCGTCACGTGGTGCAGTCCGGTGGTGGGTGGGGCGTCGCTCATGTTTGTGTGATCGGTTGTCGGGGGAGACAGTTAGCGGTACTGGCGGGTCGTATGCGGTTAGCCCCGTCCGCGCGTCGTTCAAACCGGGACGGCGTCGGTCGGGACACCCCGTCACAGGTCGCGCGTGACGGGAGTGCCAGACCGAAGTGGTACCGACGGGGAATCTGCTAACACAGTGTAACCACATATACAGACGTAACCTATTTATCGCTTCCCGGACAATAATGGAAGTAGAGACACCAGATGTCATCGCAGGATCTCGCCGGCTCCGAACCGGCGGACACGACCGATAGAGAGCCTGAAACGGACTCCGCATCCGGCCCGGACACGCCGTGTCCCGTCGTCGACTCGCTCGAACAGATCGGCTCGCGCTGGCGGCTCGTCGTGCTCCACGAGCTGTTGAACGGCGAGTCGCGGTTCAACGAGCTGAAACGCGAGACCGACGCGAACGCCCGGACGCTCTCGCGGGTGCTCGACGACCTCCAGGAGACCGGCTTCGTCGACCGCCGGCTGGAGGAGGACTCGCCCGTGGCGACGTACTACAGCCTCACGCCGAAGGGCGAGTCGCTGGCGCCCGTCTTCGAGGAGATCGACGACTGGGCCCACGAGTGGCTCGCCGAGTGTGACGCGTAAGACCTGGTCAGCGATATTGCTGGTCGTTTATAAGTGAACCTCGTCCTCGTGGCGGTCTATTTATAACTCGCTGCTGGCGGATCGACCGCGAACACCTCCAAATCTCCGGCTGCTCACTTTTAAATGACTGACTGTGAACCGGCGGCGAACACTTCCAAAGCCCCAGCCGCGAGGCCGCAGTACGCTCGTTGTGCTCCTCGCTCGCTCCGCTCGCTGCGGTGCTTACGTCGCCTACTGCGGCCTCACGGCTGCCCCTTTGAGTCCCGCACCGCACCGCACAGCACCTCACGCCTCCCCAGCCTCGCCTCTTGCTCCCTCCGGTCGCTCGCGGCGTCCCTCGCGCGTGCCTGCTCGGCCGCGGGGCGGCCTCGCAGGCACGCGCCACCGCCCCATTTATAAATAATCGGCGTAGGATCTCGTGTCAGTTTATAAACCGCGTCGCTCTCACACGTATTTTCGCGCAAACCCGTACAGGTCCGGGAGCACGTACGCCACCCCGCCCACCGCGAGAGCGATCACGAGCGGGACTCCCCACGGGCTGTACCCGTCGAGCCGTATCGACCATCGGAGCAGCCCGGCGGCGTCCACCAGCGGCGGCACGAGGTACACGCTCGCACCGACCGCGGCGGCCGCCGGTGCGTGAACCGCCGAGACCCGATAGCCGTACGCGCTGCCGGCGATGAGGACGAGACCGAGAGCGAACACGAAGATGGCGTAGATGAGTTCGCCGAACCCGCCGAGCGGACCGGCTCCGTAGATCCTGAACTCGTAGACGCGTTCGTTCGCGAACACGTAGTACAGTCCGCCCTCCTCGGGAGCCTCATCGAGGTCGACGCCGGTGTCCCCCGGTGCGGCGTCGAACCCCTCGGGAATCGGTCTCGTAAGCCGGACGATGCCGTCGTCGGTCTCCGTCGCCAGCGTGAAGAAGCGCTGTCCCCGCTCGGGGAGCTCCTCGTACTCGAAGGCGAACCCCTCGCAGTCGCTGAACGCGACGGTAACGCCTCCGGAGTCGGCGTCGTCGGTCGGGAGGAGGCACGCGAGTTCGTCGTCGTCCCTGACGAAGTTCCACGTCCCCGACCGGAACTCGGACGGGAGATCGTCGACGGCGACCTCATCACGATCGGCACCGGCGTCGACGACGTCCTGCGCCGCCCCGGAGAGGTCCGCGTAGTGACGGACCTCGCTGTCCGTCTGATCCACCACGTACGTTCGCGGGGCCGGATCCGTCGCGCCCGCGGCGGCGCCGATGAGGAGTCCGACTCCGACGAGGAACAGACAGAGGGCCGCGAGGAGTTCCGGTGACGGGCGGGTCATTACGCGTTCAGATTCCCCGACGGCGTATGTGTCTTGTGTGACCTCGACTCGTCGGCGTTGCTCCCGGCGCGGTCGAACGGCGCACTACCGCCGAAACGCACACGGCCTTCCGGCCCGTATGGATCGCCGTGTACGCCGGACTGAAGAACACCCCGTGTTGCCTGTGCGGTCGCGACGACACCCACACCCGGATCGCGGTGCCGCCGCGAGCGATCCGGCTGCTGGAGAACGGCGAGCCGATCGCGTGGCGCGACGTGGTCGGCACGGTGACGCTCCGGTTCTGCGCCGACGACTGGGACCTCGTGAGCGACCTGGCGATCGAGATGGACACCCACCCGCTCTCGCGGTGTAACGCGGCACACGTCTCGCTCGACCTCCGCGAGGACCACGAAGCGCTGCTGTCCGCAACGAAGGCGGAGACCGATCAGACGGAACTGGAGGGGCGACTCGTTTCGGAGGCCGAGGCGACGCTCGACGCGGTCGACGACCCCTACACCGAGGAGCGCGACGTGGTCGAAGCGATCGTGGTGTTGCGCGCGCTGGAGGAACTCGGCGTGCGGGACGAACCGGGCGATCCGGTGGCGCCGTAGCCCGACGATCCCTTAGAAACCGTCGCCTACCACCGGACCTCGAACCCGTCCAGTCCCTCCGGCTTCTCGTACTCCACGTCGACCTCGTCGACGTCGGCCGCCTCGCTCCCCGTCTCGCACCATCCGACCATCTCCTCGACGGCCGCCTCCGCTCCCTCGAAGACGGCCTCGACGCGCCCGTCGTCGAGATTGCGAACCCAGCCGTCGACGCCTCTCTCGCGGGCGGTGTCGCGGGTCGTCGCGCGATAGTAGACGCCCTGCACGCGTCCCGAGACGCACACGTGTGCTCGCGTTCGGTCGGTCATCGGTGGAGGCTGCGTCCGCCGACGATTTAAAAACCGCGGGGGTTGCCGCGCGAGAGCGGTGTGACGCGCGACCCGCAACCGACGACTTCTAACGAACGCCGGCCGACATCGGAGGTATGGACCTGTTCGGAACCGCGGGGATCCGCGGCAGCGCCGAGACCCGCGTGACGCCGGAACTCGCCTTGGCCGTCGGTCGCGCGGTCGCGGCGGAGGTACGGGAGGCCGCTGAAGGAGACGCGACCCCCGAGGTCGTCCTCGCCCGCGACGGGCGCGTGACCGGCCCCGCGATCGCGGCCGCGATGGAGGCAGGGCTCGCGTCCGGCGGAGTCCGGGTGCTTCGGTCCGGACGGCTGCCGACGCCGGCGCTCGCGCACGCCTCGCAGGGGCGGTACGGCGTGATGCTCACGGCCTCGCACAACCCCCCGACGGACAACGGGATCAAGCTGTTCCGGGACGGCAGCGAGTTCGATCGGGAGGCGGAGCGCGCCGTCGAAGAGCGCGTCGCTAGCGAGGAGCCCCCGACGGCGTGGGACGAGTGGACCGAGACGGAGCGCGTCGACACCCTCGGCGGCTACCTCGACGCGGTCCGCGCGTACGCGGAGGGGTTCGGAGACGACCTCGACGGCCTCCGGATCGCGGTCGACTGCGGGAACGGGATGTCCGCGCCCGCGACGCCGAGCGTCCTCCGGGAGCTGGGCGCCGAGGTCGTCACGCTCAACGGGAACATCGACGGCCACTTCCCGGGCCGTGGGAGCAAGCCGACCCCCGAGACCCTGCGAGACCTCCGGGCGTTCATCGCCAACGCCAACGAGGGGGTGGCGGACCCCGGTCTTCCTGACACCGACGGCGACGCCGAGGGGTTCGCCTTCGGAATCGGCCACGACGGCGACTCAGATCGGATCGTGATCGTCGATGACGACGGCGAGGTGGTCCACGAGGACACCGTCCTCGCGCTGCTCGCCGAGCGGTACACCCGCGAGAGCGACGCCGACGACCCGGTAGTCGTGACGACGCCGAACGCCTCGGGCCGGATCGACGAGCGCGTCCGCGAAGCCGGTGGGCGGGTCGAACGCGTTCGACTCGGCGCGCTCCACGAGGGGATCGCGGCGGTGCGGGCGGAGAGCGCACCCGGCGACGACACCCGCGTCGTCTTCGCCGCCGAGCCGTGGAAGCACATTCACGTCGGCTTCGGCGAGTGGATCGACGGGGTCGCCTCGGCGGCCGTCATCGCCCGGCTCGTGGCCGAGTCGGGGCTCGACGCGCTCCGCGAGCCGATCACGGAGCGCCCGTACCGCAAGGTCAGCGTCGACTGCCCCGACGACGCCAAGGCCGGCGCCATGGACCGGCTGGCGACGACCTTGCCGGAGGCGTTCCCCGACGCGACCGTCGACACCGACCACGGGGTCCGACTGGAGTTCGCGGACGCGTCGTGGACGCTGGTGCGCCCCTCCGGCACGGAGCCGTACGTACGGGTGTACGCCGAGAGCGACGCGGTCGACGACCTGGTCGCGAGCGTCGAGGCGGTCGTCGAGGACGCGGTGGGTGCTACCGCGGACGCGTAGCCCGCCGATTGCTCCTTATAAACTACGGACGTGAACACGTTCGGGTGCGACCGGTCTGAGTAGGCGATATTTTTCTGCAGCGCACCGAGAACGTACAATATCGGGGGATCAAGAGCGACGAATTTATGCCGCGCTCCTGCGCCTTTGTAGATGACATGGTATCCGACCTCGATCGGCGGCGGTTCGTCAAAGCGGCAAGCGCAGCGGGCCTCATCGGCCTCGCGGGATGTAGCGGTGGGCCGGGCGACGACGGTTCGGACGGTAACGACTCGACCGATGGCTCGGACGGTTCGGACGGATCTGACGGTTCGGACGGATCCGACGGCGACGACGGGTCGGACGGCGATGACGGCGGGAGCGATCCGGCGGCGAACATCGGGATGGTGTACGCGACCGGTGGCCTCGGCGACGGATCGTTCAACGATCAGGCCCAGCAGGGAGTGATACAGGCGGAAGAGGAGCTGGGCATCTCGTTCCGAGAGGCACAGCCCGACGAGGTAGCGCAGTTCGGCACGTTCCAGCAGCAGTTCGCCGAGTCGACCGACCCGGACTACGACCTGGTGTCTTGTATCGGCTTCCTCCAAGCGGACTCGCTCTCCGACACGGCCGAGTCGTACCCCGACCAGGACTTCATGATCGTCGACTCGGTCGTGGAGGCGGACAACGTCGCGAGCTACACGTTCCAGGAACACGTGGGGTCGTACCTCGGCGGCCTGATGGCGAGCCTGCTCACCACCCGCGACTTCTCGGCGGGTGCGGGGTCGACGTCGGGCGACTCCACGAACGTCGGGTTCGTCGGCGGCGTCGAGTCCGACCTGATCCAGAAGTTCCAGGCCGGGTTCGAGGCGGGAGTCAAGGCCGGCAGCGAAGACGTCGACGTCAGCGTCAACTACACCGGCAGCTTCAACGACCCCGCGGCGGGCCGCGAGGCGGCGACCGCGATGTACAACAGCGGCGCCGACATCGTCTACCACGCGTCGGGCAACACCGGCACCGGCGTCTTCCAGGCCGCACAGGAGCAAGGGAAGTTCGCGATCGGCGTCGACCGCGACCAGTCGGTCACGCGGCCCGACTACGCAGATGTCATCCTCGGAAGCATGGTCAAGCGAGTCGACACGGCCGTCTACAACGCGATCGATGCGACCGTCAACGACGAGTTCCCCGGCGGGTCGATCGTCTCGCTCGGTCCCGACAGCAACGGTGTCGAGTTCGTCTACGGTGACCAGCTCGGCTCCGAGATCCCCCAGGAGGTCAAAGATCAAGTCGCGACCGCACGTGAGGAGATCATCGCCGGAGACATCTCCGTTCCCTCGGAAGTCTAGGGAAGCGGTCCCGCGGACCGACGCCGCTGGTGGCTGCTTCGTCAGTCGACCGCCACGCGTTTTGGTTGATGGATTTTCGTTGATGAGTTTCATTGATGAGTTTCGTTGATGAGTTTCGTTGATGGGTTTTGGTTGGACGATCATCCGTTTCGGGAGCCGTGCGGAGCGATCTATATCCAAACATATTCAGCGTCCCTCGAATCAGTAGGTAGTAGACCAATGGCCTCAGCCGTCCACCTCGACGGGATCACGAAGCGGTTTCCCGGAGTCGTGGCGAACGATAACGTCGACTTAAAAGTCGAACGCGGCACCGTCCACGCCCTCTTAGGTGAGAACGGGGCCGGGAAGACGACGCTGATGAACGTTCTCTACGGCCTCTACGAACCGACGTCGGGGGAGGTCCGGCTCGACGGGGAACCCCACGAGTTCGACTCGCCGCGAGACGCGATCGACGCCGGGATCGGGATGATCCACCAGCACTTCATGCTCGTGGACCCGATGACCGTCACCGAGAACATCACGCTCGGCAACGAGCCGCAGAAGTGGGGCGGGCTGGCCATCGACCGAGCCGAGTCGCGCGAGGCCGTCGTCGACCTCGCAGAGCGCTACGGCTTCGACGTCGATCCGGACGCGCGGATCGAGGACGTCTCGGTCGGCGAACAACAGCGCGTCGAGATCCTGAAGGCGCTGTACCGCGGCGCCGACACGCTGATCTTAGACGAACCGACCGCCGTACTGACTCCCCAAGAGGTCGACGAGCTGTTCGACGTGCTCACCGAGCTCACCGCCCAGGGGAAGACGATCATTTTCATCACGCACAAGCTCGGCGAGGCAATGCGCGCGGCCGACGAGATCTCCGTCCTCCGAGACGGGCGAAAGGTCGGGGCCGTCGACGCGAACGCGACGAGCCAAGCGGAGCTCGCAGAGCTGATGGTCGGTCGCGAGGTCCTCTTGGACGTCGACCACGGGACCGCGGAGACCGGCGAGGTCGTCGCTTCGGTCTCGGACATCGTCGTCGAGGACGATCGCGGGGTCCGAGCGGTTAGCGACATCTCTTTCGAGGTCCGGGGCGGCGAGGTGTTCGGTATCGCCGGCGTGGACGGTAACGGCCAGTCCGAACTCGTCGAGGCGGTGACAGGGCTTCGGACCCCCGACGCGGGCGAGATCCGGTTCCGCGGCGAGGATGTCACAACCGCCTCGCGGCGACAGCGGATCGAGGCCGGGATGGCGTACATCCCCGAGGACCGTCAAGAGCGCGGACTGGTGATGGAGTTCGACTTGGTCGAGAACGGACTCCTGGGCAGCCAACACGGCACCCAACTCGCCGCCAACGGTCGGATCGACTGGTCGAAGACGCGGCAGCACGCAGAGTCGATTATCGACGAGTACGACGTCCGACCGCCGAACGCCGGCACCGACGCGGAGTCGCTCTCCGGCGGCAACCAGCAGAAGTTCATCGTGGGTCGAGAGTTCGAGCGCAACCCCGAACTGGTCGTCGCCTCGCACCCGACGCGGGGCGTCGACGTCGGGTCGATCGAGTTCATCCACGAGCGGCTCCTCGAGCTCCGCGAGCAGGGCGTGGCGATCCTTCTGGTCTCCTCGAAGCTGGAGGAGGTCCAGGGACTCTCTGACCGCCTGGCCGTCGTCTACGAGGGCGAGTTTACCGACGTGGTCGACCCGAACGACACGACCGAGGAGGAACTCGGCCTGCTGATGTCCGGGGAGCGGCCGGGAGACGACGGCGGAGGCGAGGGCGGACCGGGAGACGACGGCGGAGGCGAGGACGCGGACGGACCTGACCGAGACACGCCGGCGGACCTCACGGATGCCGCGGACGGTGAGCGGGCATGAGCGCCGGCGACCGCGCGCGCGACGCGCTCTCTCGGCTCGTCGACGCGTCCGCGACCGAGCGGATCCTGATCAGCACGGCGGCGCTCGTCCTCTCCGTCCTCATCGGTGCGGTGTTGGTGCTCGTGGCCGGTCGCATGACGACGTGTACCGCCGGCGAAGCGGTGTACTACTTCGGTACCGGGTTCTGTTACGACCCCGTTGTCGTCTTCGACCGCCTCTTCCTCGGGGCGCTCGGCGACCCGTTCAGCGGGAACTGGTCGCCGAACGGGCAGTTCTCCGTCACGCTTCGGGAGTCGACCTTGTTGCTCTTCACCGGGCTCTCCGTCGCGGTGGCGTTCCGTGCGGGGATATTTAACATCGGGACACAGGGGCAGATGGTCGTCGGCGCGCTGGCGACCGCCCTCGGCGTCCTTTGGGCGTCCTCGCTTGTGACTGGCGTCCTCGGAACCGTCGTGTTGATCCCGTTCGGGCTCCTCGTCGGTGCGGTGTTCGGGGGACTCTACGGCGCGATTCCGGGGCTGTTGAAGGCGTACGCCGAAGCCAACGAGGTGATCACGACGATCATGCTCAACTTCATCGCCACCGGCGTCGCGCTGTATCTGGTCAGCGGGATCTTCAAAGATCCCGAGAGCGCCGCGAATCAGACCGTGCCGCTCCCGGAGTTCGCGCAGTTTCCGGCGCTGCTGTTCGGTGCCCGACAGGACTTCTCGATCGTCGCGCTCGGGTTCGGGCTCCTCGCCGTCGCCGCGCTGTACTACGTCCTCGAACACACGGCCTTCGGGTACGACGTCCGCACGAGCGGCGTCCAGCCGGAGGCGGCCGAGTACGGCGGCGTCGACGCCAAACGCACTATCGTCGCGAGCCTGACGCTGTCGGGTGCGCTCGGCGGGATCGCCGGCGCGATGTACGTGATGATGGTGCTCGGGACGTTCCAGACGGGGATCCCCGCCTACGGGTTCGACGGGATCACGGTCTCGATCCTCGCCGGCAACAACCCGCTCGGCGTCGGTATCGCCGCGCTGCTGTTCGGCGTCTTAAAGAGCGGAACGACTGTCGTCCAGTTCGCGACCGACGTCCCGCCGCAGCTCGTGGGCGTCCTCCGCGGGCTCATCATCTTGTTCGTCGCGATGCCGGAGTTCTTCCGGCTGCTGGCCCGCGGACTGCCGGGGACCGGATCGAGGGAGAAAGCGGTCGCGACCGACGGTGGCACGGCGGGCGGCCACGGGGGTGAGACTGATGAGTGACGCGCCCGCGGACCGCGCCGACGCCGATGCCGCCGCCGGGAACGCCGAGAAAGAGGGATTCCTCGAGCGGTACACGAACCGGGCGCTCTTCGCCGCCGCGACAGTAGGCTCCGTCGTCGCGCTGCTTCTCGCCGGGCTGCTGTTCCCGGACTCGCTGGCCGGCACACTCGCGGACGCGCTCACGAGCCGGAACACCCTCGCGGCGGCCTTACGGCTGTCCGTGCCGATCGCGTTCGCCGCCCTCGGCGGGATCTTCGCCGAGAAGTCGGGCGTGATCAACATCGGACTGGAGGGGTTCCTGATCATCTCGGCGTTCAGCGCCATCTACGTCGCCGACGTCACCGGCGGGGTCTGGATCGGCTTCGCCGGCGGGGTGGTCGCGAGCACGCTGCTCGCGGCGCTGTTCGCCGTCGTGACGATCGGGTTCCGCGCGGACCAGATCATCGCCGGGCTCGCGGTCTGGCTCATCGCGCTCGGACTCGCGCCGTTCGCCTCGCAGGTGATCTACTCGAGCCCGAACACCCCGACCGTCGCGACGACGGGCACCATCACGGTGCCGGTGCTCGCCGATATCCCGTTCTTCGGCGCGCTCTTCTCGGCGTCGCCGTCGGTGTACCTGCTGTTTGCCGCCGTCTTCGGCTCGTGGTACGTCTTCGAGCGGACGGCGTTCGGGCGATGGATCCGCGCCAGCGGCGAGAACCCGAAGGCGCTCGACACCGCCGGGGTAAGCGTCACCCACGTTCGGTACGCGGCGGTGTTGATCTCGGGCGTGCTCGCGGGGATGGGCGGTGCGGCGCTGTCGCTCGATCTCGGCCAGTTCACCGGCAACGGCCCGACGATGGTCAACGGGAAGGGGTTCATCGCCATCGTGGCGTACCTGTTCGGCAACTACAACCCGGTCGGGGCGTTCCTCTCGACGATGTTGTTTGCGGGATTAGACGCGGTACAGACCGTCCTCCAGCTACAGGGTATCGGGATCCCCCGACAGCTCATCCGGGTCACGCCGTTCGTGGTGGTCATCCTCGTCCTCGCGTTAGTCGGTCGGACGCGGCTCCCGGAGGCGGCCGGCGAGCACTACGAGACCGAGGAGTGAGGAAGCGCGACCCGGCCGTCTCTGCCCGTGTCGTCCCGGAAGCGACCGAATCGGGAACAAAGAGTTTTGCCACAGGAGCGACCACGCACGTGGTATGAGCATCGACGAGTACGACGTCGTCGTGGCGGGCGCCGGGACCGCCGGCTGTTACGCGGCCGCGACGATCGCAAACGAGGGGCTCGACGTCGTCATCGTCGAGCGGAAAGACGCGGAGGAGGCCGGCCACATCGCCTGCGGCGATGCGTTAAAAGGGGCCGACGCCTTCCCCGAGGCGATTCCGAAAGACCGGCTGGAGCCGGCGTTCACGAACACCGGCGTCGACCACGGGCGCTTCGAGATCCCGCAGGAGGACACGGTTCTCGAGATCCCGGTTCCGGGCGAACTCGCCGTCATCGACCGCTGGGAGTACGGCCGGCAGATCCTCTCGGCCGCCGAGGACGCCGGAGTCGAGTTCCACTACGACACCGTTATCAACGACGTGGTCCAGACCGACAACGGGCGGGTCACGGGGCTGCGCGCCAAGCGCAAGGGCGATCCGGTGACCTACGAGTCGGACCTCGTCATCGACGGCGCCGGCTCGCTGTCGCTGCTCCAAGATAAGGCCGACTTCGAGGGGACGACGTTCGACACCAACGTCCGGTACTCGCAGTTCTGCTCGGCGTACCGCGAGATCGTCGAGGTCCCGGAGCCGGTCGAGTGGGACGACGCCTTGGTGTTCAAGGCGACCGACCGCGCCGCGGGCTACCTCTGGTACTTCCCGCGGACGAGCACGGAGATCAACGTCGGGCTCGGCTTCCAGATGAACGAGGAGCCGATGCAGCTCGTCGAGGCGCTGAAACGCGACCTCCGGAACCGCCCCGAGTTCGAGGGCGCGGAGGTCAAAGACAAGCTCGGCGCCGCGCTCCCGACCCGCCGCCCGTACGACTCGGCGGTCGCGCCGGGGTACATGGCGGTCGGCGACGCCGCGGGCCACGTCAACCCGACCACCGGCGGCGGTATCGCCGGCGCGGCGTACGCGGGCAAGTACGCCGGCGAGCAGGCGGTGAAGGCCGTCTCCGACGGCGACGTGAGCGAGGAGAACCTCTGGCGGTACAACACCCGCGTCATGGACCACTTCGGCGGTCGCTACGCCGGGCTCGATGTGTACAACGTACTCGCGACCGCGGTCGACGTGGACGACCTGATGGGCCTGCTCGCGTCGCTGCCGGGCGAGAAGCTCGCCGAGGCGCTGTACGAGGGCTCGACGTCGATGTCGTTCGGCCTCAAGCTGAAGGCGGCGATCAAGAGCTTCGGGTACTGGGGGACGATCCGGAACTTCTACCAGACGAAGTCGCTCGCGGACGAGCTGCTCGACCACTACGGCGCGTATCCCACCAGCCCCGCCGCGATGGCGAACTGGACGGGCGAGCGCGACGCGATCATGGACCGGATCTACGAGACGACCGGCGCGGACGCGAAGTACTGAGTCGGGGGCTAATCGCCGATTCCGGTGTTCGCCACAGTCACGGTTTTCACGGTCGCGTCTCGGCGACGCGTCGGATCGCGCCCGCGAGCACGTCGATCCCGATCTGGATGTCGGCTTCGATCACGTTGAACGTGCTCGTGTGATGGCCGCCGGGGTGATCGGTGCCGACGCCGACGTAGCAGGCGAGCCCGCCGCGTGTCTGGACCGACTGCATCAGGTACGTGGCGTCCTCGGAGCCGCCCAGATCGGCGCGGTCGACAATTTCGGAGACTCCGTCGACTCCGTCGGCGACCTCGCCGACGATCCCGGCGAGCGCGTCGTCGCTCGTCGCGCTCGGGGCTTCACCCTTCGTCGAAACCTCGACCTCGCAGTCGTGCATCTCGGCGGCCGACTCCAGGATTCGGTCGGCGTGCTGGGACATGTACGCTTCCAGCTCGGTCGTCGCGCCGCGAAGCTCGCCCTCGATGTACGACTCCTCCGGGATGACGTTCGTCCCCGTGCCGCCGCCGACGAGCCCGGCGTTCACCCGGGTCGGGCCGTCGGCGTGACGGGGGATCGCGTAGAGGTTCTGGACCGCCGCCGCCATCGCTTGCACGGTGTTTCGACCCCGCTCTGGACGCGCCCCCGCGTGCGACGGCTCGCCGGTGAACTCCGCGAGGAAGTGTCGCACGGCGAGGAACCCGTCGACGCCGCAGACGACCTCGCCGGAGGGGTGATCTAAGCCGACGTGGACCGCATAGAGGTAGTCCACGTCGTCGAGGTGGCCCGACTCCGCCATCGGCTTGCCGCCCGCGACCTGCTCTTCGCCCGGCTGGAAGAACACCTTGAGCGTGCCGGAGAAGTCGGAGTCGAGGACCGCGTCGAGGGCCCCGAGCCCCATCGTCGCGTGCGCGTCGTGGCCGCAGGCGTGCATGTACCCCTCCCGCTCCGAGCGGAACCCCTCGGCGGCGGGGACGTGGTCGTCGGCTTCGGACTCGGGAACCGGGAGCGCGTCGATGTCGACTCGGAGCCCGACCACGGGGCCGGGACCGCGCTCGGCGACCGCGACGCAGCCGGTGTAGCCGCCCGAGAGCCGGTCGACGATCTCCGGGTCCGCACCCGCGTCGCGGGCGCGTTGCTCCCACTCGGCCAGCTCCTCGTCGTCGGGGACGTTCATGCGGTCGTCGGTCGCCAGCGCGTCCGGGCCGACGTGCAGCTCCGTGAGGTCGCGCTCGCAGAGCTCCGTCACGATTCTGGCTGTCGTGTAGAACTCACACCACGCGGGCTCGGGGTGACGGTGTAAGTCGCGGCGGAACGCGCGGTACGCGTCGTCGTCGAGTGCGCTCATGGGCATCGGTGGCTGCGGGGGTGCTTAAAAGGTCGCGTGGCGGGGAATGAACGCCGCGAGACGCCACTGCGAGCCGTCCCGGTCAGTTCCGGTCTGACTCGATCCGATCGGCTTTGGCTCGGTCAGTCCCGGCGGTGTCCGAGCGGCTTCTTCTGGTCGACCTCGACTTCGACGTGGATCGAGTCGGGGAAGTCGCGACCGACGACCTTGCGGGCGATGTCGTCCGCGCCGTGAATCTCCATCGAGCGCTTGTACACGTCGTAGCTCCACGGCGAGAACTCGTCGCCGGCGCGGAGCTGTTTATAAAGGGGGACGCGGACGGTCTCGGCGGGCGTGGCGTGCGGGCCCTTACACTCCGCGCCCTTGCGTTCGAGCGTCGATTTGAGCTCCTGAACCGTCTCGGCGAGTACGTCGCGGTCGCCGGAGGCGAAAGAAAGTTTCGTGACGAAGGTCATGGGGGTCGTCAGTGGATGGTGGCCCGAGGAGTAAAAACGCATCTACCGAGCGCGGGAGGCTACATCCAACACCGAGAGAGACGTATAAAAACCACTACGGCAGGCGATTAACGCCCCGCAAATCGGTCGAAGAGGGCCGTAACGGCCAGTGATTTTGTGACTCCGACACCCTCTTTAGGGGTGGTGGCTTACCTGACGCTAATGACGGTCGAAGCGACCAGCGCTGGAGCCATCCTCTTCCGCGACACCCGCGGCGAACGGGAGTACTTACTCCTGAAGAGCCGGCCGGGGGACTGGGAGTTCCCCAAAGGCGGGGTCGAGGGGGACGAGGAGCTCCAGCAGACGGCGATACGGGAGGTCGGCGAGGAGGCTGGGATCGAGGATTTCCGGCTGATCGACGGCTTCCGCAAGGAGTACGACTACGTGTTCGAGGCGAACGGCAACACCATCCACAAGACGGTTCACCTGTTCATCGCGCGCTCCTTCGAGGCGAGCGCCGAGATCTCGAACGAACACCGCGACCTGCAGTGGCGCGACTACGCCCAAGCGCTCAACACGATCACGCAGACGGGTCCCCGAGAGATCCTCGAAGACGCCCACGAGTACCTCGACGAGCGGAAAGACGAGGACACGGGCGAGTACGTCTGACTGTCGGGCGCCACGCGGCAGTTCGTTTTTTATACCGGCGTCGATTACCGCAACCGTGACCCCGGACGCCGAGTTCGGCTACGAGCTCTTGGTCTGTCGGTACGCCGAACTGGCGTGGCATCCCGGCGAAGAGCCGCGTCCGGCGGTCGTCGCCCGCCAGCTCGGTACCAAGGAGCGCCGCTGGGACACGGTCGTGATCGAAGTCGACCCGGCGGCGTTCGCGGTCCGCCGCGCGTTCGGCGACCGGACTATCGACTCCGACCTCCTCCACGTCGTGCGCCACGCCCCCGCCGAGTGGGCGTGGTACCGCGACGCGCTCCCGCACCCCGGCTACCCGTGGCGCTACGTCCGGCAGGCGGTCCACCGCGCGGCCGGCCGGGACCTGATCGAGAAGCGCCGTCGGAACAACCGGATACAGCTCCGCCGCGTGCGACCGTACCCGGACTGGGTCGAGCGGATCGTCGCGATCGAGAACAAGCCCGACCTGGACCGCTCCGCGGCCGATCGGCTCGCCGACCAGCTCAACCACGACATCGAGACCGGCCTCGCCGACGAGGCGTGGCTCGCCACCGAGACGACCGGCGAGCGCGTCGAGCCGGCCCTGCTCCGCGAGATGCCGGTCGAGGCGGGCATCCTCGCGACCGACTTCGAGAGCGGCGTCCGCGCCGACGCGGTCGACGTGGCGTGGCACCCGAGCGATCTGGCGCCCGCGGGAGGCGAGCGTCGCGACCCCGAGACGGAGACGCTGCGGCTGGAGATCGCCGAGCGGGCGTACGGGAAGGGGTGGCGCTCCTTCCACGAGACGATGCGGCCGGACTGCCGCCACTTCGAACTCCGCAGCGAGGGTCGGGCCCTCGTTCCGTACTGCGCGGCCAAGCAGAAGACCCCGACCGCACGAGAGTGTTCGGGCTCGTGCCCGTCGTTCTCCCCCGAGCCGCCCCAGTGGCGGACGAAGGGGTGGCCGATCGAGGGCGGCCCGGGGAAGGGGTTCAAGCGGGTCTTGGAGCGGCGACGAGAGCGGGAACGCGACCGGATCGCCGACGGCGACGGTGACTGACCGCCCTCGCAACGGCGACGGTGACTGACCGCCCTCGCGACGACTCGGCCTACGACAGCGCCGCCGCCAGCTTCTCGACCGGGTGCGGCGGCTCGGGGGCGCCGCCGTCGCGCTCCTTCAGTTGGCTCCGGCAGGAGGCGCCGGGCGCGATGACCTCGTCGCCGTCGCTCTCGTCGATCTGATCGAAGAGGATCCGACCGATCGCCTTGCTCATCGAGTAGTGCTCGGCCTCGTAGCCGAACGAGCCCGCCATCCCGCAACAGGAGGAGTCGAGCGGGTCGACCCCGTAGCCGGCGCGCCGGAGCACGCCGACCGCGTGGTGGTCCTTCTTGGTCGCCTTCTGGTGGCAGTGACCGTGGTAGGTGAGCGACTCGGTGGGCGCGTCGAGAGAGAGGTCCTCGTCGAGCCGGTGGGCGTCGACGTACTCCATGATCCCGTAAGCGTTCTCCGAGACGGTCGCCACGTCGGCGTCGGGCACGTCGCTGACGTCGCCGTCGAGCAGGTCGTGGTAGTCGGTCTGGAGCATCACGGCGTCGGTGGGCTCGACGACGACCACGTCCCAGCCGTCGGCCGCGTCCGGCGCGAGCGTCTCGACCGCGGCTTCGGCGGCCTTCCGCGATTCGTCGAGCATCCCTTTCGAGTGCGGCGGGCGACCGCTCCCGTCCACGTCCGGGATCCGGATGTGGCAGTTCGCGGCCTCCAGTACCCGCACCGCGGCCTTCCCCGCGCCGGGGTTCGTGTAGGTGGTGTACACGTCGGGGAACAGCAGTACGTCGCGGTCGGCCTCGGCGCGGGGGACGCCGGCACCGCCGCGGGCCTCGAACCAGTCGGTCAGGCTCTCCGAGCGGAAGGTCGGGAGCTCGCGTTCCCTCGCGATCCCGAGGACCTTCTCCGCGAGGAGCCCGGCTCCCGGGAGCTTCCCGGGAATGTTCGAGAGCGGCGCGAGCGTCGAGCCGATCGGCGCCAACCGCTCGAAGTTGCCGAGCAATCGGGTCCGGAGGTCGATCCCGTGTTCCTCGTGGTGGGCGTGTTCGACCTCGGCTTTGAGCTTCGCCATGTCGACCCCGCTCGGGCAGTCCTTCTTACACCCCTTACAGCCGACACAGAGGTCCATCACCTCGGTGACGAACTCGTCGTCGGTCGGGTCGTCGGGGAGTTCGCCGCTGATGGCGCCGCGGAGCATGTTCGCCCGGCCGCGGGTCGCCTGTATCTCCTCTTCGGAGGCGCGGTAGGTCGGGCACATCACGCCCCCGGTGGTCTCCTGTGGGCCGCGGCAGCCGCCGCAGCCGTGACAGAGCTCGACCATCCCCTGCATCCCGTTGTCGACCGCCCACTCCATCGCGGGGTCGAAGCCGGCGTCGAACTGGTACTCCGAGTCGAACCGGAGGTTCTCGCCCATGTCGAAGTCGCCGCAGACGTTTCCGGGGTTGAGCAGCCAGTCGGGGTCGAAGGCGGTCTTCAGCTCGCGGAACGACTCCCAGAGGTCGTCGCCGTACAGCTTCCGGTTCCACTGGGTCCGGGCGCGGCCGTCGCCGTGCTCGCCCGACACGGACCCGCCGAGCCGGACCACGGCGTCGGTGACGCGGTCGGCGATGTCGAGCATCGCCTCCACGTCGTCGACCTCCTTCGTGTTGATCAGCGGTCGGATGTGGAGCACGCCCGGGCCGGCGTGCGCGTAGAACGTCGCGAAGGTGTCGTTGTCCTCGAGGATCTCCTGGAACTCTCGGGTGTACTCCGGGAGGTGTTCCGGGGGAATCGCGCAGTCTTCGATGAAGGAGATGTGCTTTTCGTCGGTGGTGCGCGACAGGAGGATCGGGAGCCCCGACTTCCGCATTTTCCAGAACCGGTCGCGGTCCTCGGGGTCGTGCGCCTCCATCGCGTCGACCGCGCGGCGCGGCTGGCTCGTGAGGTCGGCCGCGCCCTCGCTCGGCTCGGACTCGGTCTCGGCTCGGACTCGATCGTCCGTTTCACCCACCCGGTCCGCGATGAGGTCGGCGACCTTCTGTTGCCCCTCGGCGTCGCTCTCGGCGTAGAACTCGACGAGAAGCACGGAGTCGGTGCCGTCGGGCAACATCCCGACGACGTCCTCGAACTCGGGCGTCTCGGTGGCGAGGCCCAAGAGCACGTCGTCCATGACCTCCACGGCGGCCGGGTCGTGTTCGAGGATCGGTGCCACGTCCTCCATCGCGTCGAGGAGGTCCCCGTACGTCAGGAGCGCGACGGCCTTCGTGTCCGGGATCTCGACGAGCGAGACGGTCGCTTCGGTGACCGTCGCGAGCGTCCCCTCGCTGCCCGCCATGAGCCGCCCGAGGTTGACGACGCCCTCCTCGCCGTACTCGCCGCGGTACTCGGCGAGCAGCCGGTCGAGGTTGTAGCCGGAGACGTTCCGTTTCATCTCCGGGAAGCGCTCGTCGATCGCGTCCGCTTCCTCGTCGAGGATTCGAACGATTTCGGCGTGAATTCGCGGGAGGAGGTCGTCGGCGTCGGCGTTCGCGGACTCCCGCAGCTCCTCGACGGCGACCTCCCCGAACGTCGTCACCGTCCCGTCCGCGAGGACGACTTCCAGTTCCTCGACGTAGTGGTCCGTCTTCCCGTACTTCAGCGAGTGGGCCCCGGTGGAGTTGTTGCCGATCGCGCCGCCGAGTGCGGACTTGTCGCGCCACGCCGGATCGGGCGCGAATTTGAGCCCGTGGGGCTCGACCGCGGCGTTGAGATCGCCGACGTACGCCCCTGCCTGCGCCCGAGCGGTCCCGGCGTCCGGGTCCGTCGACAGCACCTCGTCCATCGAGTCGGTGAGATCGAGGACGACCGCCTCGTTGACGGTCTGGCCCGCGAGCGACGTGCCGCCCCCGCGGGGCAACACCGGTATCTCCGCTTCGTAACAGTACTCGTGGACCGCCGCCACGTCCGCCGTCGACTCCGGGATCACGACGCCGATCGGCGTGACCTCGTACGCCGAGGCGTCGGTCGCGTACAGGCGCTTCGAGTACTCGTCGAACCGCACGTCACCGTCGACCCGGCGTTTCAGCGCGTCCACGAGGTCCGGTCGCTCAACTGCGCCGCCAGTGTAATCGAAGTCTCCCCCGTCCCGCGGATCCGGGTCCGGCGTGTGAGTCGCCATGTGAACCTCTCACGGTCGGACCCTGATAAATCTCCCCCAGTCGTCGAGTCGTGAGAATCCGCCCTCTCGGAGCGCGGGGAGCCCGAGTACGGGAGTGAACCAGACGCGGGGCCGACGGGAAACGACACGGGCACGTCTGACGGGCGTCGTTCGACAACGAACGCTTAATAGGCGCGCTCGTGACCGTATTGCATATGAACGCTGCTCCGGAGGAACTCACGTCTCTCGTCGGTCGCGAGGTGTACTCGAACAACGGCGTCTTCGTCGGCGAGATCGAGGACGTGCGTCTCGACCTGGACGCGCAGGCGGTGACCGGGCTCGCGCTGGCGCAGCTCAACCACGAGCTGTTCGCTAGCCGCGTCGAGGGGAACACCGGCGTCATCCTCCCGTACCGCTGGGTCCGAGCCGTCGGCGACGTGGTCCTGATAAACGATATTATCGAACGTTTTGACACCGGGAGCGAAGAACCCGACGCAGAGGGAGAAATCGAGATCTAGCGCCGGCCCGTCAGAACGGAAGCGCGTCCCGCAGGCTCGTGAGGAGTCCGACACCTTCCTGTCGCTTCCGGTCGAACACCGGGTACAGCGCGTCGAGGAACTCCGTCTCGTTCTCGAACCGGGTCTGTGGCACCTGATCGAGGGCCTCCTCGAGGGTGATCGTCCGGCTGTTGGCGTCGTAGGGGATCTCACGGTTCCCGAGGGCGTCGAGGATCTCTTCGCCCGTCGCCGGGAACGACACGTCCGCCTCATCGATGTGTTCGTCGAGCACGGCGATACCGAACTCGATCGCGTCCGGCTCTGAGGCTCCGCCGCTGGGTGGGCGTGCTGCCATTACCGGACGATACTTGCCCGAGGCTTTTTAAACCCATGCTCGGAGGACCGGCGGGCGCTCGCCGCACTCGAGGGTCGCGACGAGCGTCACTCCGGGAGCGACTCCTCCGGCGGCGCCGCGTCGAGGACCGCCAGCTCGATCCCGTCGCCGGCGCGGTCGAACGCGGCGACCGCGTCGTCGTCGTACGGCGGGACGGCCACGAGCACGATCGCCGCGAGGTCGTCCGTCTTCGACAGGCCGAGGAACCTGTTCGGATGCGAGACGAACCGCGCCCCGCCCCGGCCCGCGGGCGTCCCGATGTCGACGCCGAACACCGCGTTCACCGAGCCGCCGACTCCCGCGGGCGTGAAGTGGGTCAGCACCGGTATCTCCGGATCGAGCCCCGTCTCGTCGTCGAACTCGTCGGCACGCGTCGCCGAGAGCTTCAGGCTCGTCTCCTCGGGATCGCGGTCGGCGGCCTGATCGAGCAGCACCGTCAACAGGTCGCGCGTGATGTGGATCACGAGCGGCGCGGTCCCGACACGGTCAGATCCCGAGCGCCGAGCGCAGGGTTCGCGCGTATAGCCTCGGGGCCTTACTGCGCGAGCCTGAGAGCGCGTCCTCGACGGCGATCGCCGCTCGCTCTTCGACGCCGACGCCGTGTCCCACGCGTACCCGTTCCGGGTTCAGTCCCGAGAGCGCCTCGGTCGGGGGCGTCAGCCGGAGCATCGGGTGGACACCGATCCGCTCGCGGTTCCCCCGGAAGTACGAGGCGGAGCCGAGCGACTCGGGAACGATCAGCGTCTCGCCGTCGAAGAACCCGACCTCCTGCCACGGCGGAACCGAGGAGTCTCGGATCCGGAACGTCTCGAACCCCGAGTCCGCCAGGCGCGAGCCGAACCGCCTGACGGGCGCGTCGAGGTCGTCGGCGACGCCGGTCATCCAGTCGGCGACGTAGACGGGTACGTCGTGTCGGGTCGCGATCGCCGCGCTGTCGCGTTTGTGCCGGTCGAGACCGATAACGACGCCGGCGACCGCGCCGAGGTCCGCCAGCAGGTCGTCGAGCCCGGGCGCGTCGACCGGGTCGAACACCCAGACGTCGTCCGTCTCGGTCTCCTCGTTCGGGACCGCGACCGCGTGGCTCGCTCGCTCCATCGACTCGCCCGGGTACGCGATCCAGCCGACGCCGCGTCCGAAGCGATCGATCTCGCGGAGCTCAGCGTCGCCGTCAGCTTTCATTCCCATAGCACGTATTCGACCCGGACCCATTTCAACCCGTCTCCGACGAGACCGTCGTCGAGACCGGCAGGACGTGGCTGCCGGCTTGACCGCGCTTCGGTCGCCGACGGTCGGCTCGCATCACGAGCCGGTGTCAGGCGATTGTTCGGTTCGGACGGATACAAAAAGATGCTAGAAGTATATATTAAGGCGGGCCAACGGCGGTGTAAGCACCCCGCTTACCGAGCCGTTAGCGACAGTATATGTGCGGTGCCCGAGCAGTTTTGATAATGAATCGACCGATCAGCAGTCATCACAAACGAGTCGATGACTGATGTCGTCCATCACATCACGAGAGGAGCGGAGAGAACTGACGGTGCTGTTCGTGGGGACACCCCCGGTCGATCTGCAGCGCGTGTGCGACGAGTCCAGCGCGCACGCGATCGACATCAACGTCGCCGCGGACGGTCGAGAAGCGATCAGTCGACTCACCGACGCCGACGAGTCGGCGGACACCGAGGCACCGCCGGACCTCGTCGTCATCCGGTTCGGTTTCCGCTTGCCGGACGGGATAACCGTGCTTCACGCGATCAAATCCAGCCCGCGCCTCGGAGCGGTGCCGGTCGTCGTCCTCGGACGCGACGAGAGCGACGCGGAGACGACGTACGAACACGGGGGGAACGCACACGTGACGGTGCCGGAAACGGCCGACGGACGCGCCGAGATCATCGGGGCGATCGAGCGGTTCTGGTTCGGCTGGGTACGGTATCCGGCGGAGTCCTTAACTGCCGAACAATCGTAAATAGCTTATGCTTAACTCTAACTCGGGGGACGATCCGCTTCTCCCCGGCCATCTCCTCGACAGCGTCTCGCTGCTGTCGAAGAAGTGGCATCCGGCCATTATACGGTGTTTATCCGGGAACGACGAAAACGGGTTTAGCGACATCCAAGGGCGACTCGACGGCATCTCCGCGAAAGTGCTGACGGATGCGCTGGCCGAGCTTCGAGAGTACGAGGTTATCGAGCGTCGAGAGGTGAGCCAGAGCCCGCTCCGTGTCGACTACACGCTGACAGAACGGGGAGCGGAACTCAACGAAGTCATCACCTCGCTCGCCGACTGGGGCGAAGCCCACCTCGCAGAGCCGGCGAGCGAGCAAGTCGTCTTGGTCGCCGACGACAACGCCCGCGTGAGCACGATGCACACGGCGTGGCTCGAAGACGAGTACACCGTCCGGACGGCCCGCGACGGCGAGGAGGCCCTCCGAAGCCTCGAAACCGATGTCGGCGTCGTCGTCCTCGACAGGCGAATGCCGGGCCTCTCGGGGGACGAGGTTCTGGAGTGGATTCGGTCCCAGCGGTACGACATCCGGATCGTCATGGTGACGTCCGAGGACATCGACTTCGACCTCCTCGATCTGCCGGTCGACGAATACCTCACGAAACCCGTCCAGCAAGACACCCTCCGATCGACGGTCGCGGAGCTGTTCGAGCGACGCGAGTACGACGCACAGCTACAGGAGTACCTCGCACTGCAGTCGAAAATCGCGCTCCTCCAGGTTGAGTACAGCGATGAGAGCCTGGAGTCGAACGACGAGTACCAGCGGCTCCGCGGTCGACTCGACGAGCTCGAACCGACGAGCGAAGCCATAGAAGACGCCGACCCCGAGACGTTCGAACGCACCCCGCTGGAGAACACGTCATGAGTACGGAGACAGAGACCCATTCGGTAGACGGCCGGTCGTCGGAGCGAGTACTGGAACGGATCGACGAGGCCGTGTACGCGGTCGACGACGACTGGCAGTTCACCTTCGTCAACGACCGGGCGGCGGCGATGCTCGAGCGCGAGCCGGACGAGCTGCTCGGCAACGAGGTCTGGGAAGCGGTGCCGCGTATCGACGAAGGGGTCGTCGGCGAACGGCTCCGTGAGGCGATGGCAACCCAACGGCCCGTCCGGTTCGAGTACCGCGACGAGGCGCTCGACCGCCCGCTCACGGTTCGGCTCCATCCCGCCGAGGACGGAGTGACGGCGTGTTTCTGCGACGTGTCTGCCGAACAGGGGGAGACGCTCGATAGCAACCGGCAACGCCGGCTGTTCGAGACCGTCTTCGACGAGACGGGAGACGCGCTCGTCGTCCTCGATAGCGACGGACGAATCACCGATTTCAACGGGGCGGCAGAGCGACTCTTCGGCTACGACGCCGACGAGGTGATCGGTGAGGAGCCGCGGTTGCTCTACGCGACGACCGACCACCAAGGGACCGACCGGCGACTCACCGAGGGCCGAGAGCCGGGAGAGACACACATCGTCAGGTACGAGCGCGCTGACGGAACGACGTTCGAGGGCGAGACACACGGGACGCCGCTCAACGGTTCCGACACCCGGGCGGACGCGTTCCTCGTCTCGGTCAGGGACATGAGCGCACGCGCAGGGTTCGACCGCGGGGTAGAGGCGCACAACGACGCGCTCCAAGCGTTCCACGAGATCGCGACCGACGACGATCGACCGATCGACGAGCGGATCGACTCGGTCCTCAAGCTCGGAAACGATCATCTCGGTCTCGACGTCGGTATCCTCTCGAAGATCGGGGACGAGTACACCGTCGAGCGAGCGGTTGCACCGACCGGGACCATCGAGTCCGGCGATCGGTTCGACCTCGGAGAGACGTTCTGCGAGCTGGTCGTCGACGCCGACGAGGTCGTGACGATGACGCACGCGAGCGAGAGCGGGATGGCCTCTCACCCGGCGTATCAGACCCACGCCATCGAAGCGTACATCGGTGCGCCGGTCGTCGTCGACGGCGAACGCTACGGGACGATCAACTTCTCGCGGTCGACGCCGCGCCAGCGACCGTTCTCGGCCGGCAACCGCACGTTCGTCCGCGTTCTCGCGCAGTGGGTCGGCAAAGAGCTCAGTCGGCGCCGCTACAAACGAGAGGCGACTGCGAACCGTGATCGGCTGCGACAGATCATCGATCTGCTGCCGCAGTTCGTGTTCGCAAAGGACAGAGACAACGAGTACATCCTCGCGAATCAGGCGATCGCCGACGCCTACGGCGCGACCGTCGAGGAGGTCGAGGGGTCGACCGACGCCGACTACGTCACGTCGGAAGCCGAGGCCGAGCAGTTCCGCGAAGACGACCTGGCCGTCATCGACTCGGCCGAGCCCAAACAGATCCCCGAAGAGAGGCTGACGACCGCCTCCGGTGAGACGCTGACGGTGCGGACGACGAAGATCCCGTACGACCCGATCGGGCACGAGAAGGAGGCCGTGCTCGGCGTGGCGACCGACATTACCGAGGCGAAACGCCGGGAGCGAGAGCTTGAGGAGACGACACAGCGACTGAACGTCGCCTTAAAGGGAACCAACGCTGGCGTCTGGGAGCTGGACCTCGAGACGAGAGCGGTGATTTGGACCAAATCCATAATGCGGCTGTTCGGCCTCGACCCCGACACCACCGAGGGGACCTACGAGGAGTTCATCGAACTCGTCCACCCCGAGGACGTCCCTGACGTACGCAAATCGTTGGAAGGGCCGACCGAGGACGGGGACACGCTCCAGGTAGAGTACCGGATCGAGCAGGACGACGGCGACTACATGTGGGTCGAAGCCCGTGCAGAGCTGCTCGTGAGCGAGAACACGGGACGCCGACTCGTCGGCATTGCGACGGACATCACCGAGCGCAAGGAGCGAGACGCCGAAATCGAACTCCAGTCGGCGGCGATGGAGGTGGCGATGGACGGGATCGCCATTCTCGACGACGACGAGTACGTCTACATGAATCAGGCTCACGCCGACATCTTCGGGTACGAGCCCGAGGAACTGATCGGTCGGGAGTGGCGAGCGGTGTATGCCGACGACGAGATCGAGCGGGTGGAGTCGGAGGTGTTTCCGGAGCTCGCTGAGACCGGCGCGTGGAGCGGAGAGACTCTCGGTCGAAAGCGGGACGGAACTCCCGTGTACCAGGATCTCGGTCTCTCGCTGCTCGAAAGCGGTGAGCTGATCTGCACGAACCGAGACGTCACCGACCGAAAGGAGCGTGAACAGCGACTCCAACGCCAGCAGTCGCGGCTCCGCGCGTTGTTCGACAACTCGCCGGACGGCATCATCGTTCACGACGCAGAGGGATCGATACTCGACGCGAACGACACCCAACTGGAGGTGCTCGGCCTCGAACGGGAGGACCTCGAGTCGATGAACGTCGTCGACTTCGAGGTCGGTCCCGAACGCGGCGACCTCGAGTCGGTGTGGAGCGAGATGACCGACTACGAGGTCCTGAAAGTCGAAGGAGAGCACCGCCGACAGAACGGGGAGACGTTCCCCGTCGAGGTATGGGTGAACAAGGTCGCGGTCGACGGCAGCGACCAGTACATCGCCGTCTCCCGCGACATCACCGAGCAGAAGCGCCTCGAACGCTCGCTCCGCGAGAGCGAACGGTCGCTCCGGGAGCTCACCGGTATCGCGTCGGACACCGACCGCGACTTCGAGGACAAGCTCACGGCGCTGCTGGAACTCGGGACCGAACGACTCGGGCTCCCGTACGGCTTTTTAAACCGGATTGAGGGCGGGAGGCAACACACCGTCCGAGCCGTGGGTGACCACCCCGAGCTGCAGACGGGTGCGTCCGCCCCACAATCGGAGACGTACTGTCGAGAGACCGTTCAACAGGCGGGACCGCTCACCATTCAGAACGCGGTCGACGAAGGGTGGGACGGCGATTCGGCGTACGAGCGGTTCGACCTGGCCTGTTACATCGGCGCGACGGTCACCGTCGACGGCGAGACGTACGGCACGCTCTGTTTCGCCGACGACGACGGCCGCGACCACGAGTTCGATGACACGGAGCGCGCGTTCGTGGAACTGCTCGTCCAGTGGATCAGTCACGAACTCGCCACGGCGTCCTTCGAGTCGCAGCTCCGAGACCTCAACGAAACGGCACAGCGGCTCATGAGCGCGCCGTCCAAATCACAGGTCGCGTCTATCACGATAGAGAGCGTCAGCTCGATCTTGGGCATTCCGATCACCGGCGTCTGGTGGTACGACGAGAAACGCGACGCGCTCGTTCCGGAGTGTACGACCCCGGAGGCCGGAGAGTACATAGACGAGCAGCCGGTCTTCGAGAGCGGGGAAGCGCTCGCGTGGGACGCGTTCACGACCGGCCAGATGCAGGTGCACGACGATCTGACCGACGTCGACGGCCTGCACAACGACGAGACGGTCCTTCGGTCAGAGGTCATCGTTCCGCTGGGAGAACACGGTATCGTCTCCGTCGGCTCGATCGATCAGCGGGCGTTCACCGAGACGGATCTCAACCTCCTCGAAGTGTTGTCGTCGACCGTCGAAGCCGCGCTCGTCCGTGCTGAGCGCGAAGCGGTGTTACGCGAGACCCAAGCGGAACTCAAGCAGTCTAACGAGGAGCTCGAACAGTTCGCGTACGCCGCCTCACACGACCTGCAAGAGCCGCTCCGAACGGTCTCAAGCTATCTCACGCTGTTAGAACGGCGCTACGGCGACGAACTCGACGACGACGCCGGCGAGTTCATCGAGTTCGCCGTCAACGGAGCCGATCGGATGCGAGAGATGATCCAGGCGCTGCTGGCCTACTCACGCGTCGACACCCGCGGAGAGTCGTTCAAGCCGGTGGGTATCTCGGAGCTCTTCGACCGGGTCGTTGAGGGACTCAAAGTCAAGATCACGGAGACCGATGCGACCGTGTCGGCGCCGACGACCGAGGCCACGGTCGTCGGTGATCAGGCGCAACTTGCGCAGTTATTCCAGAACCTGATCGACAACGGGATCAAGTACAACAAAGGCGAGCCGGTGGTCGACATTTCGGTCGCCCACCGCGAGGAGTCGGTCGTCTTCGAGGTGACCGACAACGGAATCGGCATGGAGCCGGATCAGACCGAGGACATCTTCGAGGTGTTCCATCGGCTCCACACCCGCGAAGAGTTCACCGGGACCGGTATCGGGCTCTCGATCTGTCGAAAGATCGTCGATCGCCACGGGGGCGAGATCAGCGTCGACTCGGAGCCGAGTGAGGGGTCGACGTTTATAATCACCCTCCCGAAAGGTGAGACGACCGATGTGTAAGTCAACCGATGACTCACCGCCCCCGCGAGTGGTCGCCGTTGAGGACAACCCCGCGGACGTTCGGTTAGTTGAGGAAGGAGTCGCCGACGCCGGAGTCGAACTCGACTTCGCAGTCGTCAACAGCGGGCGGCAGGCGATCGACCAGTTCACGGCAGTTGATGCTGACACTCCGCTGAAACACCCAGATTTAATACTCTTAGATTTGAATCTTCCAGGTAACTCAGGATTCGATGTGCTCTCGACGATCCGGAACGAGACTGCCTTTCAGGACGTCCCTGTAGTGGTCATCTCCAGTTCTGAGAGTCAAGACGACATCGACCGCGTTTACGACCTCTCGGCGAACGCCTACGTCACGAAACCGGTCGATCCCGACGACTACATCGAGATGGTTATCGCCACCGTCGAATTCTGGATTGCGCCGATCTCAAATACAGCTTCCAATGACTAACGCAGAGCCCACACACATCCTCCTCGTCGAGGACAACCCGGCCGATGCTCGCTTGATCACCGAATACGTGTCCGAGAGCTCGTGGGGAGACGCCGACGCTCCGGCGCCGGCCATCACCCACGTCGAGCGACTCGAGGCCGCTCGCGAAGCGGTCGCCGACGACGTCGACGTCGTCCTCCTGGATCTCGGCTTACCCGATAGCACCGGCGTCGAGACGCTCGACGAGATGGTCCAAGCCGTCACCACCGAACCGATCGTCGTTCTGACCGGACTCGAGGACGAGCGCGTCGGGGAGGAGGCGATCGAACGCGGGGCCCAAGACTACCTGGTGAAAGACGACATCACGCCGCGATTGCTTCAACAAACGGTCCAGTACGCGATCTCGCGAGAGCAACAGCAACAACAGCTCCGCCAGCGGAACGCCGAACTCGCGCTGTTGACCCAAGTCGTTCGCCACGACATCCGAAACGACGTCGGCGTGATCATGGGATGGGGTGAAACTCTCGGAGACCACGTCGACGCTCAGGGAGAAGCGCATCTCGAGCGAATGCTGAACGCCGGGGAGCATATCGCGAGCATCACTGAAACCGTGGGGGATTTCCTCGACGTGCTCGGGGACGGTGGCGATCCGGACCTTTCCCCGGTCGACCTTGAGAGCGTCCTCACGAACGAAATCGACAAGGCGCGGTCGGCTTACGAGGACACGACCATCACGATCACCGGAGACGTCGACGACGCGCTCCACGTGACGGCGACGGAGTTGCTTTCCTCGGTGTTTCGGAACCTCCTGAACAACGCGGTGGCACATAACGACAAACCGGAGCCGGAGATAACCGTCCACGTCGAGAGCAACGACGAGACGATCGCCGTCCGGATCGCCGACAACGGGCCCGGAATTCCGGACAGCTACAAACAGGAGATCTTCGGTCGGGGAGAGATGGGGCTGGAAAGCTCCGGCTCCGGGATCGGGCTCTATCTCGTCGACACCCTCGTCGAGATGTTCGACGGCGAGGTCGTCCTCGAAGACAACGAGCCCGAGGGAAGCGTGTTCACGGTCGTCCTCCCTCGGTCGAGGAAGCCTACCGAAACCGATCACGAGGCCGTGTGAGAGACGCGCGTCGTTTATAGGGCTGACTGCGGGCCTGACGGACCTCGCGACCGGCGCCGACCGAACCCGGCGGAATCGCCCGACACGCGTCTCGGGCGGTCTCAGACTCTCGTCGCCGGACGGCGTATCCTATCCCGAGAACTCGGACTCGCTCACCCTGACGACCACGGTCTCCTCGACGTCGCGGAGGTCGTACTCCGGCGTCTCGCCCTGTGTCCGCCGGACGTAGAGAGGTTCGACCGGCCGCCCGTCGACGAGCCCGAACACCTTCAGGCGCTGGTCGGTCTCCTCGGGGGGGACGACGCCGTCGCGCACCTCGCGTGCGAGATCGCGCGAGAGCCACTCGTCGGGAGAAACCGACGGCTCGCGGACGAGCGCCTCGTCGACGAAGCGCACGAGGTACCAGTTGAGGTCATTTAAAAGCGACACCGCGGCGCCGAGGCTCACGGTGTCGACGGCGAGGCTGTTCTCGAAGGGCTCCTCGATGTCGTAGGTCGCGAGCGCGTCCCGGGCCGTCTCGCGGGACAGCAGCTCGTAGGTGAGGTTCACGTCGGGGTCGCCGAGGAGACACACCCGCGTCACACGCTACGTGACTCGGCCGCTCCACAAATCGGTTGCGGTCGTCAGGGTCGGAATCCGGAGAGTCGCTCTCGCCGCCGCCGGCTCAGAACGTCGACACGTCGCCGTCGATGACGCTGCGGGTCACGTCGGTGACGTTCGCCAGCTCGCGATCGACGATCTCGCGGACCTCGGGTTCAATGTCGTCGATCGCGACGCCCTCCTCGGTGACGAGCTGCGCGTCGGCGACGTGGGGCTCGTCGATCGGGCGCCCGATCTGCGAGAGCAGGCGGACCTGCAGGTCGCGGATCCCGTCGACCTCCTGGGTGACGGACTCCGCGATCCGGGTCGACAGGAGGTTGTAGATCTTTCCGATGTGGTTGACGGGGTTCTTTCCGGAGGTCGCCTCCATCGACATGGGACGATTCGGAGTGATGAGTCCGTTCGCGCGGTTGCCGCGCCCGACGGAGCCGTCGTCGCCCTGCTCCGCGGAGGTGCCGGTGACGGTGAGGTAGACCGAGCCCTCGTCGTAGTCGTCGGCGGTGTTGACGTCGACGTGGACCTCCCGGTCGGTGTGGTCTTCGGCCAGGGCGGTGACGAACTCGCGGACGTCCTCGACCGCGTCGTCGTAGTCGTCGAGGTCGTCGATGTACCCATCGACCATCGCGGCCGCCACGGTGATGTCGATCTGGTCGCCCTCGCGTTTCCCCATGATCTTCACGTCGGGGCCGAGCTCCGGGTGTTCGTCGTGGTACGTCGTGTTGAGTTCCTGTTCGGCCTCGTACACGATCGTCTCCGTCTCCGTCAGGGGCGCGTGGCCGACGCCGAAGGAGGTGTCGTTGGCCATCGGCACCTGCTGGGTCTCCTCGCCGAAGACGTCCTGGAGGTCGCCCGAGCCCTCGCCGAGCTTCACGTCGACGATCACGTCGGTGCCGTACTCGAGCTCCGGAATCGCCTCGGAGAGGTAGTCGCGGGCGGCCGCGAGCGCGGTCGAGTCGACCGGAAGCTGCTCGCCCTCGTACTCCTTCGTGGCGCGTCCGACGATGAGCACGTAGAGCGGCTCGACGACCTCGCCGCCGCCGTACGCGGGCGCGGCGCGGCCGGCGACCAGCTGTGTCTCGTCGGTGTTGTAGTGAAGCACCTTGCCGACGCGGTCCAAGTAGAGCTGCGAGAGCGCCCGCGACACCGACTCCGCGATACCGTCGCTGATCGAGTCCGGGTGTCCGATACCCTTGCGCTCAACGATTTCGACCCCCTGGTCCTCGACCGCGCGGCGATCGAGGCGGCTGACCTGTATGTTCCGGTCCATTACGTTGCGGTACTTGTCCGGTGGCAGTATAACTTGCGGAAACCTCCTGCGACTTGGTAATGTCCCTGGGTTATCTTTTGGCAGAAGTTGACGCTACTTCACCGCCTCGTACGCCTCCGCCATCACGTCGAGCGCCTCGCGGAGCTCGCTCTCGTCGGTCGCGTACGAGATCCGAGCGTGGCCGCGCCCGCCCTCGCCGAACGCCTCGCCGGGCACGACGATCACCCCGCGGTCGAGACACTCGTCGACGAACCCCTCCGGCACTCGGGGCATCGCGTAGAAGGCGCCTTGCGGCGTGGGACAGTCGAGGCCGATCTCGTCGAGGCCGTCGAGGACGAGGTCCCGTCGCCGCTCGAAGGAGGCGGTCATCTCGTCGACGACCCCGCGGTCGCCGCGCAGCGCGCCCTCCGCCGCGTACTGCGCCGGAGCCGAGGCGCACGCCTGCGCGTACTGGTGGATGCGAAGCATGCGCTCGACGCGCTCGTCCGAGCCGTACACCCAGCCGAGCCGCCAGCCCGTCATCGAGAACAGCTTCGAGGCGGAGTTGACGACGACGACGCTGTCGGTTTCCGCGAACTCCATCGGCGAGTGGTGGCTCCCCTCAAAAACGGTGTACTCGTACACCTCGTCGGAGATGCAGAGCACGTCGTGTTCGTCCGCGATCCGCGCGAACTCCCGGATGTCTTCCTCGGAGGAGACCGCCCCGGTGGGATTCCCCGGAGAGTTCACCACGAACGCTGCGGTCTCGTCGGTGATCGCGGCCTCGATCGCGGCCGGATCGATCGTGAGGTCGTCCCGTAGCGGGGCGGGGACCGGCTCGCCGCCCGCGAGCTTCGTCAGCGCGTCGTAGGAGACGAACCCCGGGTCCGGGATCACCACCTCGTCGCCCTCGCTCACGTGCGCCTCCATCGCGACGTGGAGCGCCTCGCTCCCACCCGCGGTGGCGATCACGTTCGCGGGGTTGAGGTCGATCCCCTGGTCCGTCCGGTGCTTCTCGGCGATCGCCTCGCGCAAGGATCGCGTCCCTTTGTTCTCGGTGTAGGCGTCTGCCTTTCCGCTCTCGATCGCGTCGACGGCCGCCTGACGCGCGTGGTCCGGCGTCGGGAAGTCGGGCTGGCCGAGCCCGAGGTTGATCGCGTCGTCGCCGGCCGCCTCGAACACCTCGCGGATCCCGCTGATGGAGATCCGCTCGACCCTGTCGGAGAAGTTCGGCATACCCGTTCGGGGGCGCCGCCGGGAGTTAGTTCTTGTCACGTCGCGTCCGCTTCCACACCGGGCGCCGCTCGTCGCGTCCGGGCGGGTCCCGGAGCCGGCCGTCTTCGTCGACCGGCAGCGCGAACCGTCCGCGGAGCACGCTGAACACCTCTCTCGGGGTTGCGCGGAGCAGCGCGTCGTCGACGGCCCGAAGCCGGAGCTGCGGGCGGCCGTCTCCCGCCGGTACCTTGATCGCCTCCACCAGCCCGCGCCGCACGAGAGCCCGACGGTCGTCGGTGAGGTCCTGTCCGGGGGCGATGCCGAGGCCTTCGTCGGACGCTGCGCTTCTGTCACGCCCGCCCTCCGCTCCGTCGCCGACCCACCGCCGGAGGTCCCACAGTAAGTGGTCGTTTCGCGCTGCCAGCGCGACGAGGAGCGTTCGGTCGGTGATCTCACCGGTCCGACCGATCGCGCCGTACGGGAGCGCGTCGAGCACCGCCGCCACGTCGTCCGCGAATCGGTCGTCGAGCGTCCCACGTGCGGCCGCGAGCAGGCGGCTTCGCGCGGGCATGCCGACGGTCGCGGGCCTCGCCGCCTCGAACTGCGCCGTCGCCGCGCGGAACGCCGCCGCGGCGGTCGCATCTTTCGTCTCGGAAACGAGCGTTCGGTCTTCGTACGGACCCGCAACCGCGTCGACGCGGTCCGGCGTCGCGAACACGAGCGGTCGAGCCGCGGCAGTGACGTCCCGGTCGTCATCAGAACCTCCGTCGCCCGCGACCGTTCGGAGCTCGATCGCTTCCTCCGTGACCGCCTCAGAGATGGCGGTGCCGAGGACGAACGCGCGCCCAAGCGCATCGGCGACACCCGACCGGCAGGCGATTCGCCACGGTGTGTCGTCCTCGGTCCGCTCCCGAGCCGCGAGGACCGGCGGGAGCAGCCCGAGCGGGACGCCGACCGCGACGACGCCGGACCGCCCCGCGAGCGCGTCGGCGAGCGCGGTGGCGAGTTCCGTGCCGTACTCGTCGAGCGCGGCGGCGACCTCGGAGGGTTCGGCGGGAGGAGCGTCAGCCCCTCCGTTTCCGTCACCGGCAGCGCCCTCGTCGGTATCGTCGCCGTCCTCGCCTGTCGGAGGGACCATACGCCCCGTGGCGGCGGAATCGGAAAGAACGTTGCGCCGGCTCAGAGGCGATGTTCAGACACGCAAATTCCATACGAACGCGACCGATCTCACCCGGTTTATGGGGTATTCATTCTCAATTATTCATTCTCAAATGTTTATTATTAATTTATTTGTACATTCCAAACAATTATCATAGATCCGGTTGGTATTTTATGGGCAATGTCAGAGGATAATGCAGATGACGAGACAGAAGGCGGACAGTCGCGACGAACGTTTATGAAAACGACCGGCGTAGCGGCCACCGCGACGGGACTCGGGTTCGGCGCGGAAACCGCCGCGGCTCAGGGAAAGGCGTTCCAGAAACTGATCAACCGGATGTCGGTCAAGGAGAAGGCGGGGCAGATGCTGCAACCGGTCATCGGATCGCTCGACCCGACCAGCAAGGTGGGTCACGAGCAGGTCGAGACGGTCGGTGACCTCTTCACGGAACTCGGAACTGGATCTGTCCTGTCCGGCGGCTCCGCGCCGCCGACCTTCGATCCAGCGGAACTGGTCGCCGGCATCAACGAACTCCAGCGGTATAACCTCGCGAACTCGACGCACAGCATCCCGTTTTTCTACGGGATCGACGGCACCCACGGCGCGGCCTACGTCGACGGCGCGACGGCGCTCCCACAGCGGCTCAACATGGGAACGACGCGCGACCCGGAGCTGATCGAACGGGCCGAAGAACACACGTCGGACATGATCGCGGCCACGGGCTGTCACGAGACGTACGCCCCGACGATCGAACTCCAGCGCGACCCACGCTGGGGTCGGTACTTCGAGGGGATCAGCGAGTCCACGAAGGTCCTCGGCGACATCTCGGCCGCGCGCAACCGGGCGCTGGAGACCAACGACCGCGTCACCGCGACGCCGAAGCACTTCGCCGGCTACGAGGTGCCGCACAACGGCAACGACCGGGCAGCTGCCGACACCTCGATGCGGGACCTCCGGGAGACGCTGCTGCCACCCTTCGAGGTCACCCTTCAGGAGGGCGGTGGCATGGTGATGGTCAACAGCGGGTCGGTCAACGGCGTGCCCGCCCACGCTTCCTCCTGGCTGCTGACCGAGGTCCTCCGCGGGGAGTACGGCTTCGAGGGCGTGATCCTCACCGACTGGAACGACCTCTACCGGATGATCGGCATCCACGAGATGTTCCCCGACACCACAGAGGGCAAGAAGATGGCCGTCAAGGCCGCTATCGAGGCGGGCGTCGACATGGTCATGCTCGGCGGCGGCAACGACGGCCGGCCGGTGGACCCGGTCCAGTTCGTCACTTTCGTCGAGGAACTGGTCAACTCCGGCGAACTCTCCGAGAAACGTATCGATGAGTCCGTCCAGCGTATTCTCGAACTCAAACAGGAGCTCGGCCTGTTCGCTGACCCCTACGCCGACGAGTCGGAGGTCGTCGACCTCGTCGGCAACGACGAGTCGGTCCAGCTGTCGACGGACATGGCCAGGGAGTCGATGGTGCTGGTAAAAAACGACTCCCTAACCGAGGGCGGCGACTCGGTGCTGCCGCTCTCGGGAGACGAGAACCTGCTGGTGACCGGCCCCGGGGTCAGCCCCGGCGGGATCGAAAACCGCATGCTGATGCAGTACGGCGCCTGGACGCTCGGCTGGCAGGGCATCGAGGGCGGCGGTCTCTCGGAAGACGGTCCACGACCGGCCGGCACCACGATGATGGAGGAACTGGAGGACGCGTTCGGTAGCGAGAATATCACGCACGTCCCGACGACGATCAACCGCAGTAACTGGTGGGCGGCCGACGGCCTCACTGCTCACGAGGAGATGGTGCCGACGGAAGACTGGATGGGCACCGAGGCGTACGACTTCACGGACGAGCAACGGAGCGCCGTCGAGGACGCGGCTCCCGACGCCGACGTCGTCGTCGTCGTGCTCGGGGAAGCGCCGCACAACGAGGGGTTCGGGGACCGCGATACGCTCGAACTCCCCGAGACCCAGCGCGAGATACTCCAGACGGTCGTCGACAACGTGAGCGACGACACGCCGATCGTCGGCGTCGAGTACGCGGGCAGTCCCCGCGGCAACCAGACGACCTTTCAGCATTTGGACGGGTTGCTGTTCGCAGGCCAGCCCGCGACCGGCGGCGGCACCGCCATCGCCGAGACGCTGCTGGGCGAGTACAACCCCTCGGGCAAACTCGGGTTTACCTGGCCCCAGAGGGTCGGTCACGGCCCGGCCCATCACAACGCCTGGCCCGGCAACCGTCACGACCCGCTGTACCCCTACGGGCACGGGCTCTCCTACACCACCTTCGAGTACTCGAACCTCGAAGTCAGCCCGAGTTCGCTCGGGAACCCGGCCGGCGGATCCGCGGTCAGAGTCCGCGTCGACGTGACGAACACCGGGAACGCGGCCGGCGAACACATCGTCGAGGTGTACAACACCCAGTCGTACGGGTCGGTCATGCACCGCGACACGCGAGTCGTCGGCTACGAGCGCGTCCAGCTCGACCCCGGAGAGACCCGGCGCGTCACGGTCCCGGTCGACCTCACGGCGCTGGAGGTCGTCACCGGCGACGTGCCGGGTACCGGTCCCAAGCTCGTCGAGGCCGCCGACTACACGCTGACCGTCGATCCGGGCAGCGACATGGCGGCGACGCTCACGGTCAAAAACTCAGGGCCGGTCGAGAGGGGGCGTTCGAATACGCTCTGAGCACTCCCGATTCAGGGCGCCCGCGCGAACACCAGGTACCCGGTGTGGCCGACGCCCGCGGTGGAGGGACGAGAGCCGCGGTCGGAGAAGTCCATCTCGCGTTGGATCGTTTCGAGCGTCTCGATCCCGCTGAGGCCGGCCTCGCGGGCTGCGAGGACCGCCTCGCGGGTGCCCTCGACGAACGGGGAGTAGACGGCGAGACAGCCGCCGGAGACGAGCAGCTCGTCGGCGCGCTCGACGACCGCCGGCGCGTCGCCGGTGTCGAGCGTGAGCGCGTCGAACGGCTCTCCCTCGGCGAGCCCGTCGAGCTCCTCGGTGAGGTCGCCGGTTCGGACCTCGACGCGATCGGCGACGCCCGCGGTCTCCATGTTGGCGCGGGCGACCTCGGCGAACTCGTCGTCGATCTCGTAGGTGGTCACGTCGGCGCCGGCCCGCCCGAGATAGGCGGCGAGGATCCCCGACCCCGTGCCGGCGTCGAGCACGCGGTCGCCGCCGGACGCGCCGGTGTGGCCCATCACGAGCCCCACGTCGCGGGGCATCATCGGCGCGCCGGTGCGTTCGAGGTGGTTGAACAGGTCAGGCCCGCGGAGCTCGCGGACCTCGAAGACGGTGCCGAGGTGCGTCTCGACGGTGTCGCCGCCCTCGACGTCGTCAGGGACGTCGAGCACGCCGAGATCGGTGCCGAACTCCTCGCCGGGCTCCAGCAGGTACTCTCGGTCGTCGTGGACCAACAGGTACGCGGCGTCCGTCACGCCGAATCAGTCACTCCAGCTCCGCGATCGCGGCCGCGAGGTCGCCGTCGGTGTCCTCCAAGGCTTCGCGGGCCGTCGACTTCGGGACGCCAGCGCGCTCGGCGACGAGCGCGACGTCCTCGTCGGGGATGCCGGCGTCGTCCGCGTCGGCCGCCTCGTCGGCCGCCTCGTCGTCCGCCTCGACCACGCCGCCCTCGACCGCCGAGGGGCTCCCTCCCGCGCCGGCGTCGGCGACCGCGTCGGGCGAGCCGACGATCTGGTAGGTCTCCTGCCCTTGGGCGTCCATCTTGGTCACCTGGGCGCCGTCGAAGACGAGGTCGTCGCCGTCGGCCGTCTCGATGACGACCCGCTCGGCGTCGAGCTCCTCGACGTCGATCCCCATCTGTTTCATCATCTGTTTCATCTTTCGCGGGTTCATGCCGCCTCCTCCGAACATACGCCCAAATTCGGCGGGACGACACAAAAAGGGTGGCGACACGGGACGGCTGGGTCCGGACGCGACCATCGGACCCGGCGAGCCCGACCGAGAAAGCGGGGTTCATACGTCACCGAACCCGAATCCGGGTATGTATCTCGCAGACCGCACGTGGCCGGAACTCGGTGAGGCGCTGTCCGACGAATCCGTCGCGCTCGTCCCGCTCGGCTCCACGGAACAGCACGGTCCGCACCTGCCGTTAGCGACCGACCACCTGATCGGCGAGGCGCTCGCGACCGCGGCCGCCGAGGAGACGGGCGCGATCCGCACCCCCACGGTAACCGTCGGCGTCAGCCCGCACCACCGGCAGTTCCCGGGGACGATGTGGGTCGACCCACCGGAGTTCCGCGACTACGTCGAGTCGTTCACGCGGAACCTCGCGTACCACGGGATCGACCGTGTCGTGTTCGTGAACGCCCACGGCGGTAACGTCCAGCACCTCCGGGAGGTCGGCCGCCGACTCCACGAGGACGAGACGGCGTACGCGATCGAGTGGATGTGGGACGAGTCGATCCCGGAGCTCGTCGACGACTTGTTCGAGCACAACGGCCCGCACGCGGGCCCGAAGGAGACCGCGATGATCACCCACATCGCCCCGGAGCTCGTCAAAACGGACCGACTGGCGGACGCCCGCGACGACGGACTCGTCCACCTCGACGAGTCGGACGCGGTGGTCCACGGCGCTCGGACCTACTACGACTCGATCGACAACTCCGCGAACGGGGCGTTCGGCGACCCGACAGACGTGACCCCTGAAAAGGCGGCGCGCCTATTCGAGGCCGCGACGGACCAGCTCGTTCAGTTGGTCGAGTGGCTCGACGCCCGCGACCGTGCGGAGCTGTTACCGAAGGACCGCGTCGCATAGCGCTCCCCGTCTCCGTTTTGACACTTTTTAAATAACGTCGTCGCGTCCGCTGAGGATCGGGTCGAGCGCGGCGTCGAGCCCTTCTCGGCGCCCGTCGAGAACGCCGAACCGCTCGTCGCGGCGGCGTTCCAGCCACCGCAACAGCCGCGCGGCCCAGTCGAGCTTCTTCGCTTTCATCGGGTTCACGTCTGGATCGTCGAAGTCCCAGCCCGGGAACACGAGGCGTCCGGCGCCGACGTGGTCCGCGAGGAAGGCGGCGCGGTCGCCGTCGGTGAACCCTCCGAGGTTTCGAACCGGCCCGACTGGGGCCGCCTGTGTCGTCGCCAGCGTTGCCTCGTCTGCGAATTGGGGGAGCCACTCGCGGACTGCCGGGATGTTGTCGCCGTGGGCGTGGGCCGCGACCGGAACTCCTTCGTAGGTGAGTTCCGCCGCGGTCTCGGGGTTCTTGTCGAGGTCGGTCACCATGCAGTCGACGGCGACGCCGCGGTCGCGGAGGGTGTCGGCGGCCGTGGAAGCGGCCACGACCACGTCGGCGTCGCGTGCGATGTCGACCTCGTCGGTCAAACACGGCGCGGCGCCCGCTATCGCCACCGTCTCGCCGCGCCAGTCGCCGAGGCGGTCGAGCGGGAACGGCGTCGCGAGCTCCCCCGCCACGTCGCGAGCGCGTTCGTCGGCCGGTCGGCCGAAGCCGAAGTCGGCGAGGATCGCTTTATAAATGGGTTCGAAGGTCGTGAAGTTCATGCGTAAATCACCGCTGTCAGCGTGGCGATGTCGGGGGCGGTACGGCCGCCCGATGGCGGCGAGAGACGGCGCCGGCGCTGGCGGGGTGGAATATGGTATGGACCGGAGTGGCACAGGATACCCCTACCCGCGTGCCCCTCCGGCGTCCACTGGGCTGGTTGTCTGTACGACGGCATAAACTTTCTCTTACTTGGAAGTGTCGTCGATCGTTTTCAGTGCGGCGGCGAGCGGGGCTGAAACGCCCGAAGCGGCAGAACGAACCGCTGACAGCCCGGAAGATGTCGTAACGAGGATTCCGGCGCTGCCGTTCGTGGGAGGTCCGCCGTCGGTTGCCGAGGTCGGTTCCGTGGCCTCGAGGGCGGACCCGGCGACGGCGAAGGCCGCGTCGGCGTCGGGCTCAGCGGCTGCCGCCCGGAGCGCGCCGACGGCCTCGTCGGCGAGCCCGCGCAGTTCGTAGGTCCGGACGACGGCGTCGCCGGCGACGGACGGGTCGGCGGCGAGCCGGTCGACGTGGCGCTCGGCCTCCTGGACGGTCGTCACGTCAAGCTCCTCGACGGCGACTTCGCCTGTCTCGGCGTCCGAGCGCGCCCGTCCCCGAGCGAACTCGGCTCCCACGAGAGCCGCGTCTCGGGTCTCGGCCACGTCGTGGGTTCGGATCACGTGGGCGCCGCGCTCGACCGCCATCGAGGTGGCCGCCAGCGAGACGGGCAGCGCTTCCTCGGTGCTTCGACCGGCGATCGACTTGAGGAAGCTCTTCCGGTTGATCGACACGAGTAAGGGACGGCCGTAGCCGCGGAACTCGCGGAGCCGGTGGAACGTCTCGCGGTCGTCGGCGTGCGTCTTCGCCTCGGACCACCCGCCGAACGCCGGATCGAGGATCGTCTTGTCGGTGAGGCCGTTCATCGACAGCGCCTCGTAGATATCGTCGACGGCTTCGATCGCCCCCGGCCGCTCCAGATCCGGCGGAGAGGCCATCTTTGAGACGGCGACGTCGTGTTCGCGGCAGACCCTGGGCATCTCGGGGTCGGCGAACCCGCAGATATCGTTGACCATGTCGAACCCGCGCGCGAGCGCCTCGTCGGCGACCTCGTGGTAGCGCGTCTCGATCGACCAGACGGCGTCGCCCGAAGTCGATTCGAGGGTCTCGATCGCGGTGTCGAGGCGGTCGAGCTCCTGTTCGGCCGAGAGCACGTCCAGGTCCTTGTTGGCCGATTCGAGCCCGACGTCGACGATGTCGGCGCCCTCGCCGATCAGTTCCTCGTCGACGTACTCGGCCGCCTCGCCGGGGTCGTCGTACACGCTCGGGTCGTAGGGCGACTCCTCCGAGACGTTGAGTACGCCCATGATTCGGGGCGGGTGGTCGTCTCCGATTCCGAGGCCCGCGGCGTCCACGTTTCGCATACCAGTACCACGGGCGCGAGCGACATAAACGGGACGAGTGAACGACGGGACGAGTGAACAGAGCCGACGACGGGGGCTGAACCACCGAGGGATCGGTCGGGTGAGAGCGGTGACCAGCGAGGGTCGTCGAGCGGTTCGCGTCCCTGACGAGACGTGTCAGTGTGAGACATGACGGCAGCCGTCGGGCACGCGTTAATACCGTCCAGAACGTACGTTCTGTATGAACACGAAGTCTGAAGACCGATTACTCGGAGTCGCGTCAGCCGCCCTCATCGTCACGATAGGCGGCGAACTGCTCGGGAGTCAACTGCTCGTTACGGTCGGCGCGGCCGGGTTCGTCATCGCGCTCCTGGCGCTGTTCGCGGTCATGAGCGTCGTACTCGCAGTGGGCGTCGCTCGGTTGCCGGAGCTGAACGGCCCCGACCCGACGGTTACGGAACGAGTTCGATAGTCGGAGTCACAGCTCGAACGCGAGCGAGTCGCCGACGTCGACGCCCTGTCTCTCGGTCCACTTATACGGGACTTCCAGCACATACTGACCCGAACCAGGGTACTCTTGATCACTCCCGTCCTCGTTAGGTCCCGGTTCGGGCGCGTTGTGAATCTCGACAATCGTCCCCTCGGCGTCGGCGTAGACGATGTCGATCCCGAAGTCCATGTTCGGCATGATAAACGTCAGTGAGTCCCGCGGTTCTGGGAACACGAACAGCATCCCGGCGTTCTCGGGAAGTGTGGGGGCGTCGCTGAGGCCGAGGCCCCATTCGTTTCCCGTTCTTGCGATCGCGGCCAACACCGCACCCAAATCGTCGCCCTCGGGGGTCCGAACCGTGACCGTGGTCGCGTCGTAGTCGGCGTACGTCCCGGAGGGCCAGTTGGTCGGAAGGTCGGAGGTGCCGGTGTCGTTATCTGTGCCGGCATCGGCGTCGCTCTCGCCCTCATCGTCCTCCTCGCCCTTACTGTCCCCACCGCCCGTCGTCGGAGCGGTCCCGCCGCAGCCCGCGAGCCCACCGATCGACGCGACACCCACGGCAGCGAGCACTTCCCGTCGTCGCATTGCCGGGGGTACGGCCCGCGTCCGTATAGGCCTCGCGAACGGGGCGTTCGTCCCCGGAAGGACGCGTTTTTATCCGCGCCACGTATAGCGACGATCATGGCGAAAGTGAGCGTCGGCCTCCGCGGATGGCGGTTCGACGAGGAGGAAATCTTCACCGACGACGAGGAGCTGAGACCCCTCGACGAGATCCCCGAGGAGCCGCGAGAGCGCCTGCTCCGGCTCGTCGGCCTCGTCGAGGAGCCCTGCGACGTCTGTTATCTCGAACACGGCGAAGCCGAGGTCCAGCGCTGTAACCAGGCCGAGATCGTGTACGGCGAACCCAGAGGCGAGGTGCTGCTCTGTCCAGAACACGAGCCGGACCTGCTCTACTGGTTCCGCGAGGAGGGGGGGAGCGAACACGCCGGCACCCTCGAGTTCGGCGATCGCTTCCACGAGTGGGTCGCCGCGGGCAACGAGGCTCCGGAGGGGTACGAGTCCGTCGAGCACGTCGACGAGGACCCCGACGGCCTACCGGACCTGCCGGACCAGCAGGACGTCCAGGAGCGCGTCGAGCAGGACTTCGAAGGCGACCGGATCGACATCCTCGAACTCGCCGGGCAGAGCGGTGACGAGGAGGACGAACTGAGCGAGGATGACTTCGAAGGCGTCGACCTCTCGACCGACTACCCGTCGAACCGATGAGCGGAGGAGACGAGGGCGGTGTCGGCGACGACGACGTTGACGAAGGTGCCGACGTCGACGCCGACACTGGCGCCGACGTCGACGCTGACACCGGCGCCGAACCCCGGACCCGCCGCAAGCCGGTCGTCGTCGTCGTCGAGCCGGAGACCCCCGGTAACGTCGGCACCATCGCCCGGGCGATGAAGAACTTCGGCCTCTCGGATCTGAAGTTAGTCGACCCGCCGGAGTTGGACGAAGAAGGGGAGGCGTACGGCTTCGCCGGCCACGCCCGCGAGGACGTCCTCCCGAACGCCGACGAGGTGACCTTCGACGAGATCGTCGCGAACTACCACACGGTCGGTACCACCGCGATCACCGGCGAGGACGACCAGAGCCACGAGCGGTTCCCGTTTAAAACGCCCGCGGAACTGCGAGAGTCCTTAAAAACCGTCGACGCGCCGACCGCGATCGTCTTCGGCCGAGAGGGCCGCGGGCTCAACAACGAGGAACTCTCGCGGCTCGACGAGGTGTGCTCGATCCCCGCCGACGACGACTACCCAGTGTTGAACCTCGGGCAGGCCGCGACGGTCCTCCTGTACGAGCTCCGCGAGCTGACCGTCGAGGAAACCCAGCTCCCCGACACCGCGGTCACCCGCGCACCCGAGCCCGATGTGGAGCGCTTCCACGAGTTCTTCGGCGACTTCCTCGAGACCACCGGCCAGCGCGAACACGTGCGGGAAAAGAACGCGCTGTTGATGCGCCGGCTGCTCGGGCGCGCGCACCCGACCGAACGCGAGATCCACTCGCTTTTAGGGACGTTCCGCAAGGCCAACGCGAAGCTGGAGCACGCCGACCACCTCGCGGCGAAGTACGACGAGCCCGTCTACCCGCGAAAGTGACCGTGGACGGAGACCTCCTCGACGACGACTCCCCCGACGGCAACCACTCCGACGGCGACCTCTGGGCCGGGATCCGAGACGTGTCGCCGCTGCTGCTCGGAATCGTCCCGTTCGGGCTCGTCGCCGGCATCGCCGCCGTCGACGCCGGGCTCGGACTCACGGAGGCGGTCGGGCTGTCGGTGATCGTGTTCGCGGGGGCCTCACAGCTCGCAGCGATCGAACTGATCGGGAAGGACGCGCCGCTCGCGGTCGTGGTCGGCACCGCGGTCGTGATCAACCTCCGGATGGTGATGTACTCGGCCTCGATCGCGCCGCACTTCGCGGACTACGGTCGCCGGCTTCGAGCGGTCCTCGCGTACGTGCTCACCGATCAGGCGTACGCCCTCTCAGTCGCGGAGTTCGAGCGGAACTCGGAGCGGAGCCGGTGGCGCTACTACCTCGGCGCGGCCGTGACCCTGTGGGTCGTCTGGCAGATCGCGACGGTGGTCGGCGTCGTGGTCGGCGCCAGCGTCCCCGACGCGTGGGGGCTGACCTTCGCGGTCCCGCTGGTGTTCCTCGCGCTCCTCGTCCCCGCGATGAAGGACCGACCGACCACCGCCGCGGCCGTCGCCGGCGGAACGATCGCGGTCGTCGCCGCCGGGTTGCCGCTGAACCTCGGCCTGCTCGCGGGGGCCGTCTCCGGAATCGTCGTCGGCCTATTGACGGAGGTGTTCGGCGAGTGACGGGCGCTTCGGTTTTGGCTGGCTCGCTCGAAATCTGGCTCGCCATCGTCCTCATCGGAGTCGCGACGTACGGGTTCCGGCTCTCCTTCATCCACCTGTTCGGGCGCATCGACGAGGTCCCCGCCCGGATCAAACGACCCCTCCGATACGTTCCGCCGGCGGTGCTCGCGGCGCTCGTGTTCCCCTATCTCGTGACGATCCGACCCTCGGTCGCCGCCACGCTCGCCGACGAGCAACTGATCGCGGGCGTCGTCGCCGGCGTCGTCGCGTGGCGCACGGAGAACGTGTTCGCGACGATCGCGGTCGGGATGGTCACGCTGTGGCTGTTCCGGTTCGTCGTGTTCGCCTGAGAACGGCGACTCCGCGCGAGGCGACCGCGCCGGCGACGAGTTCCCTCAGGAAACGAACTTCAGCAGGTCGTCGCGGTTGTGCTCGTGGAAGCGAGTCCGGAGGCACTCCTCGAGCGCCTCGATGTCGCCGCGCTTCGCGCAGATCGGGGCGATTCGGTCGGACCACTGCTGCCACGGCGGGTACAGGCCGAGCCGGTCACAGATGGCGTCGAGCCGCTCGTCGAGGTCGTCGATCTTGTCGGTCTTGTTGACGGCGACGATTGGCTCGACGCCCACGTCCTCGAGGAAGCCGAACATCTCCACGTCGTGGGGGATGTTCCCGCGCTCGGCGTGGCGGTCGATGATGTCGACGGCGGCTTTCCCGTCCATCACGACGACGCCCGCGAGGATCGAGTCGGCGTTGTCCTCCAAGTAGCGGACGATGTTCGTCTTGATCGCCTCGCGGTGCTCCTCTTCGACGCCGGACATGAACCCGAACCCGGGGAGGTCCGTGAACATGAAGCTCTCGCTGGTCCAGTCGAAGTGGTTCGGCTGCCGGGTGACTCCCGGCTTGCCGCCGGTCGAGAAGTCGTGGCCCGTCAGTTCGCGCATCAGCGTGGACTTGCCGACGTTTGAGCGCCCCACGAGGACAACCTCGGCGTCGCGGTCCGGCCGGTCTTCGAACATACCTGTACGTGGGCGCGTGGGCGGTTTAAAAGGCGCGTCGCGGAACGCACTGCTGTGACGCCGTCAGTACGCGAGGTCGTCGCCGCCGACCGCGCTTGCGTTGCCGCCGGCCGACTCCGCCCCGATCCGGTCGTTCACGCTCGCGAACGCCGAGCCGAACATCCGGAAGACGGCGACCTGCCCGTAGAACTGGACGAACGGGAGGAGCAGAATACCGACGACGGTGATCGCCAGCACCGCGGTGACGATCCAGATAACCACCGCAACGACGATGGGCATGAGCACCGCGACGAGGTACTCGGTACTGAGAAGCGTCGGTTTCAGCAGGTCGAGGTCGAACGCGGCGCCGATCTCGCCGCGGGCCGCGTACGCGGACAGCGCCGCGGGAACGGCGTAGTAGATGAGGAAGAGCACGGGAGTGAATCGCCTCGGGGTCAAGCCCCGAGGCTTCCTGTTTCCACGACGCGCTTTGCAGACACTTGATTGGTGTCCATAGGGAGCGCAGTCTCCACAGGCGTATCTTCGGGCCATCCCAGCCCTAACTCAGAAAAGCCGCGTTGCAGGACATTC
>NZ_JBLZNI010000015.1:0-71723 GCF_051194165.1 Halorubrum shenae | reverse complement strand
TGAAGCTTCCCCTCCCGTTCGACCACGCCGAGTTCCTCGGCGTGCTCTTCAAGGAACTCAGAGGGAAACAGTGTAGTAAGCCGACGCATGATTCTCGATGAGGAGGCGTCTTGGTGCACACTTGCCGCCTCCTCATTCCTCTCAAAAAGTAGCCTCGATAAGCCGCTGCTGTCATGCGGTTTTTCGCTTAGCTAAAGACGAATGTGAACAAGAGATACGGAAGATACGTGAAGCGGCATTTGCTACAAAACTATCGTATTGAGGCAGTTATCGGATCCGCAGTTGAGCGAATTATTCCGCAGGCAGAGATCACGACGGTCATTCTTCTCTTGACTCAAGAGAGCAAAGATTCGGCTCGGGCTGAGAATACTGTTTCATTCATCAAACTCGATGAGACACTTAATTGGTTTCACGAAAACTACGAGTTTGGCTCTCTTCTTAGAGTAGTAACCGAGGAGTCACAGAGAGATAGTCCGGCGTTCAGATATCGAGATTGCTCTCAGGATGAGCTAACTGAGGAAGAACCATGGACGCGATATTTCACAGCACCTGAGTTTGATATGGAACGGCTTGAATCCGAATTTTCCGCTCGCCTTTGTGAACTCGCGAGTGTAAAAACGGGGTTCACATCGAAGAATAATGCGGAGTACTATATGACCGCTGAAGAGCTCACTGACAAACCAATTGAGAAGGAACACACACACCCACTCGTCAGACTCAATAAGCAGAATCCGATGTTTCTGATCAGCGAATCTGACGTGGAATATCGGGTAGTTGAGTTCGATAGCGAGTCCATTGCAGGGAGTCAAGCTGAACAATTTATCTTAGAGCGGGAAGGGAGCTCAGTCGACTCAATTCCACAACGAGATATGAAACACGGACGGCTTCTTCGCCCCTGTGGAATAAGTAAACGGCATTATACTGCCCTCAATGAGTCTGACGCTTGTGTCGATAAGCGATTCATTTGTGTCACTCCAAATGATGAGTCACAGACGAAGCTCCTGTTTGCCTTTCTAAATTCGAGCATTGGTACCCTTCTCACCGAGTTTTATGGCTCACAGCGAGGGGGTAATTGCTTGGAAATGTCTGTTTCGACGACAGCGAATCTCCCCATAATAGATACACGTGAGATATCACCATCGACAGCACGGTCTCTCCGTACAGCAGCTAACGAACTTCAGACAGAGCCTGTTCGAGATCTCACAGAGATGCTTGGATCCACACACCCCAGTGATGTTTCGGTAGCAACCGTCAATAAGAAGATACGCGCAATCGACGAGATTGTCATGGGTGAGATTCTTGGACTGTCACTCTCAGAGCAGCAGGACGTATACGAAACTGTTCTGCAGGTGTTTTTGAATCGAATCAAAGGGTTCTGTTGAAATCCTATTCATCAGACATATTCTTGTCTGAAACAGCTGGTCGCTGAAGGGTACAACCTCAGTAGTGGACAGGTATCAGAAACACGGAAAAGCCATTCGTACGTTATCCAAAATCACCGGGAGCGATGGCCTCAGACGCTCCCCATAGCCCCAACCAGTTATTGAGGCCGCCAAGGTTGTGATACGTTGTCGTGGCTCATAAACTCTCTGTACTGACCACACTCTGGCCAGAATATATCACTTCTCAACAATTTCAACAGAATCGTTTGAGCAATAAGACTTCAACGGAGCCCCCTAGTGGAGATTGATTTCGACTCGCCTACTCTTATCTCGTCAAACGAAAAAGCACGTGATGCCTCGACATCGAAAATGACCATCATCCATCTTGCTTCGACAGTCCCAACTTCTCATCATCCTTCTGTTTATCTCTATCTCGCTCATCACGGAGCTCCATCGTGGCTGATTTCTCTTCTTCCTCGTCCTCAGATGCAAGTGCACCGCGAAGTTCCGACGGGCGCTTGACTGGTTGAATTACAATCTCTCCCTCCTCATTTTCAATGAACCGGACTCGCCCCCGTGTGTTGATATGAAGTTTGTCACGGAACTCTTGGGGGATCGTCGCTTCCCCCGTGCTCGTGACTGTGACAATTATTCCGTTACCAGGGTTGCTCATAAGTACTGAGGTAGATTTAGCGCTACTTTGATTTTTGGCTCTATTGGCACTGTTGAAATCCTCAATCGGTAATATGTTCTTACAGCCGTGCTGAATACAGAGCGCGTATAGCTCAATAGTTCGGTCTTCGATGTGAATTAAATCGCGGCGGTTTAGGACAAAAGAGTGTGTAAACCCCTCTTGGAGAGGTCTTCAGACTAATTGAGCAGATGTTTCAACGAAGAAATTATATCCCGATGCCGAATAAATTTGTAATCAGAAAATGGTCGATATGGATCTGAGAACGGCATTGATCGGGATTCCGTTAGCGATTTTTCTGTTCTTCGCAGTTGGGTTAAAAGTCAGTAGTGCACGGAACGAGGCAGCAGCACCTCTTGTCAGTCAATGCCCTGGTGTACTCTGGAGATTTACGACCGGGAGATTTGGCGTTCCTGAAATCGTTCCATACACAGAGTGTATCACTGGAGCCCTGATTCTCGTCGTAATCCCCGGAGCGTTCGGGGTTGCGATGCTGGGACTCCGAGGTCAGTAACCCTCTCTCACTCGGTCGGCTCAATTTCGTTATCCTCCCATCAAAGTTCTACGTCAATTCTTCTCCCGATTCCCTCTCCGACCTCTTAGTCAGCAGCGGGAGACCTAGCGGTCGCCCGCGACTATATCGTCCGATCCGCTTGCGAGCCGTCTGCGATCATGAACCAGGGGTGTGGCATACATCCTCTAGACTTAACTCACATTTTCTATCAGTCTCTGATGATCTCATCAGAATGTCCTTCCTCAATGCCGATATTCTCTATCACGTGGCGTTTGATTTCTTTTTCTCGTTCGATGACGAAGTTGTCAAAGTCATCGTCGAGCAAACATTCATACGCAGATTCAGAGATGAAATGCTCCTGCAGTAGGCTCTTTACTTTTTCTTCACTGCCGTGCGTCTCTATCATTTCTTTAACGTAGTCAGAAGGTTTCTTTCGCTTGATTTTGTTATTGGTCTCATCCAGAATCAGCGTGCGGTTCACTATTGAATCACGATAGAGGTCAAAAGATTGTCTTTTCTCTTGATCAATTTCCTGTACCTTCTTCGGGAAGATATGATGATCATTGATGCGATGGTCAGTAAAATCACCAGTCCCCAAGATGTTTCCACGATAGAAGTCCCTCGGCCCGTTCAATGCGAGCAAACAGATCACGCCATTATATCGCCCAGATCCTTTGTCAGTGCTTTTCAAATCGAGTTCTTCGATGAATTCAGCATCGACCTTTGCGATCTGTTCCATCGTCTTCCCTTGGGAAATCCATTCTTTCCAATCTCGGAAATCGCTCCCCATTACCGTGTCTGAGGAACCACCGTAGTCTTTTGAGAAGACAGCAGCCCAGTACCACCGTTTCAGCATCGTTCGGAACTCGGGGTCATCGACAGAGCCGTCGTACTCCCAAAGGACAGCCGCAATAACCGGAAGCATAGTCCCATATGGGATGTACTCTTCTCGAATTGCTCCGAAATCACGGCCGCCCGTGTTCATAATGATTGAGCGGGCCTCTTCGGCATAGTCGACAGCCGTGTGCCATAGCTCTTCGAACGCTGCCCCGGATCCCACTAGGATTTCCTCATACCGAGTACCATCTGGTTCCTCGCGTACTGTTTCTTCGCCAGGGATCAGGTTGTAGAGATACTTCGAAGAACAGTAGTTCTGTTTCCGGAGCGAAATGATCTTCAGGATATTGATGTTCATACTGGAGTCCATCGATTTCAGCGCCTCGGGGACTTCGCGTTCCCACAGATCCTTCCGTAGCTCCACTCCATACGGGTACAGGAACGCATTCATCAAATCAAAAGTTGACAGCGTCATCCCGCTCGCATTCACCTTAGCGAAAATATTGCAGATGTCCCTGATGTCTCGGTCAGAGCTCAGTGGGTAATGGACGAAGTTGTAGTTGAGAATTCGCTGGAACATATCCCTCACTTTGAACTCGATCACGTCCTCTGGCAGAACGTCTGAGTGCTCTTCGATGAAGCGCTTTGACCACTGGTTGAATTCCCTGGAATTAATGTAGCTATTGTCCGGATTCTCCGGATCTGTAGCTGACAAAACACAGAGTGGAACTCTCCCTTCCTCAATCCACTCGTCTCGATCCTTCAAATCATCCCAGTCACGGTGATGTCTGAAGTACTTGTAGGGAATCGCTTCGTCGTACTCCTCATTCAGAGCTTTCACCAAGTCAAGATAGAACACGTAGTAAGACTTCCGGCTGGGGAACTTCTTCTCCGGATTATAAATCGCGTAGTAGAGTGATGACAACCTCTGTTGACCATCCAGCACGGCCTGTTGAGGAATGCCCTCAATAGAAGCGCCCCATACGGGATCCCACTCCTCTTGTTCTGCTTTGGTTTCGTCTAGATCCCAGAACAGAAGCAAGCCCGTGTAATAATCCTGGAGTATCGACTGAAAGAGCTCTGACGCCATCGAGGGCTCCCACTCGAATCCCCGCTGAAAGTAGGGGATAACGAAGTCTCCAGAATCAACATCCTTCATCAACTCACTCACGTTTTTCGTTCCAGGGTTCTCCGATTTAACCATATCTTGCTTATCACTCGAATTACCGTTATATCTTGTCGTGACTCTTGTAGAGTCGATAAACCTACCGACGATGACGAGGTTCGTCAACTGGCACGTACTAGTATCTATACGTGGGAGTTGACAAACCAGCCTGCTCTGGCGTCGGAGTTATTCGCCCGAACTACGATCTGTTACTGTGACTCGCAAAGTTGTGACCAAGCTACTCCCCGTATCCCGCACGCCGGTCCTATCAACTCATGAGGATTTCAGCAGAGCCGCTCTATTGAAATTCTGAGCTAGTGATACGTTCTGCTCCGGATACGGTCAGTATAGGGGGACTCACAAACCAGAGTTGGTTTACCCTTCAGCATCGTGATCGAACGCTTCAGCAAGCCGGTCACGCATTGCTTCACGAAGGTACTCACGACGCTTCTCCTCAGAGAGGTAGTTTCGAAACACAACCATCGGATCGCTGCTGCCCTGTTCGTGGGCTACACTCTGGAGACGCTCGATCACCGTCTCGACGGCGTCAGCGTACGCGCTGTACCAGAACCGACGTCCCATCTTCGATGTCGGGAGCTCACCGCGAACATGCGCATCCGCACGCGCAGCGATCGACTTAAATCGGCGATTGAGCGTCTCACCGGTCACATGGTCACGCCGAGCGTCTGGTGAGGGGAACAGATACCCGTCCCATCCCTGGCGATCCGACAGCTGTGCGATCCGATCCTCAAGGATATCTTGGCCGTAGATCAGCGCTACTGTTCCAGGACCGTTTTTTCGCGTGTCGAAAGAGAGATACGGTGACTCTGCCTGAAGGTTTACGTTCTCAACGTGGAGGTTTGCTAATTCGCTCCGTCGTAAGCCCCACGCGCACAGCCCTAAGACGATTAGCCGCTCTTCTGTATTCTCAGTCGCAACTGCAAGAGATCCGACCTGTACGGGCGCAAGCGCGGGGTTATCGCGCTTGGCAACGTCCCACTCATGGTCATATCGAACGGGATTGAACGCGCCGTAGCCACGATCGACAAGCCAGCTGTAGAGGTCGTCAATGTCAGATCGGTACCGCCGCTTCGAATCATTACTCTCCAGCTCTTCATCGAGAACGTCAAAGACGGCTGTGACGCGCTGAATCTCTTCAGGCTGGTCAGCTACATCAGTGATGCGAGAAACGATCGCGGCCGTCCCGTGAAGGTCCTCGTAGTGGCGAAGAAACTGGCCGAGCCGCGAGCGCTTTGACTGGAGGGTGCTCTCCGCAGCCGACCCCCGTTGCTGTGACCGGAAGTACTGTTCGAGATACTCGATCATCTGCTCGTTGTCGATTGGCCACGACAAGCTGTCGGCTGAACCACCGTCGCCAAGTCCAACAGCCTGTTCGAAGAACTCGGAGAGCGTCATTTTGTGGTGTTCTCGAACAGCGTACTGCAGGCCGCTGTAGCCGTGCTCAACGAGCCACTGGTAGGACGGAATATCCTTGTTTGGATCGTATCCCTCGAGCTGGCGTTCACGGGCGATTTCGCGCTCGTAGAAATCGACGAGTTCGTCGAGTGATTTCCTCGACCAGTTGTAGGTTTGGTCACTCACGGAGATCTCGGGAGAGAACCCCGCGTGCTGCCTCCTGTTGTGATTCTAAGCCTGATGATCTCATGGGATAGCGTCTATTTGACAGTAGTATAATAGTATTGGTTATACGCATGTCTGTTGGAGACACACGAAATAAGCAACTAATCGGAGAAAGCATGCTCAAAAGTAATAAATCATATAGCGATATACAAAATTGAGGGCTACTCGATATCGTAGCCCCACTCTCGAAGTACGTCGGCGACCTCGTCTAGATGGTCCATTCCGACGAGATATGCCGCCTCTCGGGCGTCAGTGAGTTCGACGTCGTCGCCGAGTTGTTCTTCGAGGGCAGGCCTAAGCTCTCGACGCTCGCGCTTCACCGTGTGTTCCGTGTAGTGGATTGTCTTGTGACTACGATCGTCTTTTACTCCATCGCGACGGTGGATCCACGGCAACTGTGAGGATTCGTCTGCCGGGTGCTCAGGAATACTTGGTAGCGTCGTCGACGTCGGCTCAGGCTCTGGCGTTGTCGAGTCCTCATCGAACGGATCGGCAGAGTCTGTGTCTGTATCCACGGCATCTTTGTCGGGCTCATCGTCGACAGGGTCGTCCTCGGCGAACGGGTCATCGCCGCTTCCGGACTTCATTCCGTTCGGCATCAGGCGCTCACCTCTTCGAGGTGGGTAGCGAGCTCGTGTAACTGCTCGAGCGTCTCCATCTCGTGATCGCGCTTCCGGGAGCGATGCTCGTTGACGTACGCGAATGCTGTCGTCTGCTTGTCCCAGCACCCCTCGAACAGCGACGACCGCTCACCAATAGCTACTGGCGCGTCGTATCCTAACTCGCGGATACGGGTCAGGTAGCGTTGTTGGTCCGTCGTCCGTCCGACGCCGTTCGGCACGACTGCAAGAACGCCGACAGTGACACCGACCGTCTCCTCGAAGCCTTGAACGACATCTTGTAATCCCTCGATCGACTGCATCCCCTTTCCTGTCGGTTCCAGCGGGATCACCAGCGAGCGCGTCGCGCCAATCGCATTGTAGAGGTGGGGACCTGCAGTGGCCGGCGGATCGACGACGATCGTATCGTACTTTTCGGGGATACCTGCATTAAGAAGGACCTGCCGCAGCTGATCATGGCGCTCGAACTCTTCGCCAAGATCGTCTGCCATCGAGGAGGCGCGGGCAAGGAGGTCGGCCAGATTTTCCAGCATATTGTGGCTCGGGACAAGGTCGAATCCGAATGGTGTCTCAAAAATGAGGTCCTCGAAGTTACCCTTCGGTCGGTCGATAAGGTGGCGCGCGATGTTGTCTGCGTTGCTATCATCACGTGGAGCGTCAACGCCGAGTAGATACGTTAACGAGCCGTTCTGTGGGTCGAGATCGATTACCAGGACATCCCGATCGTGCTGGCCGTGCGCGTCGGCGAGATTCGACGCGAGCGTCGTCTTTCCGACGCCGCCAGCTTCGCTGTATGTCGTGTACGTGAGCATGTCTCAGTTGTTAGACCCATTCGTCATAAATTTGCGTCAGACAAATCAGTTAGTATGGTTAGTTGTACTAGCCAGTACAACTAGTTAGTATGTCCATACAGCACAACTAATTAGACAATATAGAAATGGCAACGAAAGCATCTAGCAGGAAACACTCGAGTCCCCTTGTTGTGGTCTCTTCAATAGTCGCAGGGGCGCGATCATTTTGTCTGTGACGGCTGTGGACTGGTCGTCGACACGCTCGCGGCGAACGGGGAATGCGCTGGCCGCTCGCCCCGGGCGGGTCGCCGCGCGGTGCTGGTTGGGGCCACCTTATGCAGGCGCGCTCTCGCTCGCGCCCGATAGGGCGCTCGCGAAGGCGCAAGCGAGAGCGCTCAGATGGTTCTGTCGGTCGTTGTCGTCGGAAAACCGCGATGTTGGTGCACCGCGGAGCAAGCCGAAGAGCGCGGCGTGACGACGGGCGTCCATCCGGTCGAGTTCGCCGCAGCTTGCCTTTACAAAGCGGGGCAGGAGCAGGGGTAGTGGGTGACACAAAGCGATGTCGCGGAGACAGGGAACGTCACGCCAACGACTGTCCGGACACATCACCAGACACTCGATGAACTCGCGGTCTAGACCGGCCAGGTAGGGAGCGAGGGCGTCCCGTTCTCCCAGCTAATCGCTTCTACCGCTGCCGGGAACTCCTGTAGTCGGTCATCAAGGACGGCGAGTGGGTGCGCATCGAGAAACGACACGCGATGCCGATCAACCGGCGTGTCTTCGTGATTGAGTTGGATGTGACAAGGCCCAAGATCCGGGTGATCGGCGTCCTGGTGGAAGCCAAGCATCAGGTTCCGGTCCGGTTCGACCCAGTTGATGCGGTAGTATTCGTGGTCGACGCCGGCTGGGTACCAGAAGCGAATTTCCAGTCGTGCAGTCGCCGCGTCGTAGGAGTCACCCAAGAACGTCGTCGGATCGACATCCGCGATGACGTACCGGGGTCGGCGTCGAGACGGGCGATAGCGCACGTCCTCACACCCAGGCTGGTTCGTCAATCGGTCGTGGACATCTCGGAGGAGGGTCCGCTGTGTATAGCGGTCGCGACCAGCGAGAAAGATCATTCTGTGAAAGAGAGATTAGCTCGTGGCGCGGTCAGCCACGTCGGTCATCTGTTCGCGGGCGGCTTCGACGTCGGAGTAGAGTTTCAGTGCGTGCTTGATGAGGCGGCGATCCTCCACGTTCTCACGCCAGAACGCGATGACGTCGCGACGGTCGCGCAGCTCGGCACTTGCGAGGTCGCCGTCGGCGAGCGACTGTTCGAGCTCCTCCCATGTCTCGACATCGTAGGTCGCCTGCCATTCCTCGATTTCCTCGGTGATCGCGGCCAGTTCATTGCGAAGCTCCTCGCGCGTGTTCGCCTCGATGAGCGTCCGGATCTCCTCGAAGAGCAGACGTGTGTAGTCCGGCTGGTAACGTGTCGTCTCGCCGGCCTCGACGCGACGCAACTGGCCCTGGTCGACGAGATCCTGGAGCTCCTCGTTGGTTGTACTCCAGGCGGCATCGGCCTGCTCGCTGACCCAATTGACCGACCGCGGTTCGCGAAGCGTCTCGGCGACCGCCCGAATACGGTCGCGGGCACTCATCGACTCAGTCCACGACTGGACCCCATCTCGCGAAGATTCGGACATACTTGGCACCTCTTGCGACAGTGTTAGCTTCATCCTCATATATATGTTTGTACTCTCTCGCATAATCGAGAAGCCGTTGTGAGCGAGGGCGTCCCGAGGTTGAAATACGAAACCGACGAAACCTACGAGCCAACCGATGTACAACCGGTATTCTGACTGTGAGGAACTGCGGCCGACCGGCGAGGCGTCCCACATTCCGGACACGAGGCTGGACGAAGACTGTGAGGGAGACACCCAGCGGCAAAGCGTCGCGACGAGCGCTAGTGGCTACCTTGATGCGCCGACGGTAACCGACGGCGAGTGCCGGTCCTGTGGGGCGTCAGTCCCAGACAGCCAGACGAAATGCCGGTTCTGTCTCACCAACTATCTCGGAAGTGACGCCACTAGCACGGACGAGGGAGCGTCGACACGCTCGCGGCGCTCACCCGGTTCCGCGTGGAACTCGGGCATCTGGAAGGCCCGTTACAGCTGTGCGCCCGCTGTAGTCCGGGTGGCCTCGCGACGTACTGGACGCGCGAGATCGAAGAGCATCTCGTCGCGACGGCGGCAGAGTGACCCAAACTCTCTTTACTGTTTCGCTGTAAACTGTAATTAAGAACGAATCGTGTCACGCACCTCAAACCGCGCCGACGGCGACATCGTCCAGGACTTCCTCTCGGTCGCCGATCTCCTCGAGGAGCCACAGCTGGCCCAGCTGTATGCGTACCTCGCTCAGGAGGGGGAGGCGACCGTCCAAGACGTAATGGACGACCTCGAACTTGCCCAGGGAACGGCCTATAGCTACGTCAGCCGGCTCGTCGACGCCGGCGTCGTTGACATCACCGACGACGAGCAGCCACGCCGGTACGCCGCCCGGGAGATTGACCTGACAGTGACGACGGCCGCCGGTGACCGCGAGTACACGATCACGCCGGCGCTGATCGACGCCGTCGGCCGCCGCGAGACGGACGCCGATATCGACATCTACATCGACCGCCACGGCGTCGCCGGCCTCGCGACCGCGCTCACCTACGCGGCCGCCCGCGAACGCGGCGAGGTGACACACCGACTGATGGCCGAAGACCTGGACATCTCGCCGCTAGCCGCGGAGATGATCTTGCAGGCGCTCAGGCCTGTGGTCCACGAGCACTACGACATCGAGGAAGCAGGGACGGGGCTCGATGAGTTGGACATCGACGGCGACGAAACTGGCGACGCGTGAGTCGGCTCCACATCGCCGATACCGGCCTGTTCGTCGCGATGGGACAGCCCTCGAACAGCCGCTATCAGGCCGTTCGGCAGTTCGCTCGCCGGAACGACATCGCCTTCGTCCTGCCCGAGCGGGTATACGAGGAGCTGACCGTCAACGAGCCCGACGTTGAGGAAGTGCCGGTTGACACCGCAATCGACGAGGGCTGGGCGACTATCGCGGCGTCGCTCGAGTTCTCCGAGCCGGTCGTCTCGCGGGTGATGGACGGTGTCCAGCGATACATCGCGAACGCCGACGACCGCCCTGCCGACGAGGTCGAGCGTGCCGACGCCGCCCTCGCCGCTTTAGCTGCCCAGCACCTCAGTACAGGGACGGCGACCGATGTGTACATCTACAGGCGGAGCAGGCTGAGTGGCTCCGGGTTTGTTCCGAGGTGAAGGCTGTAAGCTCGGGTACGTGTTCCACTTTCACCGTGGATGGCTGATATTGAAGAACACCACACCGCTACATAAGACCAAAGCGAATGACACACGATCAAACTCTCGTGAAAACACTGGATTTCCAACTGAACATCCAGAGTGACAACGAGAGTCTGCTGTACGACGCCACCCTTGAAGCACGGTCGGCGTACAATGAAACCATTCGACTCGCCAAAGAGGGGGTAGACTGGGGCGCAATTCCTGACCGTGTGGCCGACGACACCGACCTCGTGAAAAACACGACACAGCGTGTCGTTGCTAAAGCACTCGGTGCGATGGAGAACTACTACGAGTACGACGACTTCGGCCAGCCGAGCCACACCAAAGACGGCGCGTATCCGCTTCGTGCAAACTACGAGGAAGGGTATAACCTATCGTTCACCGACGACGGCGACGTGGTATTCCGCATCAGTACAAAGCCGTACAAACACGTCAAGGGCGTCCTCGAAGGGAGTGACACCCACCTCGATATCCTCAAAGCCGCACTCAAAAGTGACGAGTGGGAGATTGGAACGGCGGAAGCCCTGTTCTACAACAGCAATCCCGAGTTGCACGTCAACATCACAAACACCGAGCAGACAGTTCGCGACAAGCAGGACTCACGGACAGTCGTCGGTGTAGACGTGAACGAGGACAACGTGGCGCTCACCGCGCTCTCGGCGGATGGCGTCGAAGACACGCTGCTTATCGACTTTCCAGAGGTCAAGTTCGAACGCCACCGCTACTTTACGATGCGGAAGCGCGTCCAGAACGCGGGGAAGCCGAGTATCCACGACACGCTGGAAGGGCGTGAAGAACAGTTTGTCCGCGACAGACTCCACAAGGCGTCTCGGCACATCGTGGAGTGGAGCCAGCAGTTCGAGAAGGCGTGTATCGTCTTTGAAGACCTCAAAGAGATGCGCGACGATCTCGACTACGGCACGCGGATGAACCGACGCTTGCACCACCTCCCGTTCCGCTCCCTCCAACACTATACGTCGTACAAGGCCGCGTTCGAGGGGATTCCGACTGCGTGGATTAACCCCGAGTACACGAGTCAGCGGTGTCCTATGTGTAGGCATACAGAACGTTCGAATCGCAACAAGAAGCGTTTCAAGTGTCAGGACTGTGGGCATCAAGATCACAGCGACCGTAGTGTAAGCGTCAACATCGCCGTGAAAGGCATTGAGAAGCATCAAGATTGGAATGTGCCTGCTCTCAACAGTCTTCCCCAAGTTAGGAAGGTGCGACGGCAGGCATCGGGGGCCGTGGACGCCCCGACCGTGACCCACCCGACCGCCCGAGGCGATAAGACCGATGGTCGGATGGGAGTGTCCGACTAATCCACGGGAAGCCTCGGGGCTTGTCCCCGAAGTGGTTCATACGACCGATATCGCGGCTGGCGAGGGGGCCGAAACCGTGCTCGCGAGCGAGGGGTATGGTGACTCGGTGACGTTCGTGAACGGCTTCCGGTTCATTGAGGAACTGATCAGCGGCAACAGTTGACAGATTTTTAGTCTGATTCGGTGGAAGAGGACACTCGAAAGCCCTTGGTCGCTGAACTGTCCGCTCGAAGAACTGGTCGCTGAGCCAGCGTGAACACCGATCCGCTCAGATGATACCGTCGATGACGAGGAGTCCAACGACGAGCAGCGTCGCGACCACGCTTCCCCCAGCCAAGAGCTTGTTCTCCATCGCCTTCTCGTGGAGCGGCATGGCGTCGTACTCCTCGCGAAACGTCTCGAGATTCTCTTCGTCATAGAAGTATTTCTTCTTTAGTGCGAACCGTTCGGTCACCGCACAGCCCGTACAGACGGGCTCACCTTCCAGCCGCTCGGTTTTGAGATGGCTGTCGCAGGCGATCGTCCACAGTTCAGACATTGACATCCTCCCCGCGCTGAAGCGCGAGGATTCCCACGGCATCGCTGAGTTGGGATATTGTGGTTTACGACGTGACCTGTTCTTGAGGTGCGAATAGAAGTTGCGAGCAATGCCACAGATAGCGACTGTAGGCCGACACTGCTAACTTTAACCAACAAGATTATGGATTGCGGTTCTTGTTGGTTAATAAGAGAGCATCCGATGTCCTGCGAACCCCCGACTCCACCGGCAAGCCTCACAACGGAGATCGTCAACACGCTCAACGAGTCTACTCCGGAGCGCCTCCATGACGTTGCCACGTACGCCGAAGCGCTAGCCGAACACAAGCAACGTGAAGATCGTCTTGAGGAAGAGGCGGACCAAGACGAGGTGGAGGAGCGACAAGACGACCTCCCGGACGACGTCCCTACAAAAGCGACAATCACAATCAAAGAGATCAACGATAATCGCTACTACTACTGGCAGTGGCGGGAAGGGGACAAAGTCCGCTCTCAGTATAAGGGCCCGGTCAGTTCGGATAGATAGGATCTGTTGAAGCTCTATTGTTCAGCCCAATCTCGCCTGAAACAGAATCAACACCTGTCGAGACTCCGCTCCGTACGGAATCAACTCGATTCTTGTATAGCGCGTCGTTGAATCAGGATCGTGGTTCGAGAGATAGAAGACTATTGGAAGGCCGACACACAAACCTGGTGCATCTCGCACACACCCCTAATTGTAAGTGTTCTATCTGGCGTCGACCCCCCAGATTGTAAGTGTTTAACCGCTCAGATCATGCGCCTCGGCTTGCAAGTGTATCTGTAGTTCACAGCCCAAGTTTTGTCTGAATATCGCTGCGTGTGTCGGCCTCGTACGTGTCTAAGAACTCCTCGGCACTGTCGCCGAAGAGATCTTCGAAGCGGTCCATATTGTAGAGCGTCTCGACGACAACCCGTGGCTCATCCACAATCGAGTAAATATACGACCGCCCGCCACGACGGCCGAGATTCACTTCTTCCGTTTCGAGAAGACCGAACATGTCAAGCGTATCTAGATGATCCCGCACGCGGGACTCAGAAAGCACATCGATATCGAGGCGATCGCAGAGATCCTTATAGAACGAATAGATGGTTTTGACTTTGGCGTCCGCACTCTGGTCAACGTCAAGAAACGTCGTCGCGACCAAGACAGCCTGCATCTGGACAGTCAAGCGGTTATTGACAATCCGTTCAGTATTCGCCCGATCGACTTGCGAGCGGGCAAGTCGGACATGCTCCTCAACGACATGATCAGCATCCTCATGACGGGCGATATCGCCAGCAGTCTCCAGAAGGTCAAGTCCCATTCGAGCGTCGCCCGTGTCTTGAGCAGTGAACGCTGCACACAACGGAACAACATCATCGCTAAGAACGTTCTCATAGAAGACTAAATCTGCGTAGTAGTCCAATATTGTTCGGAGTTCATTCGCGTCATACGGCGAGAACTGAATCTCTCGTTCGGTTAGTGTAGATTTGACTCGCGGCGAAAGACTCTCGCGAAATTTGAAATTGTTGCTAATACCGATGATACCTACCTTTGCGTGTTCAAGCTCGCCCATTGCGTTCGCTCGAGGAAATTCGTATAGGAGCTCCTCATCTTCGCCGAGTTTGTCGATCTCGTCGAGGACAACCAGAATACTTCCGCCAAGTTCATCGAGTGCGGTATAGATATGATCCCAGAGTGTGTCTGGGTGATGGCCTTGCTTGAACGTCTTTTCTGAGTAGAGTTCGTTGGCAAGGTGTGTAATGACTTTGTAGGTCGTGTCTCGCTTATTACAGTTGATACTAAAGACACTGAGGTTCACGCCTGCCTCTGTGGCGTCGGCTTCAAGATACTCAGTAACTTTGTGAGTCGTAGCAGTCTTCCCGACGCCTGTCTGGCCGTAAATGAACACGTTTGGCGGTCCAAAGCCATCAAGCACGTCTTGTAGAGCCGCAGCAAATGTCTCGATCTCCTCGTCCCGCTCAAGAATCTCGTCAGGATGGTATGCCTCTTCGAAGGGTTCCTTCGTTTGAAAAATATCGTTTGCACCCTTGAATGGGGAGTCCATACCACGTCATGTAAGCCGATATACTTGAAACCCTACCTTGTAAGTGTTGTAAGTGTTGTAGCTGTTCTTGACCCTTTTGAACACACACACCCCGGATTGTAAGTGTTCCACAAGTTGAAACTGTGAGGCCGGTTCTAGGTGAGTGTCGATTGTTGTCTTGGTTGATTTGCTGTTGTGTTGTTGAATCTACTTCTGCTTATATTATAAATTATATAGTTATGGGTAAAGGTAATTTAGTGCAGTACAATAGAAAGCTGAAATTCATAGTGAAAGAGCTTTGAGAAGCAGGTATACACTTACAATTAGGGGTGTGAAAAAGTGTCTGTTTACCCGGCTTTTATATTAAGTTTCTCTGGTCAGTAAACCACACGGGGACCCTAACAGCCGTGAGAACACTTACAATCTGGGGTGGGAGGGGAAGGACGTGTCTTCGTCGGAGCTGATTCGAAACGGTGAGGAACGGAATGTGCCGATGACAGCAGGTGAAGATCGTGAGTCCCGTACGGACACGAGTTCCTGTAATATGCATCGTTGACGCAGAGAAGCATAGCTTAAATTATATGTTCTAGTAGAACCTCGTTACTGCCAGTCGGTTGGACGTACATACTCACAAACATTTCAACAGAGTTTTATGAGAACACAATACAGTTATTCTCGATCGTTCCCCTCCCTTCCCCCCCTTTCCGAGGGGAACGATTGGCACACGATGTGACAGCGCTCTGGTAGCGCTGTCGGCTCCATCCATCGTGGATGGTACTTTCGACGCTATGGTTCCAAACTGTACTTCACCGCCAGGTGTCTCAGTCACAATTCGAAGTCCTAAGACCAGTATCTTCGATGCATGTGTTTGTGATATGCGAGTGAATCGGCTCCCCTACGGCTACCCTCTGTAGGGGATTTTTGGTTTCTTCCGTAGACAACCACATATGGCTCCCGCCATCGCTCACTTCTTGATTGGTGCCGCATGCTTGCTCACCGCAGCGGTGCCAGTTGTCCTCCGGTACGACCTTGATCGTGAGCATGCTATTTGGCTAATCCCACTTGGAGGTGTCTGGGGACTCATCCCTGACTTGCACAATATTGCTCCTGTCTTCGTCGAGACGTTGTATGCGTTCCACAATACGCCGTGGGTAGACCTGTTTGGGTTCCACTATACGCTTGATCGCCCGGCCGTCAGAGCTCAGTACGAGGCGAGCGTGTTCGGATCCATTGCGGTCTTTTTGATCGCCATTACCGGGTTCTGGACAGCAGGTCGCATTCGGCGCGTGGCACCCGTTGCTCGCCGACCGCTTGAACACGCATTTGTCATGTTACTCGCAACGGGGCTTGCCAGCGTACTCGCGACGCTTGTACTTTGGGTCGTCATTAGCGTCCAGAGTGGCTTCCCGGTTGCAGCGGGGCTTGTCGGGAGCGCCAGCGTGCTTGTCGGTGGCCTGTTAACGATTCTTGCCGGCGGGGCGCTCGGTGTAATCTGTGGGGTACTACTCGAATTCACCGTGTCTGAACCAATACGGATTGATCCAGTCTCGACGACGACCCTAGGTTTCGTTATCGGAGTCGGGGTGTGGCTGCTCGTCGTCCCCGTGCCACTTGCTGTTGTCATCGGGAGCGACGTTCCTCTCCTCCATCTTGGAACTCTGGTTGCGCTAGCCGGGTACGGTGTCGTCTTTGGCTCTGTGTACGGGCTCGTGCGTGGAGCGTTCAGCTCTCGTTCGCCGGCTCGGCTCACCCCCAACTCATTGCAACCTGCTCAAAATTCAAAATAAGGCGTTTTTGACCCGATCAACTCTGGACGTCTGTTCTAACTCTGTTGCAGGTGTGTCTGAATCCTCGCGTGGGGCAAGTAGGACTGTCACCTCTGTGAGTGTTTCTTCAACGATGCCGCGCCCACCAGTGAGACCCCACGCAAGTCGAATCGGAAACGCGTCTGCGTACTCAGCTCGGATCACCGTGTCTGACGGTACTGTCCCGACAATAGCTCGAAGTTTGGCAGTCGAAAACGCTGAACGTACCGACTCAGGGGTTGACGAACGCGCTCGCTGTTCGCGCGCACACCTATATCGAGTCTTGGTCTCCAGGATGGTTTCACTCGTCGATACTCCTTCGAGGTAGCACTCATCACCGCTCTCATCGTATCCAAACGCAACAACTGGTGAGTGGTCTGCAAAGTATTCGAGCGCGTGACTGACGTCGTCACGGGCGTGGTACGTTATTGCACTGTCCGGGGACCCGTCAATATCCGGCCGCTCAACAGTAACATCGGCAGCAACGGTTTGTGTGTGCACGACCGATGGCAGCGCTAGCCTCAGCGTTGATTCTTCCGGCGCGTAACTGAACTGTGCAAGCTCATCGTCATCACGTGCAGCAGCAAGAACATCCCGTAATGCGACCGGATCGAACTCAATGGTCCCTGGTGCTGCTTCGTACTCGTGACACAGGTTTTGATGAAGAGATGCTTCGACAGCTGTGATGATCGCGTCATCGACACTGGTGACCACGATCGCATCATCACTAACTGTGAGCTTTGCCTGCCCGTCAACGGTAGTAAGCGGTTCGAGTAATCGACGGAGGTGCGTCTGCGCAACTTCCACATCAAACTGTGGCGGGCTAGGCGGAGACGTCGGGAGCCACGAACGCATTCACATGATGGGTTCACTCAACCGATACTTACGTTTTGATATTCAATATGACGTGTAGAAGGAGCGGCTTGGACATCACGGTTTTCTAACCTTTATGCGCCTTGCCTGCGTGTCTTCGCGTAGGGTGTTCCCATGAAACTCGCATTAATCGGGGTCGGACAGGCGGGTGGGAAAGTGGTCGACGAGTTCTTGGCGTACGACGCGCGAACCGGTGCGGATGTCGTTCGTGGGGCGATCGCTGTCAACACGGCGAAGGGAGACCTCAGCGGGCTCGACCGTCTCCCTGAGGACCGTCGGATTCTGATCGGCCAGGCGCGCGTGAAGGGCCACGGAGTGGGTGCAGACAACGAATTGGGCGCGGAAATTGCCGAGGAAGACATCGACGAGATCCAAGGAGCGCTTGACTCGGTGCCGGTCCATGAGATCGACGCGTTCCTGGTCGTTGCAGGGCTCGGCGGTGGGACTGGGTCGGGTGGCGCACCCGTAATCGCCAAGAACCTCAAGCGGATCCACACCGAGCCGGTGTACGGGCTGGGGATCTTGCCCGGCAGCGACGAGGGAGGGATCTACACACTAAACGCTGCTCGGTCGCTCAAAACGTTCGTTGATGAAGTGGACAATCTCATGCTGTTCGATAACGACGCCTGGCGCAGCTCAGGCGAGTCCGTTGGGGAGGGGTTCGCCGCGATCAACAAGGAGCTGGTACGCCGATTTGGTGTGCTCTTCAGCGCGGGCGAGGTGACCAAGGGGAGCGACGTCGCCGAAAGCGTGGTTGACTCCTCGGAGATCATTAATACGCTCAAAGGCGGTGGAATTTCTTCACTCGGGTACGCCGATGTCGAAGTGGACGAGCCGGAGCGGAACGGGTTGCTCTCGCGGCTTCGCGGCAATTCTGGTACCGAGGTTGACAGCACGGAGACGACGAATCGAGTTACGAGTCTTGTCCGGAAGGCGACGCTTGGTCGACTCACGCTGCCCTGTGAGGTGAACGGGACGGAACGGGCGCTGCTCGTCGTCGCCGGCCCGCCGGAGTATCTCAACCGCAAAGGAATTGAGCACGGCCGCAAGTGGCTCGAAGAGCAGACTGGCTCGATGGAGGTTCGCGGTGGTGACTACCCGCGACGCGGAGACGGGACAGTCGCAGCGCTTGTGTTGCTCGGCGGCGTGACAAACGTTCCACGAGTGAAAGAGCTGCAGCAGATCGCTATCGAGGCACAGGAGAACATCAGTGAGATCACCGACGAAAGCGAGGATCACTTCTCGGACCTGATGGATAGCGATGGGGAGTTAGAGTCGCTGTTTTGAACCTATCTTTTTTCAAGGCGAGAATCCCGTCGTTTACGGCGGGCGTGAAGCCGACAACTCCTACACGTTCCACCGTCGGTTACAGGCCGAATACCCCACGACTGCAAATCTTTATTAAAATTGGGTATGTAGAAATCAGTACGGCCAAATGAAGTACAACCTCGAAACCGGGTCGCACACGGTCCACGCGCTCCAATATCACTTTGTGACCGTCACGAAGTACCGCGCAGACCTCCTCACCGACGAAATCGCAGAACGGGTCGGTGAGATTGCCAGCGACATCTCAGAAGACTTCGGCGTGAACATCCAGAACGTCAACGGCGGAAGCGATCACGTTCATATCCTCTTCACAGCGAAGCCAACGACCGACCTCACCAAGTTCATCAACTCGCTCAAGGGCGTCACGTCCCGCAAAATCCGTGACGAGAATCCCGAGGTTCGGCAGGCGCTCGACAAGGCGTTCTGGCAACCGGGATACTTCCTCGCCACCACCGGCCAAGTGAGCATCGACGTACTCATGAAGTACGTGGAGGAGCAGTAGCGATGTCCACGACCGTCACGAAAACGTTGCAGGCGACGTTCGCGCCACCCACCGCGCACAAGCAGTCGAAACTCAACGACCTGCTCGAAACCTACCGTGACGGTCTGCAAGAAGCGTTCGACGCCGGAGCGAGTACCATGTCGGCGGTGAGCGACATCGTGACGCCCTACGACCTCCCGTATCAGGCCAAGGCCGCTCTCTGCAACTACGTTCCGAAACTCCGCAAGACGTACAACGCCAAGGAGTTGGACGACGGCCACCCGATACGGCTCACGAATCAAGCCGCGAAGTTCGACCACTCTGAAGAACGCGACTACGCGTTCACGTGGTGGGTTCCGCGTCCCGGTCGGGGAACGAACTTCTGGATACCGCTCCGCATCAACCCTGAACAGGAAGACCTCTGGCACGACCTCGTATCGGAGGACGCGAAGGCGGGCGAAATACGGCTTCAACAGCACCGGAAGAACTGGGTACTGCACGTCACCGTCGAGTACCCGGTCGAAGAACCAGCGACAAACGGTGACGCCACGCACATCGGCTTAGACATCGGAGAAACCGCCCTCATCACGGGCTGTGCCCTCAAGGATGGTTCTCCGACTGACCCGTTCGTGTGTAGCGGAAGCAGAGCGAAGCATCTCCGCAAAGAGATGCACACGACCCTGAAACGACTCCAAGAGCGTGACGCATCCGAGTGGCGTATCGAAGACCGCTTCTCGCACTACCAGAACGCGCTCACCGACATCGTGGAGAAAGCGTCTCGGCAAGCCGTCGAGTACGCAAAGCAGTACGAGAATCCCGTGTTGGTGATGGAGGACTTGACGTACATCCGTGAGCGTCTCGACTACGGGAAGTACATGAACCGTCGGCTTCACTCGTGGGCGTTCGCCCGACTGCAAGGGCGCATCGAGGACAAGGCGACGGAAGCAGGCATCCCGGTCGAGTACGTGAATCCGGCGTACACCTCGCAGACGTGTCACTCGTGCCACCGTATCGGTCGGCGGGACTCCCAAGCCGAGTTTCGGTGTCCGAGCGGCGACTGCCACGTTTCGACGTTTCAGGCCGACATCAACGCTTCCGCGAATATCGCACGACGGGTTGACCCGTGGGGAGAGAGCGTCCCGCTTGACAAGGCGGAGCGCGATGACTCGCCTCAGAATGGGAGCGGTTGTGACACCGCCACGACTCACCGTGAGAAGAGCGTACCAGCGCAGATGACGCTCACGGCCTACGAAGAGTCGGAACCCTCTGCCAGCGTTCACGAGACGAAGTCTCGTGAGCCAACCAGAACCGACGGTTCTGGTGACGACGACTAACTGGTATTCCCCATGCGTGGGAAGCCTCGCCGTTTACGGCGAGGAGGATGTCACTTTGGGGTCGTTACCTTCCACATTACAATACGGAAGACCCCAACAAACTCCAAAAGGCGGGGGCCTAGTGCTCGTGGTAGTGGGGTCAGAGTCCCTCGTATAATATATGTAGAATGGAGATCATATCGCCGACCCGCCACGGCCGATCAACGAGACGATGTGTTCAAGCAGCGGACGATTCGTATTGGTCACAATTGAGTTTGATCGCCGGCTTATCAACGGTGCTAACCGTCGGCCCTTGCCCGCCGCCAAGACCACCGCAGTGGCCGCGTCTACACTCATACACAACTAGTCAGTTTCCTGAATATTAAATCTCTCGCGGTAACCGAGCCACCCCTGTCCGCTGCACGGATCATTGATTGGCATTCATTTTGCTGCTCGGACTTGTTCACGGTAGAATAAAGTGGTCGGACGGTGAGATTAAATCGTGACAAAGTCGGCCGTTATTGCGGATGATGATGAGACAATCCGGTCCATCCTCGAGCATAAACTGTCAAATGCGGGCTTCGAACTGACAGTGTGTCACGACGGGGAGGAGTGTCTTCAGGTCCTAAACGACTCAATCGTCTCCCCAGACGTTGTGATCCTCGACATCATGATGCCACGAATGAAAGGCACGCAACTGCTGCGGACGATTCGTCGCGGTGAGCTTGCGGTCGACGCGACTGTCCCAGTTGTGATGCTCACCTCACGGGGTCAGGAGGCGGACGTACTCGATGGGCTCGAAGCCGGTGCCGACGAGTATCTCACGAAGCCGTTCAGCCCAAAAGAACTCCTCGTGCGTGTCAATCGAGCTGTCGAGAGGTAATCGTGCCCATACCGTCGGCCGTCTTGATCGGATCGTCACTCCCGCTCTCGCGAGTGCTTACCATCGGGGTTATCGTGCTGGGATCGCTGCTGCTCGCAGTCGTGGTTGTGACGATTGGCTACTCACTGTGGGCGGCTCGGCGGCGACGGCGGCGTGACCCGATCCGAAGCGGGCTTCGTGGAGAGCTGCTCGACCGGCTCTACGGTCGCGACGATCCGGCGTGGGACGAGTGGGTTGCCGGGTTCTCGGCAGCAGAGCGCGACGAGCTCGAATCGCTGCTCGACGTGTATCTCCGCGAGCTTGACGGCGGCGACGTCGCGTCGCTGGCGGATCTTGGGGCTGCCCTTGAGATCGACATACGGTCCCGCCGTGCACTCGTTGACGGCGACTACTGGGAGCGACTGCACGCGCTCGTCTGGCTCTCGTTGCTTCAGGAGCCGCCAGACCGGGACCTGCTCGAACGACACTGCACCGACACCCCGCGTGAACGCGCTGCAGCCGCCCGAGCGCTGTACGCCGCAAAGACGGACGACCGAGCAACGGCCGGTATTGACCTCTTGTTACGAGGAAACGTGGCCGCATTCTCTGTGTTCGGTGTTGATACGTTATACCGAGTCGCTGAGGACGATCCGCTCCCGTTTTTTGAGCGCGCAGCCGCGGACTTCGAGACATGGGAGCCGGCGCTCCAACGCCAGGCGCTGCTCGTCGTCCGACATCTCACCACGGTCGCCGGCGGGGCAGATCTCTCGTGGGTGATCGCCGCGCTGTCGAATCCCGACCCACGCGTCCGGTCGGCCGCGTAGGGAGCGCTCGGCGCGTACGGTTGGAGCAGACAGGTCCGCGACCGGATCGACCTCACGGCGATCGGCGACGATTCCGATCCGACGGTTCGGACACGCGCCTACCGGGCGCTGGGGCTGTGGGGTGACCCCGACGCGATCACCGCGCTCGAACGCGGGTACGGTGTCGAACCCGACCCACGGGCGCGAGTCGCGGCCGCCGAGACGCTCATCTCACAGCGGTCGGAAAGCGGTGAGAGTCCCCTCCGGTTGCCACCCGACTACGACGGGGTCCCACCGGCAGACGCCGAGCCGGTTGCCCCCGACACGGACGCTGTCGAGACCGCGTGGCGGTGGGCGCGCGAACACGCCAGATTCGACCGGCTGGCACGTGATATCTCGGCGGAGCGCGACCGGATTCTCCGGGAGGCGCGAGGATGACGGTCGAGAGCGTGGCCACGACGCTCGTCGTCGGCTCGGGCGTGTTTATCGTCGCGTACTATCTGCTGATCAACGTCGGGTATCTGATCATCCACGTGCTCGCGTTGTTCGAACTCCGTGACAGCATCCGAGAGTCGAACTGGAAGCCGTCGTTTCGGCCGTTCGACTCTCCGTTTTATCCGGGTGTCGCCATGGTCGTCCCGGCGTACAACGAGGCGGCATCGATCGTTGAGAGCGTCCGGTCGATGCTTGCGCTCAACTACCCCGATCAGGAGATTGTCGTCGTGAACGACGGATCGACGGACACCACGTTAGAGCGCCTGACGGAGGCATTTGGCCTCCGACCGGTCGATACCACGATCCCGTACGATGTGCCGTCCGAACCCATCCGAGACATCTACCGCTCGGCGACGCACGAAAACCTGCTCGTCGTCGACAAGGAGAATGGCGGGAAAAGCGACGCGCTCAACGCCGGCGTCTGGCTCACCGATCAAGAGTTGTTCTGTGCGGTTGACGCCGACACCGTCATCGACCGTGACGCGCTGTTAGAGGTGGTTGCGCCGTTCTTAGAGGACCCGTCACGGACGGTCGCGAGCGGCGGGACTATCCGCGTGGCGAACGAGTGTGTCATTCAAGAAGGCCAGATCAAAGAGGTCAATCTCCCGAAGACGGGGGTTGCCGGCGTGCAGGTGATGGAGTATCTCCGCGCGTTTTACTCGGGCCGGCTCGGGTTCAGCCGGGTGAATGGGCTCATCCTCATCTCCGGTGCGTTCGGCGTCTTCCGGACCGACCATGTGCGTGCGATCGGCGGCTACCGACACGATACCATCACCGAAGACTTCGACGTGGTCGTCCGGCTCCACGAGTACCTCTCGGACGAAGACATCGACTACCGTATTGATTACGTGCCAGAGCCGGTCGCGTGGACGGAGGTCCCCGAGTCACTCCAGTCGTTAGGCCGACAGCGTCGCCGGTGGTACCGTGGGATGATTGAGACGGTCGTTGCTAGTCGTGGGCTCTTTTTCCGGCGTGCGTACGGCCGCGTCGGCACGGTTATCCTCCCGTTTTTCACCGCCGCCGAAGCGCTCGGCCCGCTCATCGAAGGGTTCGGCTACATCCTGCTCCCGCTTGCTTGGTACTTCGGACTCCTGGACATCGAGTTCTTTCTCACCTTTCTGCTCCTCACCGTCGGTGTCGGCATCTTCCTCTCGTGGTTCGGTGTGTTCAGCGAAGTGTGGAGCTTCAACCGGTACGAGTCGCCGTGGGACGTCGCACGGCTGCTCTGGTACGGCATCTTGGAAAACTTCGGCTACCGGCAGTGGAAGACGATCGTCGCGTGGCACGGGCTCATCGAGTATCTCCGCGGCGAGCAGTCTTGGGGTGTTATGGAACGGCAAGGGTTTGGAGCAGATACAGACACAGCCGCCGCAGCTGGAGCCACAGCAGCGGTGCCTGCGCGTTCACGTGACGACCCGGCTGCACACTCTGACGCGTCGGCGGCAACGAGCGACGAGAGCGGCTTCGTCTGGGTTGATTGGCTCGATGAGGCTCCCGAGACAGAGGGGTTCAGGTGGCTCAGCCGGCTCGCAGCCGACGAGAGCACGGGACGAGTGCTAACGGCGGCTGACCTCTCGGTCGGCGTCGGCGACGGCGGCTTCGTTTGGACGACCGACTTCAGCAAGGGCGCCGATGACGGCGGCTTCGTCTGGACGACCGAACCCGCCCGTGGCGCCGGCGACGGCGGCTTCGTCCTCACAGCCGAACCGAACGGCGAGGCCCGTATTGCGTTCACGGCAGCGTTCAGCGACGGGGTCGGCGATGGCGGCTTCGTCTGGACGACCGATCCCACCCTCGGTGTCGGTAATGGGGGGTTCGTCTGGACCCGGAACACTGCTGACGGGATCGGCGACGTCGGGTTCGTCTGGGTGGCGACACCGGACCCAGACGGTGCGAAAACCGCTCCGAACGATGATTCCGGGTTCGTCTGGCTCCGTGAGGCTCGTGACAGCACCACAGACACGGGATTCGTCTTGCTTCGGCACCTCGACGACGACACCGACGACACCGACGACACCGGATTCGCGTGGGTGGAGAGACCCGTTGATGTCGGTCAGGTAACGGTCCCGACCGGGGGTGTGACGACGGATTCCGACGCGACCTAATCTGCGTCCGGCGCTTTGTGAACCGACTCGGCGGCGTTTATTTCACGGAAATACACCGCCATCTACGGTGGCTTGACTCAGTGGAACAAAAACGCATATCCTTTGTTCCGGCAACACGTCGTATAGCTATGAGCACAGACCCTCCTCCCGACGCGTTGGGGGGCCGCGAAGAGAGAAGCAATATCTACCGATCTATCATCGGAGCCGTTCAAGACGGCGTCTTCGTTATCAATCTGGACGGGACCATCACCTACGTCAACGACTCGCTTTGCTCTCTGGTCGGGCATCAACAGAACGAACTGGTCGGCGAGACGTTCGACACACTGGTCGAGTCAGAGCTCGTTCAGTCCGAGGAGTTCGGTCGGTTCGTGACGGCCATCGACGGCTTTGCCGACAACGAACTCCAAGACAAGACGCTGACGTTCGAGATTGGCCAAGAAACCGAACGGATGGTAGACGTTCGACTCTCACAACACATCCACGACGACGGCACGAAGGACATCGTCGGTGTCGTTCGGGACGTGACAGAGCGGGAGCAGAGGGCCCGCGCGGCAGAACGAAAACAGGCGGTCCTCGCCGAACTTTACGAAGTCGGTACAGAGACCGGTCTCTCGTTCGAAGAAAAGTCTGAACGCATCCTTTCCATCGGGTGTGAGTATCTAGATCTCCCGTATGGATTCCTCACGAGAGTGGACGAAGACGTCCAGGAGATCGTCCACTCCATTGGCGATCACGAACTCCTCCAGCCGGACGAATCGGCACCACTAAACCAGTCGTACTGTCGGAAAACCATCGAAAGCGACGACTTAGTCGGTATGCAGGACGCGCGAGCGGAACTGGGTGAGGACGATCCGGCGTACGAACTGTTCGAGTTGGGCTGTTACGTCGGGACGAAAATCAGAGTCAGAGAGATCCTCTACGGGACGTTTTGCTTTGCGGCTCCGCACGACCGTGACCGGGATTTTACCGCCAGCGAGCGAGAAGTGGTCAAGCTCCTCGGACAGTGGGCTGGGTACGAGCTCGAACGGCAGCGGTTCGAAGACCGCTTGAAAGGTCTCCACGAGATATCACAGCGCTTGCTGACTGCTGAAACGATGACGGAAGTCGCAGACATCACGATCGAGACGAATGCGGACCTGTTCGATCTCTCAGTGAGTGCATTCTGGGAGCACGACGCCACCGAAGACGTGTTACGCCCGGTGGCTGAAAGCGACGAAGCAGTCCGGATTGTCGGGGACGCCCCGACGTTTGAGCGAGGCGACGCACTGCTGTGGGAGAGTTTCGACAGTGGCGAAATCCGGTACCACGAGGACCTGACGGAACAGCATGAACCGTACAACCCGGAGACGCTACTGCGATCAGAGGTCCACGTTCCCTGCGGAACGTATGGCATTATCACGAGTGCCGCGACCGAACCACGTGCGTTCGACGAGGTCGACGTCGAAAGTCTCCGACTGCTTGAGGCGTTGGTCACGGAAGCCATAACCGCAGTCAAGCGCGAAGAACGGCTCGCCGCGCGTGGTGAAACGCTTCAACAACAGAACGAACGTCTCGAGGAGTTTGTTGACATCGTTGCGCACGACCTTCGGAATCCACTGGCGGGAGCCGTCGGCTTCCTCGAAATCGGCCGTGAAACGAACGAGCCACAGTATTTCGAGCGCGTCGAGCAGTCCCTGGACCGGATCGAAGAACTCATTGACGAGTTGCTGATGATCGCACGCGGTGACCGCCAGCCAGTCAACAGACGCACCCACCAATTACAAGCAATCGTGGAAGAGGCGTGGTCGTATACCGACGTCCCGGACGCGACCTTGGTGACGGGCGACTCGCTCGGTGAGATACAGGCGGACGAGACACGGTTGCTGCAACTGTTCGGCAATCTCTTCCGCAACAGCGTCGAACACGGCGGCGACGATGTTACTGTTGAGGTCGGCACCATTGCTGCCGAGGAGGGGTTCTACGTCGCCGATGACGGGCCGGGGTTTCCCGAGGAGATCCGGACGGAGTTAGCGGAACTCGAGGAAACGGACGAGTTATCGGGAACGGGAATCGGGCTCATGAGCGTTACCGAAGTCGTGGAAGCACACGGGTGGGACCTCTCGGCCCCCGCCACAGACCAAGGTGCACGCATCGAAATCCGAACCGGTCAACGGGGGAATGACCCGTGAATCAAGCGTACCTGGAACAGAGCGCGAGTCGGAGCTGTACACGACCGCTGAATACTCGTTGCTGCGGATGACAGTAGCGACCGGGACATCGTCAATTCAGTCCGACTGACAGCGAGTGGGACGTGGTAGCGTTTAGTATCTGCAACAACAGAGTCAGTTGTGCGCAGACGCAGGTTCCTCGGGACAGTCGGTGTCGCGGGAGCGATCGGCACCGCGGGCTGTGGCTCGCGGGATGAGCCTAACAGCGACACGCAACCTCCGTCTCCACGCCGGTTTCGGATCGGCGACGCGGGGTTCGAGGCGAGCGTCGGCGACGACGCGTTCACACCGGTTCCCGTCCGCGGGGTAAACCTCGGGATGGCAAAGCCCGGGCACTTCCCCGGTGAAGCGGCACTCAGCCGGGCAGAGTACGACCGCTGGCTGGCGATGATGGGTGAGTTACACATCAACGTCATCCGCGTCTACACGGTTCACCCGCCAGCGTTCTACCGGGCGCTCGCGGCATACAACCGCGAGCATACCGATCCGATCTACGTGATCCACGGCAACTGGATCGGAGAAGGGACCCTGCGTGAGGCGGGTGATGTCACCACCCTGTCAGCGGCCTTCGACCGCTCGGTCAGACAGGTCGTGGATGTCATCCACGGTGAGACGACAATCCCGCCTGAACCCGGCTATGCGAGCGGGACGTACGACACGGACGTGAGCGATTACGTCGCCGGGTACATTCTCGGTCTCGAGTGGCCGTCGGCGGTCGTCGCCGAGACGAACCGCGAGAACGACGACGGCTACGAGGGGACGTATCTGACCGCGCCGGATGCACGCCCGTTCGAGGCGTGGCTCGCCGAACGACTCGACGCAGTCACGGAATATGAAATGGCAACGTACAACGCCCAGCGGCCGGCCGGGTTCACAAACTGGGTGACGACCGACCCGCTTGATCACCCGTACGAGCCGTTTCACGCGGAGGACGCGGTGTCAGTCGACCCTGATGCTATCAGCGCGACCGATGCATACGACGCCGGTACGTTCGCGGCGTATCACGTCTACCCGTACTATCCGCCGCTTCTCAATGAAACGCCAGAGTACGTGAACTACGTCGACCACCGTGGCGAGCCAAACAGCTACGCAGGCTACCTGAACGACCTCGTTGACGCCACGGACCACCCACTTCTTGTGGCCGAATTCGGCGTTCCCTCTTCGCGTGGGATCGCCCAGCGAGACGTTCATGGACGCGATCAAGGCCGTCACACCGAGGCCGAACAAGGCACAATCGTCGCCCGAATGTACGAGGACGTCCGCGAGGCAGACACTGCCGGCGGAATCGTGTTCAGCTGGCACGATGAGTGGTTTAAGCGGACGTGGAACCTTGCCCCCTTCTCTGATCCCAACCGTCGTCCGTACTGGTCGAACGTCCAGACACCCGAACAACGGTTTGGACTCCTCTCGTTCGACCTGGCTGGCGCAGTTCCACTGGACGGATCGAGCGAGGCGTGGGCAGACGCAGCCGTCGCGACCCCTGACGGTGACCCAATCCGGCTCGATGACGGTGCAGACCCACTGCGTGAGTTGACTGCCGTTCGAGTCACGAGCGACGTAGCGTATCTCTCTCTCCGTCTCGAGTTCGCTGACCTTGGTGGGGGAGTTGATTGGGACGCGACCAACTACATCGTCACACTCGGGCTCCCCGACCGCGGAGAGCGCGAGCTCCCATCTTCCCTTTCGGCGACGGCACCGGCGGACTTCGTCGTCCGGCTTGGCGGTCCCGACGCGTCCCGGGTCACCGTCGATCCGCGATACGACGTGTTCGCCTACGAGTACGGCACTGAGGCTGGACTCGGTCTCGAACAGTACCGTAATCCCGACCCCGGTGCCTTCACGCCGCTACGGATGGTGATCAATCGCGGATACACTGTTCCGGAGACGGGAGAGCGTGTCTCCTTCGAATCCGTTGAGACGGGGGCGCTCCGCTACGGGAACGGCAATCCAGACGCTCCGGCGTACGATTCGCTCGCAGACGTTCATGTCTTACCTTCCACCGACGCAATTGAGATCCGGCTCCCGTGGCTTCTACTTAATGTAGCTGACCCGAGCCGCCGGCGACGGCTTGGGGATTTCTGGAGCGACGGGCTGGAGGCATACGAGACCTTCGACGAAATTGCGGTCGCTGCGGCCTCATACGTGCCGAGCGACTCCAATGGAACGGCCACTATACTTGATGCTCCGACGAACCTAACGCATGCGGTCCCTCGTATTGTAGATGAGCAGCTACAATCACTATCGTTCGTCCCGCCGACATGGAACCAGCCTGCGTACACAGAGCGGCTCAAAGAGTCGGGCCACGTAGTTGGTGAGGTTTTCGGACGGTACGCAAATCAAGAGTGAACCGTTTCGAGGTCGCACCTTGTGGCACTTGGTCTACGCTGCCCGCTGGGTGACCGGTTACAGAAGGGATCGACGCCGAGCGGGTGATGACCGTCGACATGAGCAAACTCGACGACGCGTTGGAGGTAACGTTACTCTCTGAATCCGACGTTTATAATATCGAGGAGGGCGAATACGTACGTAAGACAGATGTCGACGAAGAGATGAAACAAATTCGTTTCCAAGGGCCCAAAAACCAGTTAGCCGGAGTCGAGGAAAACACAACCGAACTCTAAGCCGAAATCAAAGAGTTAGAACAGCGTATTACCGAACTCGCTGGCTTTGACTCCGGAACATCTTATCATACTCGTTCAACTGGTGGGTAGCCAGTGTCTGGGAGGATACTGCCACAGCTGTAGCTGAGGAAGAGCTGTCCTGCAGTACCCATTGGGGGACGACACACCGGCTACGGTCGGTGGCTAAATGCTACTACATCCGGACCTTCCTTGAGGCGGGTGTTTATGTACCACTAGAGTACCATCCAATGAAGTGTAAATCAAAATTGGTTAGCGATATCTTTTGAACGTGCCTGTATGCCCTCCACTCGGCGTCAGATGCTCGTTCCCATTGGAGTGTCTCTATTGGACGCTGCCGGACGTCTGGGGTTGGGAAATCAGAGCTTGATGATCAACAACGAGTTGAATCAGAGAGCGACTGTCAAAATCGATATTACCAGAGTGTCGGATATGCGGATGGTGATGCGTACAGACCGCTCACTTAGAGCTGAGGAAACGACTACGCTCTCGTATCCACTTGGCGAATCCCGCGAGTCTCGAATCAAAATTACTGCTCAGGAGGCGAACGTTGGCGGAGAATCGACCGTCGTTGTCGATAAATCCGCTGTTATCCATGCCACTCTCAATCCCGATGGGGTGTCGTTCGAAACCCGATAACAGTCACTCGACTGTCTTTCTGGGAGTCGTATGTGTACTCCCTGTACTGACCGATCGCTCTCTCCCGAAGATTGGCCTTGTTCGCACCACATTCGCGCGCTGTATCCAGCAGCCTCTGAGCGAACTACCGAGGTACTGTCAGGAACACTGTGCAAGATACAGACGATCTGCCGATCAATAGACGTCCCATGGAGGCGTCAGGGGAGCTCCGATCTGACCTGCGATCTCCACGTGAAACACACCACATTGTACTCAGTAGAAGTCTGAATTGCTATATCTGTCCCGACACTATCTAACAATTATTTAACTAAACAGTACGACAGACACAGAGAGGTGCGTCTTTTAGCCTAGCGACGCTGGTATGCAGTGTGTACGACTTCATTGTGGTAGGGGCTGGCCCACCAGGCTCTCGGTTTGCGTATCGGGCGGCCACCGCCGGCCGTGAGGTGTTACTGCTTGAGAAAGGCGAGGTTGGGCGGCCACTTGCCTGTTCGGGTCACGTGTCGACGGATGTCTGGGAATATCTCCCTGCAGGGGCCCAGTCCGAACTCCTGCAGAATCGCATCTCAGGTGCCCGCTTTCACGTAGGCGGGCCAGGGTCCGAGGCTTACCCATTCTATAAATCAGAGACGATCTCGCATGTGATCGACCGTGTCGGGCTCGACACCCACCTTGCCCAGCGGGCGGCAGCCGCCGGTGCTGATCTCCGGACCCACCACACTGTCGTCGAGATCGACGAGCAGGACGAACAGGTTGCCGTGACAGTTGCAACACCGGATGGAACCCAGACAACAGTGGAGGGGCGGATGGTCGCCGGCTGTGACGGGCCTACCTCGCGTGTCCGCCAGAGCGTTGGCCTCGAGAGCCCGAGCGAGCAGCTGCACGGCGTGTTAGCGTTCACTGACAACCCAGATGACGGCGACCGGGTCGATGTCCATCTCACCGCGCCAACCTTTTTTGCCTGGCGGATTCCACGCGGCGACGCCGGTGTCGAGTACGGGTTGGCAGCCCCACCCGGAGCGGAGGTATCCGCACTGTTTGACCAACTCACAACGGCATACGACGTCGACCCAGATCGACGGTGTTCAGGTACGATTCCGATTGGGCCACCAGATTCGGTCACCACCGATCGCGTCTTTCTCATTGGGGATGCGGCGGCTCAGACCAAGCCGTTCACTGGGGGTGGGATTCTGTACAGCATGACCGCCGCTGACACGGCCGCAGCGACGATCGACCCGGCAGATCCGGCCACACTAGCAGCGTATGAGTGCGCCTGGCGCGACGAACTCGCCACAGAGATCCGGCTTGGGGCACTGATTCGGCGGTGTTACTCGCTGCCCGAACCGCTCCAGCACGCTGGCTTGCGAGCGCTCGACGGCGAAATCGGGGTGCACATGGACCGGCCAAGCTCGTTCTTCTCTCGAGCACAGCTGCGCCGGCTGTTCTCCTGACCAGTTCGCCAGCGCGGTTTGTGGATCGTGCAGCGGGTCTGAGTGAGTTTGCTGGCTATCTTTCTTCGAGGAGAGAATCCCACCGTTTACGGCGGGAGTGAATCCGACAAGTCCTCCACAGACCACGTTCTGCTGCTAATACGGATATTTATGTAGCGCCACGTTGTAGCATAACTTACACCGAGGCGGTTTCACCGCCACCTAAATGCACAATATCGGGACTCCGAGAACCAGAACGTTCGAGACACCCTCTCGAACCGCTGTGGTGTCTCGGTCAAGATAACTCCGAGTCCCCCTGCCGGGGATAGGAGTAACGGCGGTGTGGCCCCGCCATCGGCTCGTTATGCCGACGAGTCGTCAACCAGCAAATATCCCAAACCAGCGGTACGGTGCCGTGGGAAGCCCCGTCGTTTACAACGGGGAGGAGGTCACTCCGCGCTGCTATTCAGAATTGGAGAGAAAAGGGAGGGGGAGTACCTTGATCGGATTGGTCCGTGCCCGCCAGAAAATCGGTGATGCTACTTCAACGACCGTGTTCTGATTACGGCAACGACGTCTTAACCAACACACCGAGTGATTTGGCCGGTATTGTTGGTTAATACCGATCGGTCACAATCTAGCATGCTCACACTTGCGATTGACACGGTCACTGTCTCGTCCTCGAATACGCCACGCCAATCGGGTCAGCCATCGCACTCGGACTGCTGCTCACCGCGTGACGGTACCACGGTGGGACCGTTAGTGTGGTTGGCGGTGAATCATTTTGTTCGTCGTCGACGACTGAACCGGTAGCGGTGGATATCCCTGGGGGTAGCTGAGAAACCGGACACATGGTTGGATCGAGATGAGCGACTCCAGCCGCCCTGGGTGGCGCTTCCAGTGGCAGTGGTTTGGGGTTTTGCTGCTAGTCTTCAAGTAGTGAGTGTGCTCGTTGGACATAGCTGTTCGCGTTCCAACTTCGAGCAATGCTGATGTTTTCGAGGAGGGTGCGTGCCTCATCGGGCGTCAATTGCTCCGTTCGAACGAATACCGAGAGCAGTGTCGGCGTCGTCACGAGTCGTGTGTCGACCAGTGAGGCGTGAATGAGACCAAGACGATTGAATTCATCACAGAGGAAGAGAGCAGCATCAATCTCGTTTGCAAGTGTAACGGCAGCGTTCTCGCCATCATCGAGTGGGAACTCGGCATCCAGATCCACCGATCGGACTGTTAGCTCGGCAGTTTGATCAAGGACTGTGGTTGCCGCTTGCCCATGCTGATCATCGTACGAGGCAATCTCTCGGAGTTCTTCGACGACCTCCGCCGGGATGAACACATCATAGTAGTTGAGACAGAGTGTGAGTGGATTTGGGTCGGAGTCCGAAACAATACCCAGACTCACGAGAGCGGATGTGTCTGCGACAAGCCCTCCCATCTATACGTCGGCGACCTCATCACTGAAATCTTCGTCCAACTGCTGTTTCAACACACGGAGGTTGGCAGCTTCTTCGGCCCCGACGAGTGCTTTGAGCTGCTCATAGGCGATCTCATCGTCGTAGTAGGCAGCAGCGATCTCTTGGATGAGTGTATCGTCGTGCGTCGCGTCTTGGAGATACTCTCGAAGCGCAGTCACGAGGACGTCTGTCCGGTCTTCTCCGAGAACAGCGGCGAGCGCATCAGCCCGATCGATGAGCCGATTAGGGGCCCGAAATTGCACGCGCTTTTTGTCGGTGCTCATTATGTGTACAATGTGAGCCAACACACATAGTTGTTTTCGTGTGTACGATGTGAGCCTCATTCGATTTGCGCAGCAAAGACGGCCTGTACCTCGAGACGGCCGCTCGAATCCGCGACGGTGGTTCGGGGGACCTGCCTCGTTACGGCGGATTTTCTGCTTCGTTCAGCTGTTTAACAGAATTCTCCTCGTATGCACGCCGCCAGAGAGAATGTACAGCACGTGTCACCTGCCTGGGCTCTGTGACAGTAATACAGGACCGCTGCGGGTGCTCTGACGGCGCATCGGGTGGTTTGTGAAAATGCTTGTTCGGAGCGTCCGGTTTGGGATGGAAATCAAACCGGAAGTTGACATCCTGTTCGTCAGTATGGTGAAAATTGTAGTATCCAGTTTGGTACCATCGAATATCGAATCGACAGGAGTCCGCATCTCCGATGCCGTCATCGAGTCGTACGACGAGTTTTGTCGGGTCCAGTAGGCTGTCGAACCCTGCTTCGATGACGAGACCATCCAGCGTTGTGAACTCGTCTCGAATCTGTTCTACCGCTGTCTCGTCTAGCGGCCCGACTTCCCCCTCGATATCTGTGTCAGGCTCCATCTACGCCGTTGATCGCTCGCTATCATCGCTGAGTGCTCCGTACTCATCCGATCCAATGACACGACCGGTGTCAGCAACACGAGCCGCAGCGGCGTGGCTATCATCAGGATCGAAGTCGTAGAGTGAGAGTGCGGCCTGTGCAATCTCGAGATTCTGTTCGATCTGTTGCCAGCGGGTGATGTCTTGCCAACCGTCGTCGCCGGGTTCGAGTTCGAGAGTAAGCTCGTCGACGTCAGCAACGTCGTACTGCTCTCGGAAGCTGTTCAGTTCCGTTTTGAGGTCTCGAATTGCGTCTCGTATTTCGTTCTTGGTATGTTCACGATGAATCGCTGCGATACGCTTCATTGCTAGCATTTGGGGGGCACGCATATACCGGGTTCCCGAATCCGTGTTAATTACTTTGACGCGGCCAGTTTCCGCCAGTATAGAGAGGTATTTTCGCGCGGTCGGTTCACTCACATGTGCTCGTTCGGCTATTGTACTGACGGCTTGCGGCTCGGTGGTGACGTCACTGACGTGCCGGACGCGGTCGAATGTGGTTGTATCCGCCTTCCACTCCTCAATAGCGGCCTCATTCACGTCTCCCTCCCACAGTTCGTGGGGAGCGTCAGTTGTGGTCATGTATATCAGCGACTAACATTCCTAGAGATAAAATACTTTCCTAGAAAAAACTAATATTTACCACATATGCTTTGCGGTTGCCGTCAGTGATCGACACGAGGTGCTCCTGCACACCGTTTGGCTGCCTACAATGGGGGCGAGAGCGCACAGACCGTTGCGTCGCCGACTTGCCTGTGGACGCGTTGATCACGCACACCGACCAGTGCGAGTCGTTGAGGCTGGGCTCGCGCTGTCCTGCAGGCGGAACCGGACATCGCGCACCCGAGGGCTATGACCCGAATGCGACGGCGAAAACGACGTCAGTATTCCACGGAAAGCATTTACCGTGACCCCCGGAACAAGTTGACATGAGCGCTCGGGCGTTGGTCGGAAAACCACGCACTCGGTGAGACGGTCCGTGCGACCGCCCTTCCAGGGCCGTAGTGGGCTGTACTCAGGTGTGTGCCTACCATGAACGATGACGAACTCCTCCGTCGAGAACTGCGCGGCGCTCGTGAAGAACTCGTCCGCAAACGCGCACGACAGTCGAACGGCCTGCCATCATCGGAGAGCCGCCTTCCGTTGATGCCGGAGCGAGACGAGGCGTTCCTTCGTCTCGCCCTGATGAGCGTCGAAGACCTCGAAACGCATATCGATCGACTCGAACGCGATCTCACCGACCTCGAAGACGGTATCGATCGACCGGATGCGGAGCTCGACTGATCGCGTCGAACACATGAACCTCACTGAACACACGATCTACCGACACGATGAACTCGGAGATGTACTCGTACTCGGCGTTCACCACATCTTCGAAACGTACGACCCGGACTCGGCAGACGGCCGTCTCCGATCGAGAGTTGTCCGCTATACTGCAGAGTGGGACGACTACGGTCCGATGCCCTCGAGTGTTCGTACCACGCCTGTCGATGAGTTTCAGACGGGCGTCGGCGACGCCGTTCGAACGTGGGATGGAGTTGAGTGCGCTACAAATAGCGATACCTGACCTCTCACAACACTCTGCCACTGACGGATGAAAGTCTACCCCAAAATCCCACGATACGATCACCCGGTCGTCCCCGAGTCGCTTTTCGACACCGAGGACTTGGTCGTCCTTGAGAAATTCGACGGGAGTTCGTTCCGCTTCACGCTGTATGATGAGCGTCACGCGTCATCGTATCCCGCTCCCGTCGTGAACGCTGCCGACGGAGATGGAAGTCTCGTCTTCGGGACGCGGCGTTCCATCATGGGCTGTCATCGCGACGATCTCGAAGATATTGACGGGGCACTCCACCGAGCCGTTCGGTGTCTCCGTGACGGGATCGACGTGGATGCTCTCCGTCGATCCCACGACGAACACGGCAGCCCGCTCATCGTGTACGCAGAGAACCTGGTGTACTCGACGCTGGACTACGGATACACCGAACGCGATCTCCCCGCACTGGTCGGCTTCGACGTCCTTCCTTACGCGGCCATCGACTCGATGACGCCACCAGGAAGTCCATACGCCGAGACTTTCGAGGGATTCCTCCCGATCAAGGCGGCTTGGCGCATCTTTGACCGGATCCGGATCGAGAACGCATCCCCTGATCGCGCGTTCGTTCCTGCGGCGATCCTCGCCGAGACGACCACGTTCGATCCCGAGAACTACACCGTTCCACGGTCGTCGCTTGCCGGCGATGTCCGTGCGGAGGGCGTCGTCATCCGTAGTGACAGCCACGACCGCCGCGTCAAAGTGGTCCGCAACGCGTTCGAAGAATTGAATCGTGAGCAGTTCGGTCAAGATCCAGATGACGCGGAGACAGGTGCTGAACAGCTCGTCGCGATGTACTGTACATCCGCCCGGATCCGCAAGATGGTCCGATCACTCGTCATTGAAGAGGGTCACGAGTTTGGGCTTCACCTCGTGGAAGATCTGTATCCACGGGTCGTCGAGGATATTTGGGCCGAACACTGGCAGGAGATCATGCGACTTGATTTCGAGTTCACGCCCACAGATGTCTACCCACTCGTCGCCAAGCGGTGTGTCACGGAACTCCGAAAGATGGAGACGAACGCCGAACTGAACGACGCCGACCCGACGACGATCTGGCAACACCTCTCGTAGAAATTCCTTCTTGCGTGCATGACACGGCCGATGTGTCCATCTCACTCGACGGCGTCACGCTGAACCGGAGCTGTGTGCCAGTCTTTGATTTGAGTGAGGTAATGCATCCGGTACCTTCGTGGAGCGTCACCGCTCCGACAGGTTTTGCTTGCTGCGTGTCACCCGAACACCTATTATGCACGCGATTATATTATCGTACACATAATGATTAACAGAGGCGATGAACTGGAGTGGCTCACGTCACATCTCTCACGGGAGGAACGACAGCTACTCGTCCTCTACGGTCGACGGCGGGTCGGAAAAACTACGCTGGTGACGACTGTACTCGAGGATCTGGAGACAACTTCAGTATACTATCTGTGTGATCAGCGTGGTTCGCGTCATAATGCGCGGCGGTTTGCGGCTCGGTGTGCCGAAACGTTCGATGATGTTCCCCCGGATGTCGACGATTTCGAAGAGGCGTTTCAGTATCTTATACCCCGTGTTGATGGACCGTGTACCATCGCACTGGACGAGTTCTCGTATCTCGTCGCGGATGACGAGACCATTCCGTCGGTGTTTCAGACAATCGTCGACGACGTCCTCGCCGAGACGGAGATCTCACTCGTGCTATTAGGATCGTCGATCTCGATGATGGAAGAGGGCGTACTAAGCTACGAGAGCCCACTGTACGGTCGCCGAACCGGGCAGTGGGAGCTCGCTCCGCTGTCGTTTACAGACGTCCGCGCTTTCTTCCCGAATAACGACCTACAGACACAGATCCAGATATACAGTGTTCTTGGCGGTGTTCCCGCGTATCTCGAACAGTTCGACACAGACCGAAGCCTCTTCGAGAACATCGAGGACGCTATCCTCTCGAAAGGGGCGTTCCTCTACGAGGAGCCAGAGTTCCTGCTCCGGCAGGAACTTCGTGAGCCTGCCACGTACATGGCGATGCTTGAAGCCATTGCCGGTGGAGCGACTCGTGTCACCGAAATCGCCAACGAGATCGGCAAGGATGCAAGCAGCCTCTCCCGGTACCTCCAGAACCTCACGCAGTTAGCGATCCTCGAGCAGGAGCACCCAGTCACAGACCCAGACGGTCGCGGGTTGTACCGACTGACAGATGATTTCCTCCGATTTTGGTTCCGGTACGTGGCACCGAATCAGGGAACGCTCGAACAGGGACAAACGGAACCCGTCCGAGCAGCGATTACCGAGACGCTCCCGACGCACACGAGTCGAACCTTCGAGACCGTGTGTCAACAAGCAGTTCAAACATCCGTGTTTCCCGTGCCCTGCTCGCGCGTCGGCCGCTGGTGGTACGACGGCGAGGAGATCGACGTCGTCGGACTCAACCAACACACCGACACGCTGTTGCTCGGCGAATGCAAGTGGACGTCCACACCTCTCGATCGCGCGGTATTCGACGAACTCACAGCACTCGAATCAGAAGTCCGGTGGCATGGAGACGACCGGAACGTGAACTACGTCCTCTTTTCGCGCGCCGGATTCACCGACGAGCTGCAGACAGTCGCTGACGAGCGTCCCGACTTGTACCTGTACGGGCTAGACGAACTCGCTGCCCTGTTCAAGTGAATTACCTCACCCTCCCGCTCGTTTCACGGCTTGCCGTTGAGGGTGTCGCCAGAATTCGAAGAGTTCTGGCTGCTAACTAGATATAGATCCTAGTGGCTCAGTTGAAATCCTCTTCTTCAGACAGGTTCTCGTCCGAAACAGCTGTTCGCTGAAGAGTGCAAATGTATCGCTGTAGATTCTGCCAGATCTCGTTGATGTTCACGCGGCCCTGCTGAATACAACGTGTGAGGCTTGCAACGGCTCGATCAGTTTGAGTTGCTATAATTGGTCGGCGTAGGATACTATTTGTTCGGTGATTTGGCTCTACTGCGAGGTCTATTCCGGCTCGTCGTCAACTACACGCATTTGGAGAGCCTGTCGAATATGGAAATCCTTCTCCTCGAGAGTGTCCGTCTCAAGAGCTTTCTCAAGGTGGAATTGATGTCCGTCAGTTCGCCGTGGCATATGTTCGTTTCGCATGGAGCATAGAATAAGTCTTGTCCATTATTATCAATATGAATAATAAACTTCCTGCTCAAAACGCAGTCTTAGCGAACAGCTGTTTCAGACGATAATATGTCTGAAGAAGAGGATTTCAACAGAGCCATACTAGTCTAACTGTTTCTCCCAAATGTCGCAGGTAACATCTTGCATAGGGTCGCCGGCGTACACACCGGCCACCCGAGGGACGTGGCTCATCGCTTCTAACACTCTCCCTCGCTGGCGGTCTATTGTAGACGCCGCCTAGCTGGGATGTGGAAAGACCACCCGCCAATTAATGTTCAGGGGCCTCAGCCGGCCATTACAACCAGTCGCATAGCAAGTGCTCACGACGTCGATTCAGCGGCATCATCGATGAGTGAGTAGGCTTTTTCCCGAAGATCACCAGTCATATGGAGACCATGTGAGTCAATCTGTCTTATGAGATTGTACGCTTCCTCCCGGTCAAGTCCTTCCTCCACAGCCCGGACAACGACACCAACTGTCCCAGTGACTGTCGCCCCGAGACCACGAACCGTGGTACGAACACGCCGGTCATCTGAGACGACGCCGACCGGTAGATCGTCCGCGGTATAGGCTAACACAGCAGCAATCAGATAGACGTCTCCATTCTGTTCTTCCTCACCAAGGACCTCTTTGGCTTGTTGCACTCGGTCCTGCACAGCTGGATCGGTCGTCTCAACCTCATACTGATCGATAAACCGACTCAAATTTGTCTGCGCGGGTTCTGTCGTGATTTCATTTTGGACTGTGGGAAGGACAACAAGCTCACCAGTAAAGCTTGTAAGTTGTTCGAGTTCACCGATGGTACCGAGTGCGATGAGCGTCGTTGCATCGAGAAAAATCCGCGTCACAGCTCACGCGCAGCAGCAGCGTCAGATTCGATATCTTCTGGTGAGAGTTGGGTCGTGAGATTGTGTTCACGGGCGATCTCGAGCCATTCTGATAGACTCACTCCGGCGAGTCGGGCCGCCTCGTTGACCGAAAGTTCGCCACTCTGGTATCGTTCAATGGCTACACGCCGACGGATGGATGAGAGACCCTCTGAGAGTGCTTTCCGAATGACTGTACTCTTATCTTCATCTAAGAGCTCACTGACTGCTTCAAGCTCGTCTTCGTCATCATCGGGCACTCGGGCACTGATCGAGGGCATGTATACACAGTAGTACGCTGTACTACATAAGCGTGTCTCACGTTGGAAATGATCTCTACGAGTATCCGTGTGCAAATAATTCGGACGGGTAATGGCCTCCGCTAGGAGTCGCTAGTGGCCACCAGAGACCATGCCGCCCCGTTCGGGATCAAAACGGGATACGCTCACGACAAGGTGGTACTCTGTCTCGCTACCTGGGTTACTGTCGCCGGGGTCTACTGGGTACACATCTCCGAGACGGTGCTTGCAGCCGACATCGATTAACTCTCGTCGTAATCGGGAACGAGGGTGTACAGACCGTTGCGCCGCCGACTCGCGTCCGAGCGTGTCGATCACGCACATCCACCAACGCGAGCCGTTGGGTAGGCCCGCGCTGTCCTGCAGGCGGAATCACACGTCGCGACGATTCTCTGCCAGTCCATTCTCCCTGTGTGTCGTGCGACGGAATGGTGGTTCGTAGCGTTGCTGCTCAGGTTGGCTCGTCGTCGTGCAGCAACTCGCTCACCGGTGTGCCTGGCTTATCGGCCGTTCCGCCCCATGTCTCAACACGCCCCAGGTCACCGTCCGGCACCTCCGGTTCCTCGTTAGTGTCACCAGCTGGTTCGTGTGCCGCACGCTGGTCAGTCGCGTCGTCCATGTCGTCATCGCTGTCGTGTTCTACTGGTCGGCCGCCACGATTGAACTCGTCAAGTGGGAACGCGTACGCGGCGGCACGGTACTGTTTGTGGAACGTGGTCCGGCGCGTGACACCGAACACACTTCCAACGAGGTCACGGTCACAGCCACGGGCGAGTGCGCGCCGCACGAGTTCGTCTTCTGCGCGTTGCAGTGCTAACGCGCGATCATCGGGGACGTGCCCCCGCGCCGACGTCGTAATGTCTCCCGGGAATCCCCACCGTCCCGTCGTCGCATCTTGATCAATAAGTTGTTCGTCGCGGCCTGTGACCAACTGGTCAAGTCCCATCAACACCCACAGGCGTTCCCGGACGGCGGTTTTTGAGAGGAGGACCTTCATGCGGATGAACACGTCATGAAACGACGCGGGCCCGATCTCATCGAGTACTTGGAGTAACAACACGTCATGTGACAATAATACGTCCATGTCGGCGTTGCTGAGTGGAACTGGGGCATCCGTAGCGGTTGGGCGGTGATGGAACCAGTTGTGACACACGCGGCAGGTGACGCCGAGGTTCACTGGGTCGTCGATGGCGACATCACTCGGGTCACGCTCAATGTGGTGGACGTGTAACGTGCCGGTGCCGCGCGGCGGGCCGCGTACTCCACACCACTGACACCGATGCTCACGATTGCTCAACATCAACGCGCGCGTCGCCGCATCCACCGTCCCTGACCCGTGACTCTGTCTCATACCTCAACCCCCGCGGAGCGTTGGATCGGCTGTATCCGTGGTCCGGATCGGTGCTGATCGGGGTGTGGCTGTCGCCTGTGACCGTAGGTACTCTCACGGGGGTCGGAAGGCGTGCCGTCCTGGTTGAGGCGTGGTAGTGTAGGCGGGGACCGTCGCTCGCGTCCGCGGCGTCTGACGCCGGCGTCGGTTCTGTGATCGGTGCGTGTGATGCTGGGCGGCTTCTCATCAGTCGTGGTGCATTGGTGTGTTGTCATTCGGTCACCTCGCGGGTTTCGGTGGGTAGTGTCATCTGGTGGCTGCCCGGTGGTGCAGAACGGTTCGTAGCTGGTGCTGTACTCGGGTGGCTGGTAGATCCGCCACGTGACAGACCCGGTCGTGGGTGGATCGACTGGTCGTCGAGCATTCGTGTGGTGTCGAGTGGGAGACATACTGTGTGTCGAAATTTCTGGTGTCTCAGTCGCCAGCGCCAAGTGTGGCCGACGCTAGCTGGGGTGAGTGTGGTCGGGTGCCGGTGCGTCACCAGCGACGTCGACGGCTGGTCGCGGTGAGTATGCGCATAGACGGGTGGCGTGGATGCCACGGGTGGGACTGTTGGGACTTCGGTGGTCCACCGCCGGTGACCATCAACGTGGACGGCCGTCACACGATCGAGGTCGCGGACATCGTTCAGTCGGCGGTCGTAGCTACTCGCGGAGATGTCCGCGCGTTCGATCAGCGCTGAGCGGCCGAGCGGTTCGTCTGCCCGGAGCAGTGTGGCGTATAGTTTCGTGGCGGTCGGCGTCAGATCGGGTCGGAACCGCGTTGCGGGGAGCGTGGCCGCTGCGCCCTCGACGTCGGCAGGCGTTGGCGTTCGAGACCCGTTCAGCGCTACACGTAAACTCTCCACGACGTCGTACGGACACGCACGAGTAGTGGTGTCCGGCGGGCCGAACAAGCGGAGACACAGCCGTACGAGCCGCTGTCGCTCGCGGGGTGTCCACTGTACGTCGTGGGTCATTACAACCTTGTCGACCACCCGCCGAATGGCGGGGTACGTCGTCCCATCTCGAACCGGAATTTTCAGGGTTGGTGCGTGTTCGGTACCGTTAGCGATCGCCTCGCGGATATCGGCGAGCTCTTCGGTGAGTGTGGTGGTGATGTCCTTGCGGAGGCCGGTGATTGTCGGGCCAGCAAGCACCCACGACATCGTGAGATCGAGCTGTGTGTCGGGTTCGACCTCTGTGGGGAGTCGCCAGCACAGCTTTTTAGGTCGCTCTTCGAACAACATCCGGTACCCTGAGTGAACGCCGTAGACTGACTGTTTTGGGACCGTTTTTGCGAGAAATGTACAGAGGTCGTCGCGCTGTGTCTTGTTGCGTGCGAGTGCGTCGGTGTCGGGAAGTCTGATGGTCGTCGTTAGATCAATCCCGGCCGCGTGGTACAGGTGGGTGGCCGTCGCGACGAACCCGTGCAGATCTTCGAACAGGTCGCTGCGGGCAGCTGTATCATCGCTCGTCGTAAGTTCGGCGAGTCGGGTGAGCAGCTGGTCTCGAACCGTTGTGATCCGATCCCGCCACGCTTCGTAGGTTGTTTCGTCGTCGCTGTACCAGCCGAGTTGGTGACCACGACGAAGGATGCGGGGAGCGTCGTGTCCAAAGTCGGTGTCGTGGATCGCTTCGAATGCACGGCCAAGCCGTGATGGCGTCAGAATCTTCGAGAGTGCCTTGTCGCTGAGTAAGGCACTCGCGAGACGTCCCAGGGTGGGCAAGGGCCCACCCCACTGCAGGACGACGAGCGTCTCGTCGGTAGTCTGGCTGAGGTACGCAACCCGGCCGTCGTCGAACGCGTGTGGCTGATCGTCGACGAGCGTGACCCCCGTACTGCAAGCCGCAGCAGTGAACCGGCGGTGAATCGACTGCGGACCGAGGCCTCCATCAGGGCCAGTCAGCCATTGGACGTAGCCCGCTCCATCATTTGGGTCACCAGTTGTCGCGACCCACTCATCGATCGTGGTGGGTGTGTCGGCCGTCTGGCCCTCCCGGCGGGGCGACACTGTACTTGTGAACGCGTGAGGGGTGTCAGTAAGACGCTCATCGAGCCGGCACTGGTTCGGATGGACCAGTTCGTGGTCGGCGTCGAGAAACCGCTCAACAGCCGTGTCGCCGAGTGTGGTGAGTTGAACCGTATTCTGCTGACCGCGACGGTCAACTGTCACGAGGCCACGCGTTTCAAGATCGAGAACGTACCGGCTGACGGTCCCCGCCTCGATGTCGATCGCGTGATCCTGTTCAAGATCCCGGTAGCTCCGACACTGGTCGGTGTCAAGGTTTCCGAGGAGACGCCGTTTCCCTGGCGTGGGGGCGAGCCCATCAAGTGCTGCCCACGCCGGATGGGCATCGTCCGTGGCCGCTGGGTGACTCCGAGTGCGGTGGCTCCTGTCCCGGGACCGATCCCGGTCGCCAGTAAGATCGAGGTGAATCTCGCTCCACCGTGGGTAGCGACGAGCCAGTTCCCGTTGGAGCGCTGGCGAGGCGACGACCCGCACGTCGAACCCATCGGCGAGTACGGCGATCGCCGCAAGCGCTCGGACACCAGTCCGCCGATCAGTCAGTTCGGTCCACGACTCTCCGTCAAGCAGTAGTGTGAGCACCCGTGGGCGCTCGTCGAGTTCACGATGGAGTGTGACTGGCCCCTTCATGAGGGCCCCGAGATTCCCGTTGACCGGTCCACGGCCCGTGCCGACCGACTCAACACTGTCAATCAGATCGGCGTATCGCTCTCGGTGATACGACGAGAGTGTATCGGGGTCTCCGTCGGCGTACGTGAGCGCGAGCGACGTCATCGCGCGTGTGTACGCGACCGCTTCAGCGGTGTCATCACCCCACGTGTCCGTTGTGGTGTTCCACTCCGGGAGTGTCGTCGAGAGGATCGCCGAGCTTGCTTCCCACGGATCATCGGTGGTGGTGTACCGGCGGATGGTCTGCTCGCTGTGTGGCCGGAGCGTTGCGAGGAGTTCTGGCACCCACTCAGTCAGACGCGGCGAGACCGCTGGACAGACGATTCCGTTGGTGGATGCGTTCGAGTTGCTGGTGATGAGACGGACCCCTCGCTTACGGGCCGCGGGCTGGTGTGCCGTCACCAGTGATCACCAACTGGTGTGGCGGCGACCGCATTGGTGCGCTATCACCAGCCCGTCTCGCGTATCATCGTGGCGGGACGTTGTCGATGTCCAGTTGAGCACGTCTCTCGGCAATATCGCACCGAAGAGTGAGGGATTGCTCGGATGGAGATTTACCTTCCTGACCCACATTAGTCATGCCCTCCGTACGGATTGCCACCGTCAGATCGAGCGTGTTCCCGAACCGAAGTCAAGAGCGGTGTCGGCTCTCGCTGTTTCGGGTGTTTGGGGGTGCGTTCTGTCGGAGTGTCCGGATGGACGTGTGGGTCGGTTGTCGTCGGCGGACTCGTGACGACGACCGTTGGATCGAGCAGGATGTACGCTGTCGATTGTGTTTGGACGTCTGCACACGTTCCGATGTGTCCGGTGACAACGTGTTCGTGAACACCGCGCGTGAAGACGGTCGGATGCGTGTGGCTATCGGCCTCGCACATGATGTAGCCGATTTCGTACTTGGGCTCGCCCGCCGCCCGGTAGGCGTACGCGGTGATTTCGTCGCCCTCGTGGAAGGAGTGGCCACAGACTTGGCACGCGAGATACTCTGTGTTGAGTGCGATTCGTGCGAGTCGGCGGCTGTCTCCGATCTGCGGGTGATCGCTGCTGTCGCTCGCCATTAGCTGTGCCCTCCTGTAGCGCTGTGATCACGGTGGCCCGCTTGCCACGCTTGGCGTGCAGAGAGTGCCCGGCGAGCCGATTCAGTGAGTCGGTACTCGTTGGTGCGCTTACTGTGGGCCTGTTTGGTGACCAAGCCGAGATCAACGAGCTCGTCGAGGTTCTGGTAGAGGTGACTGTGACTGATCGACTCACCGTAGTAGTCGTCGAGTTCCGCCTTCAACGAGAGCCTCTTGCGGGCGTTCTCGTGGGAAAGTGCCCACAAGAGGTCGCGCTGGAAAGCAGTACAGTCCGCGAGACTGTTGGTAGCACACTCTGTGCTCATGCGTCGCCCTCCGCACAGTCGAGACAGACAGGGACGCCGCGGTCAGCGTCGAAGCCGTCAGCCTGTGCTGGGCAGAGCGTGCAGGTACCGTCGGTGTTTTCGTTCGGTTCGTCGGTCGTCTCGTAGGGCTTAAACCCCGCAGTTGCCATCATCAGCATGGTTCTGTGTCCACGCACAGAACCCGACCCGGTTGGGTGCTCCAACACCGCAGCCGGGGTTCCTACAGATTCTCACTAGCCGGGGGTTCGTCACTCGGGCTCCGTAGTTGTTCCAAAACACCGCAGTAACTTTAGTGTAACGGTGGTGTGCTAAGGTGATAAACGACCGTAATATGGACTTGGGTGTATGAATGTTATATATGAGATATGCGGGCAACTGGATGACTGCGGTAGATGACCGCATTCTGGAGTATCTATCTGAACACGAATCTGGCTCTCCCACCAAAATGAAACGTGAAGGTCCAATTCGGTATTCTCGGCAGCAGGTCCACCGTCGGTGTAAGAAGTTAGCCGAGGAAGAATTGGTCAAAGACCTCGGAAACGGCGTTTACGTGATCACTGACGACGGCGAGGCATACCTCGAAGGTCGACTCGACACCGAAAACTGGCGCTATATCGATGAAGACGCCGACGAAGTCGCTGGCGACGACAGCACTGACAGCGCTCCAAGCGAGAGTCCTAACTGAGATGTCTCCTAGATGCGGGTGTCCGTCCCGTGAATAGGTAACCTAAACAAGCGCGTCATTGAACGTCTCGCGGATGACGGCGACGCAACCACGTGGGAGATCACCCTCAAGCCCGGCTCGCCTATGAGTTACAGATATGTATTCGAGCGCTGTTCAGTGTTGGCCGATACCGAGGTCGTTGAGCGTGAGGATCACGATATCAGATCTGACTACGTCAAGACTCACCGTTCGAACAATTTGACGATGACCTGAACGACATCGGGTGCCTACTGGCCTGATGGCTACTCCCGACACTGATCGCACTGCGCCGCAGCCGACAGTCCTCGCGGGATCGGTCGCCCGCACTTACAGCGAGCCCGGTCCTGTGATTCTGCCATGCACCTTATTTCGTATATTACTGTAATAACACTTTCTCAGCTGTTCTGCTTCCAACATAATCGAGTCACTTTTGCCAATCCTCAGACACCGTCTCCACATGGAGAATCAGCGTGTCTTGGTGACTGGTGGTGCCGGATTCATCGGTTCGAATGTAGCGAACTATCTGGCACAGGACAATGACGTGATCGCGCTCGACGATGAGTATCTTGGCACCCCAGAGAACCTCGATCCGGAGGTCACCTACTACAACCAGAGCGTTATCGACGACGACCTTCCCACGGATGTCGACGTCGTCTATCATCTTGCCGCGCTGTCGTCGTACGCCATGCACGAAGAGGACCCCCAACTCGGTGCCCGTGTGAACGTCGAGGGGTTCGTCAACGTTGTCGAGCAGGCTCGGCAGGACGGGTGTGACACCGTAGTCTATGCGTCGACCTCATCAATCTACGGTGACCGCACCGAACCCTCTCCCGAATCGATGGATGTTGCGGTCAACACCGGATACGAAGCCTCCAAGCTCGCGCGCGAGCAGTACGCGGAGTACTTTGCGAATCACTACGATATGGCGATGGCTGGGATGCGGTTCTTCTCTGTGTATCAGGGGTACGATGGCGCTGAGGGGCACAAAGGTGAGTATGCTAACGTGATCGCGCAGTTTGCTGATGATATCGCGCACGGTCGACAGCCCAAGCTGTACGGCGATGGGGCCCAGACGCGGGACTTCACGCACGTCGACGACGTGGTGCGGGCGCTTGAGGTGGCCGGCGAAGAGCAGTTGACCGGTATTTACAACGTTGGCACTGAAGAGTCGTACAGTTTCAACACGCTTGTCGATATGATCAACGAGGAGCTTAGTACAGACGTTGCACCGACGTATGTTGAGAATCCAATTCCTGAATCCGTGTATGTCCACGACACGTACGCTGATATTACGAAGCTCCGCGCTGCGACTGGCTGGGAACCACAGACTTCCTTTGCCGAGGGCTTGACGCAGGTATGTTCACCATATCAGTAGGAGTCACCCACCCGGATAGTTTGGAACCGGGGTATGAGTAGCGTGTCTTTCACCTTTCCATTGACTATATACATGGTATTATATCTGAAATAATCGACTGCCAGTTTAGTAGTCGGCTATGTCTGTATCCCCTGAAGACAAGAGATGACTCTTCTAACATCTGATTTTGATGTTTTCTCTCTTGGTGTAGTAAGTACAGCAAAACGGGTGTACTCCCGCTGCCGTTTCTGAAGGGTGTCAACCCTAGTGTGGAGGAACGGCCGAGAAAGAGTAAGCCGGGTGTTGAGTAATGCTCGACCGCTGATTGAGCAGGCTCGCCAGCAGGGAGTCTTTTTCTCCTGAGGACACACCGAGGGAGCGGCGTATCTTCGCTGCGTTTCTGTACCATGTTAGCCTCTCGTATCGGCGGATTGAACCGTTCGTGTGAGGCGATCAGACTGTGGTTTCATCGTCTAAAGCACTTTCTCGAGCCGGACAGCCGGGCTCGTCAGGAAGTCCCGTCGACGAGACGAAAATCGAGAACGACGGCACCGAGCACTACGTCTGGGCGGCAGTCGATTGTGACACGCTCGGAGTGCTTGCCGTTGAGGTCTCGCCTGGCTGATCGATCCTCGATGCGTTTCTGTTTTGAGAGAAGTTCTCGAACGGTGCCGCATTCGCCCGCTAGTGCGCGCCGACCGCGGCCCGTGGTACGACTAGCCACTTGAACTCTTAAACTGTGAATACGAGCGTGAAACGTAGGGAAACCGGTCGCTCATCGAAGCGCGGTTCGGTATTCTCAAATACCGAACCAGACGCTTCTACCACCGACTTCTCTATCAGAGCCCGTCAGCACAGCCAGATCATAGTTCACGGCCCTCGCTACTCTTAATAATACCATGATTTAACCTTGACAAATTATAGTTCTAATGAATTTATGTTTCTGATGAACAAGCTTCATATACGCGGCTGTTTACCATTCTATAATAACAGATTCTACTTACATGGCATCCACTACACGCCAATCATCGGCTGAACAGGATAGAGCTGTTTCTGACCGCGATCTCAGTGCTGATGAACTGCTCGTTGGCCATGACTCTGAGACCACCCCCCAACTGTCTGTCGTGATGCCAACACTGAACGAAGAAGCCGGCATCCGCACCTGTATTGACTGGATCAAAACGGCGGTCGAAGAGCTTCAGGTTCCCACCGAGATCATTATTAGTGATAGCTCAACAGATCGCACACCCGATATCGCCCGTGAGATGGGTGCGATTGTCGTTGAACCCGACGGGAAAGGGTACGGCTATGCATACCGGTACGCCTTCGAGCGTTCACGAGGTGCATATGTCGCGATGGGGGATGCTGACACCACCTACGATTTCAAGCAGATCCCACGGTTGTTGGACCATCTAGAGGAGACTGATGCTGATATGGTGATGGGGAGTCGGCTTGACGGCGAGATTAAAGACGGGGCGATGCCGGCGCTGCACCAGCACATTGGCAATCCGGCGCTCACACGGTTTTTAAATATGTTTTATGATGCTGGCGTGAGCGACGCCCATAGTGGCTTCCGGATTTTCACGCGTGAGGCGTACGAGGCGATGGACTGGGAGACAACCGGGATGGAGTTTGCCTCCGAGATGATCATGGACGCCGGCGCGAAAGATCTCGAGATTGTGGAGGTACCCATCGTGTATCATGAGCGAGAAGGAGAAGAGACGCTTGAGAGCTTCCGTGACGGATGGCGGCACGTCCGGTTTATGTTGGTGAACGCACCCGGCTATTTGTTTTCAGTGCCAGGACTCCTGTTGACCATCTTCGGGGTTGCGGTCATGATGCTCGCGCATATCGGGGTGTCGCTTGGTGAGGTGACCTTCGGCACAAATTCGATGATCGCCGGGAGTCTTGCAGCGATTGTGGGTATGCAGGTGGGCTCGCTTGGTGTGTTCGCGACGGTCGCCAGCGATCCGATTCAGCGGCCCGAGGATCCGCTCACGTCGTGGATAACCGGCTATGCGACGCTTGAACGTGGAGCAACAGTGGGCGTGATCGTATCTGTGGCCGGTGGAGCGTATGCCAGCTGGTTGGTCGTCGACTGGATCCTGAGTGGGTTCGGTGCGGTACCGTTCACATCTGCGGCGCTTATCGCGTTTACCGCCATCGTCGTCGGAATCCAGCTCGTGTTCTCGTCGTTCTTCTTGAGTACGGTGAACCAGGGGCAAAATTAGGTTTTGACGGTATATGCAGCGCGGCTCTACTCTCACCACTGTTGCTACAGACGGGTCCAAGAGGTGACTGTCGTCCTGCCAGTGCGTGTGTAGCAGGTCGACCTCTCTCGTAAATCGCATTACAATCGGTCATCTCGCATCCACGATAGCTATTGACTAATTACGTGTCGGCGATGCTCGTGGACAGCTAAGGTCGCACAATGCTGCAGAACCTTGCCATCGGAGCTTTGTATCATGGGAATGGTATTGTACGCACTGTTGCTTGGTGTTCGTGATCTCGGCCGGAAGAGTATCTCGGTTGCACACACTACGAAAGATTGATTCCGAGAGACAATGGTTCAAGAGTCCCGCTCCTACCGCGACGAGAAGTAGCGTGAGCCACAGCGGAAAGCAGCTGGCCTGGCTGGATGAAAATATTTTATTGCTAACACATCCCCACGATCACCTGCAGGGATCGTCACCGCGCATGCAGGTCCGCGTACGCCATACGGCGGCGGGTTGCTTATAATACAACCCCCCGTTTCTGCCGTTGATATCGTGACGCAGCACGATACGCCCGATCCCGTCTGGTGATTCGCTGGATACACAAACTAGCGTGAGAGTGATATATCTGGTGATTTTATTCACAAAATCTGATAGTACGTCTGTAGAGCTACTCTACCGTCCTCTTTGCGGCACTTGACACTAGTATATAGTAGTGTTGCAAAATTCAGTAGATCTACACCTCACTCTCCAAATCGACAGCTTGGGAAGCATTTTGCCTATTTAAAAGAAATCGCACCTCTATCATCATTTTGAAATATTTTTACCAAGTCCCGTCGATGGCGCGTCGATAGGCTGTTTCTGCTTGCTCGGCAATCGCGTCCCAGTCGTACTGCCGGGCGTGGGCGACGGGTGATGTCGGTGGGCAGGCACCATCTAGTGCGGCGTCGAGTCGCTCCGTGAGCGCGTCGACTGTGGGCTCGACGCCCCTATCGGCGGCAGGTCGAACCATGAAATGATTCGCTATCGCCGTGAGCCGGTCCCAGTCCCCGATTAGGGTGGGTTCTCGGCCATGTTGAGGGAGACAGTCTCTCCGGTTTCGTCACCGAATGCACCACGCTCTCGGCGCTCGGTTGTGGACTCAGCGGTGCGTACTGCGGCTGCGTGGCTATCGTCGGGGTCAAACCCGTAGAGCGCGAGCGCGGCCTGTGCGATCTCGAGGTTCTGCTCGATCTGGCGCCAGCGCGCGACATCACCCCAGCCGTCGTCGCCGGCGTCGAGCGCGAGGGTGAGTTCGTCGATCGTTCCGACCTCGTGGCTTTCCTTGATGTTCGCGCGCTCTTCTTGGAGCTCCTTGATCGATTTGCGGATCTCGGCTTTCGTGTGTTCACGGTGGATCGCGGCGATACGACGCATCGCGAGCATCTGGGGGGCGCGCATGTACTGACTGCCGGCGTCGGTGTTGATGCGCTTGACACGACCGTCCGCAGCCATCGTCGAGAGATACTTGCGCGCCGTCGGCGGGCTAACGTGGGCGCGATCGGCGATCTCCTCGGCAGATTGCGGCTCGGTCGTAACGTCAACGACCTGTCGCACGCGGTCGAACGCCGTCGTGTCGTCGGTCCACTGCTCGATAACGGCCTCGTTCACGTCGCCCTCCCAGAGATTCTCCGGGGGATCGCTGGTAGGCATGGTGATGGGTACGTGGTGACGCGAAAAATATCTTTGCTAGAGAAAACAATAGTTTGGGAGAATCGTCACCACACGCCGTCGATCGCTCGCCGATAGGCTGTTTCTGCTTGCTCGGCAATTGCGTCCCAGTCGTACTGCCGGGCGTGGGCGACGGGCGATGTCGGTGGGCGGGCACCACCTACTGCGGCGTCGAGTCGCCGTTATGAGTAATCGTTCTCAGTACGGAATTCCATAGTTCTAACACCGCCTCTGGAAACAGATTATATAATGACGAGTTTCCCCGACTATTGTGGCGAGTGCGGCTCAGAGCTTGAATCGAAACATATCGAGGGCCGTGAGCGAGCATACTGCAGCCAATGTTCAAAACCAGTGTATCGGAATGCGAAGCCCTGCGGAGGCGTCCTCGTTGTCGACGACGAACAAGTACTATTAGTAAAACGAACGAACCCGCCGGCCGTCGGGTCGTGGAGTCTACCAGCTGGCTTCCTTGAGGTAGATGAACCACCTGAGTTCGCCGCTGCCAGAGAATTACAAGAAGAAACCGGGATTTCGGTTTCTCCGGACGATCTCGAACTGTTCGAAACGAACCTTATCGATCACGGGGATGGAACACACGTCTTAGTCATCATCTACCGAACGACTTGGAGCGCGGTCTCCGGAGACGTACAAGCAGGTTCAGATGCGGGTGATGCACAGTTTTGGCATATTGAGGAACTCTTGGAGGCCGGAGAGTCAATCGAACTCGGCCACGAATCAATCATGCGTCGATCGATTGCGGAGACGTAGTCCCGACAAGCATCCGGTAGTATTCGTCGATCGAAGCATCCGTCGTGAAGTTTTCCTCAAAGGCCCGGCGTGCGTTGGTTCCTTGTTGATCTGCCAGCTCTGGATCCTCTTGCCACGTCTCAATCGCCTCAACGATCCCTGATACATCACCCTGTGCGACGTGGATCCCAGCGTCGAAGGTATCCACGATCTGCGACTCGTCATCATCTGGTTGAGCGATCGTGAGGACCGGTTCACCGGCTGCCATTGCGGTGTACAGTTTGCTTGAGACACAGATCCCTTCGAATCCTTCTTTCACGGTGACAACAGAGGCGTCGGCCGAGGTAAGACTGTACGGGAGATCGTCCCACGGTTGATACGGGAGGAATCGAACGGTATCGCCACGCAGTCCAAGATCGTCGGCTAACGAGACGATGGTGTCTTTGTTGTCACCTTCACCGATGATCAGGAACTGGACATCCTCGTCTTCGAACTCTGCAGCCGCTTCGACAAGCGTTTCGAGGTCGTGAAACTCCCCAATATTCCCCGAGTACAGGACGGTGAACTGGTCGACGATATCGTGTTCTTCGCTGAACCAATTCTCCGTTTTATCCATGGGTTGAATAAACTCCTCGTCCTCCCAGTTATGGATAATTTCGACCTTACTGTCGTCAAACTTCGGCCCCGCATTCCGGCTGATACGCTCTTTCATGACGGGACCGAGTGCGACGATGTGTTTTGCCGCGAGGAAGGCTCGCCGATTGAGCAGATCCCAGAGCCGGTGGGGAACGCTCCCCTCGGGAATATACTCGAGTTCGACGGGCTGATCCGGATACAGGTCGTAGACGATGTAGGTGTACTCCCAGCCACGGATTCGACAGACGAGCCACATCGCGACCGGAAGGAATGGCGGATTGGAGACAAAAACAACCTCACGCTCTTTTTGTGGCCGGCTCAAAAGTAGCGCAAAGAACATCCACACCGTGAAGATTACCCAGTTGAACAGGCGGCGTGGAATCGAGGATTGACGAACCTGTGGGGCGCGAATGCGTTTTATTTGAACGCCTTCGTGAGTGGACACCCGGGGTTGCTTCTCGTTATCGCCGCTGTGATAGTTCGGTTGACCAGTGAGAACCGTCATATCCAAGCCACGCTTTTCGAGACCGACTGCGAGATCGGTCATGAGCTGGCCTGTCGAAGCCGTATCTGGATGGAAATACTCCGTGACCAGAACGTACTCTTTGTTAGCGTTAGCCATTAAAATATCCGAGACAGGAAGTTATCGTTCGTGGAGAAGCGTTTCGAGGTTCTCCCGAACGTATTCCTTGTCGCGCGCGTCGACGTACCAGTCAAGCGTGTTCTTGATACCTTCTTCCACGGTATACTCCGGCTTCCACCCGAGCAGTTCCTCTGCACGGGTTGTGTCCGCAGCCCGGTGACGAACACCCTGCGGCTTGTCGGTCATGTAGTTGATCTCGTCGGGCTCCCAGTCAAGATAGTCGAAGATGATCTCGACCGCCTCGTTCATTGTGACGTACCGACTGATGCCGGCGTTTACTGGAGTCCCGTCTGTGATGTTCTCGGCGGCGAGCCGCAGGGCACGCGTGATGTCCCTGACGTAGGTGAAGTTCCGCGTCTGTTCGCCGTCGCCCCAGATCTGGAACGGGTCCTGTTCCGCGTACGCCTTCGCCATGAACGCGACGATCGCGTGGGTTTCGTTCTCGCGAGGACCGTAGGCGGTGAAGATCCGGACGATACTCGTGTCGATGTCGTACTGCTCCTGGTAGGCTTGGAGGGATCGTTCCCCCATCAGCTTCGCCCAGCCGTAGACTTCGTCCGCGTACGCCCCGCCACGTTCCTCGAAGCTCACCATGTCCTCGCGGAGTCGCTGGCGCTCCTGTTGGATGTCCGTCGGATACGTACAGGCGCTAGAGGCGAAGGAGATCCGATCGACGCCGTTCTTGGCGGCAGACTCGTAAACGATATTGTCGAGCGCCATGTTCGAGGCACAGTTCGCCGGATAGTTCGAGATGTATCCTCGGCCGCCGTGGTCTGCGGCGAGGTGGAAGACCGTATCGATGTCCGCGGTGGCTTCGTCGGCGAACGACCGATCTTTGAGATTCCCACTGACGACCTCGATCTGGTCCTCGACCGCCGCGAGGTTCTCCGTTTCCCCGCTGGAGAAATCGTCCGCGACGCGAACATCCGCGCCTTCCGCGACGAGATCTTCAACAAGGTGGCTCCCGATGAACGATGCACCGCCGGTAACGAGCACATGCTCGTTGTTCCATTCACTCATCTGTCACCTCCATCTGCGACGGCGGTCTGTTTAGACCCTTCGAGTTCACTCTCTGCCCACTCGTATACACGCTCAAGTCCGTCGTCGAGCGCGACCGAGGGCTCCCAGTCGAGGGCGTCGTCCATTTTCGTCGTATCCGCCGCGTACTTGTCCGTCCCAGTCGGCATCGAGAGGTCGTGTTCGATGCTGAGGTCCTTTCCACTGATCTCGATGATCTTCTCGGCGAGTTGATTCATCGACACGACTTCCTTCGCGTTCCCGATGTTGAGCGGTTCGCCGTCGACTTTCGCCTCCATCATCTCGATCAGACCGTCGACGAGGTCTGTCACGTAGATGAACCCACGTTCCTGGGTCCCATCACCGAACAGTTCTATCGATCCCCCGTCCTCGGCTTCGATGGCTTTCCGACAGAGCGACGGGATAACGTGACTACTGTCCGGGTCGAGGTTCTCTCGCGGGCCGTAGGCGTTGAAGATCCGGGCGCTTCCGGTCTGAACATTGCTATCTTCGTGATATGCATCACACGCGACCTCTCCAAGGACTTTCGCCCAGCCGTACGTGCTGTGGGGGTTCGCGGGGATCGCCTGATCCTCGCTGAACTCGTTCAGGTCGTCGTGTTGTTGACGGTAAATACAGGCGCTTGACGCGAAGAGGAATCGGTCGACATCGTTGATCCGAGCTGCCTCCAGCATGTGCTGGTTCATCAGCACACTCGGGGTGAGTCCACCGATGTTCTCACGCTGAATAAAGTGGATCCCACCGACGCTCGCAGCAAGATGGAAGACATGATCGATGCCTTCAGTCGCCTCGATACATCCTTTGTGCGTTGTGAGATCAGTCGGTCGAATTTCAACCTCGTCAGCGAGGTGTTCGATCCGTCCGTGTCCTTTTGTAAACTTGTCTGCAACGACGACATCCGCGCCACGCGAGTGTAGCTCTTCAGTCAGGAACGACCCAATAAATCCGGCTCCTCCAGTTACTAGTACAGTTTGGTCTTCCCAATCTACCATACATATGAATACCTGTTAGCCGTCAATAATCTTGCTATTACCTCAACGATCGGGACACTCAATCAGAGGTAGCCAAGATCCTCAAGACGGTCTTCGACATCAGTCTCGACATCTCCTTGGAGATACTTTGCCTCCACGTCGAGTTCGTCGAGTCGCGCAAGTACGGCTTCACGGACGGTCGCCGCATCAGGATGCTCTCGATCGACCTGTTCGAAATCACCGTCTCGAAGGTCAAACAGACGGTGTTCGTCGTGAATCTCGTCACCCTCGTAGAGCCAGTCCTCGGAGCGTGCACCGACGATGACGTCACCCTCGACCTCGTGTTCGGCCATGACGAACTCTCGTGGGTCATCTTTCCCGGGTATACGCCCTTCGTATTCAGCTGGAACGTCCAGCCCTAAGGCGTCGTGGATGAGCGGAGGAACGTCAAGCAGACTTACAAGCTCATTGGTGGCTGATTCGAGGTGCCCAGGGCTATTTTCGATAATGAGTGGGACGTGGAGTAGTTCATCATACATCCGTTCTGGCTTGCCATACTGCCCATATTCTCCGAAGAGTTCGCCGTGGTCGGAGGTGAGGATTATGAGAGTATCGTCGTATTGATCGGTATCTTTGAGGTGTGTAACAATTCGATCAATCTGGTCGAACGTGTACTCAATGGCAGCCTCATATAATGTTTTGAGGTTATTTATTTCGGCCTGCGAAAGGGTTTCTGGATCTCGAAGCAGGGCCGAGTACCATTCTGACACGTCCGTCTGGGTCACATCCGTTATGTCATAGCGTTCGCGGTACTCTTCTGGGGGAAAACACGGATGATGAACGTCCATGTAGTGGGTCCAGCAGAAGAATGGTTGATCAGTCTTATCCAGCCACTCAATGGTGTCATTGGTGATAACCTCGGCACTTACGTAGGGTCGTGGTTTACCCTTGACGAGCTGGTAAGACTTCTTGATAGCGTCTGTGATGTGGAGAGCGTCATCGATCCGGCGGAGTTTTGGATTGTTTATTTCAATTCCTCGCGGGAAGATTTTTGTTGCGATTCCCATCAGTGGGTTCTGATAGTCTTCAAAAGTATCGTAGCCAATGTCGTAATTGAAATGATTCGAAAGAAAAGGATTGCATTGGAACCCACCCGTCGTTAATCCCGCGGTCTGGAGTTCCGTACTGATTCTCGGTCGCTCATCAGTAAGTGGACCGAGGCCGCCATACGAGAGCGGGAGTGTGCCCGTAAGCATCGCTGGAAAAGAGGGCGTAGTTCCCGGACCAGTAGCGAAAGTTCGCTTGAACGAGAGGCCGTCTCTAGCAGCCATCTCCGTGTTATTAGTTGCTGATTCGGCAGATGAATCTTGGCCGAAACGATCTGTCCGTAACGAGTCGACAGTTACCAACAGGACATTCTCTACCATTGCCCGGCCGTTCTATTTCAGTTCGTATATATGTTAGTAAAGGCCTCTGACGTTATTCGAACTGACAACGTCTACCGGAAATATTGGACACCCGGTATGCCGATTAAAGACACTCACTCACAAATGCGTTCATATACGTCAACAGTCTTGCGTGCGACGCCGTCCCATGAGTATTCGGTTTCTGCTCTTGAGATGGCTGCCTCGCTCATTGCAGCCCGTCGCTTGTCGTCGTTCAGTAATTCGTCGACAGCCCCAGCAATTTTATCAGGTCTTTCAGGGGGCACTAAGATCCCGGTCTCACTGGTGATCTGTTCTGGAATACCGCCCACAGTGGTCGAAACAACAGGTGTTCCCGCTGCGAGCGCTTCGAGCGTGACAAGTGGGAAGACATCAGACCGAGTCGGGAATACAAACAGATCCGCGCGACGATAGAGGGCTTCCAACATATCCTGGTCTGCATATCCAAGATACCGAACGTTCGCCTTGTCGAACTGTTTTAACCGGTCGACGTATTCTTTGGCTGCCGGTGGTCCAGCGATAATGAGGGTGCATTCGGAATCGAGTTGTTCGTAGGCGTCAAGAAGATCTCCGATCCCCTTGCTTTCGATGAGTTTTCCAACGAAGAGTAGCAGTGGACGGTCCGACGAAATGTCAAAATCCAGAATATCGGTATCAGAGTCATTCAAATTGAGACGGACACCATTTGGGACGATCGTCGTTTGGACCCCGGGAAGCATTTCATTCAATCGCTGCTCATCGCTCTCCGAAAGTGCGAAGAGAACTTCAGCATTCTTGAGAGTCCATCGATACGGCCGCAGAAATGCCAAACTAAATATAAATTTCTGAGCAGCCGACATTCCCATGCTCTTAGGAAGGTCTGGGATCTTGCTGATACCGTGTGTTGTCATCACGTACGGAACACCCGCAAGTCGGCACCGTATCGCGGCGGAGAGTAATCCCCAGAGTGGGACCGCGTTGTGAAAGTGTGCAACATCGTACTCTCCGAGTGGACGTGGCGTCGATAACTCCGTCCAGATAACGGTGTTCTCGTAATTGCCCCCTGATCCTACTATTGCTCTTCCGATGTTTCGTAGCAGCGTCCGAGACGGTGTCGTCTTAAATTCGTCCGATAGTTTGAGTTCCTCAACGAGTAACTCGTCGTATTCGCCTGCCATTTTTACTGTATCAATATTGACATATGGTTCAAGATGATCGCCGAGTTGGAGGCCTGCGCGGATGGCACCGCCGCGCTTGTCGGGTGAGGAGACGACGACATTCAAAACCGTGAGCTCGTTGTCTACTGTAGGCGGCGCAGCCGGCATTATTGGCTCATTCGACGTATCCGAGCTGTTTGAGTTGTTCGCTCGTCTCGTTATCTATATCAAGATCGTCGACGCTAGAGAGCTTTTCGTGGCGTCTCTCACCTTTGCGGATCCACGTCGTCAGCAAAGACTCCATTTCGTCGGCTTTCTCCGGTTGCTTCTCGACAAGATTGGTCTGTTCGCCCGGGTCGTCATCAAGATCGTAGAGAAAACGGTTCTCGTCGTGGAAATAGCGTTCGAGGTAGTATCGGGGATTACGTACAATCTCCCAGATTAATCCGCGCTGGTAGACCTGTTTCACCGTATCGAGCATGGTTCCAACATCGCGGTCAGGTTCGTCGACCTCCATGTACTTCCACTCATCCGTCCGAACAGAGTAAAACGACGGGTAAACATCCCGAAACCGCGTTTCAGAGAATACTGGGGAGGAACTCCCAGATGGACCAAAGGGCGGAAGTTCTCGGCCTTCGACTGTTTCAGGGACCTCTGAGACGCCGGCAGCACCCATCACCGTCGCTGGTACGTCGACTAAAGATACAGTTTCCTCGACGACTTGGGGTTTGACATCTGATTCTGTGGCCGGCTTGACAACGAGTGGGACATGGATCAGTTCGTCGTATGGAAGGTGGCCGTGAGTAAGACGGTCGTGTTCGTTGAACGCGTCGCCGTGGTCGCCGAGAACCACGATCATCGTCTCGTCGTAAATCCCTTGAGTTTTGAGCATATCGACGATGCGGCCAAGTTCGTCGTCGTTGTATCTGATACCGCCGTCGTAAAGCCCTTTCAGCTGTTCAAGATCAGCGTCCGTTTCGACATCAGGAAGAGTGTCTCGCTGGCCATCCACGGGCCCATCGTACTCGGGATCGGTGTAGTCTCTATAGCCTTCCGGCGGGTTGTAGGGCATGTGGGGTTCGATGGACCAACAAAACGCGAAGAAGTCGTCTTCGGCGTCGGTTTCGAGCCACTCGACGACCGACTCGGTGAGGTCTTCGGCCCGGGGGAGTGCGATCTCATCTCGGCCTTCGTGTTCAAGTTCCTCCGAATCGGTATCGCGGGTCTGTCGCTTCGCGACGATATCGGGGTCCTTGTAGAGGTCACGATAGGTTTCGAACCCACGGTCGTAGCCGATGCTCGCCGAGACGTTTCCCATCGTGGAAAAGCCGACAGACGTGATACCGACCTCTGAAAGCGTTTCGGGGAGGCGTGTAATGTCTACGTCGAAGACATCTTCTCTGGACCGGGTGCCGTGTAATGGTGGATACGCCCCCGTCAGGAGCGAGGCACCGACCGGCTTGGTCCATGTCGCTGGCGAGAAGCAGTTCTCGTAGCGGACGCCTTCTTCGGCGAGTCTGTTTATTGTCGGTGTCGTATTGCGGTCGTAGCCGTAACAGGAGACGTGGTCGGCTCGGAGCGCGTCGAGGACGTAGATGAAGATATTCATGAGTTATTTTCTCTTATTGTCTGCTGTCTGTAGCTCATATGTATCCGAGATCGTCTAGTCGCTTTTTTGTCTCGTCATCGAGGTTTGTTGTCTCGACTGCTTCGGAACGCGTACCGAGATCCTCAATATATTCTTCGGCAGTTGTTCGATCAAACGAAGGTGTACCGTAGATCATATGTCCCGGTGTGAACTGTTTGAATGCCTCAATGAACGCACGGTCTTTTCGTATTTGTTTTCCTTTATAACTTTTTGCTAATATACCCAAATACACGAGAAGCGCGTCTTTATACGAACTCTCTACGAAGACGTGGCCTCCATCCCCATCCCAGCAACTCCTGACTTCGGTAGCGATATTACTTAATAAGGAACTGTTATAAAATACCATCTCAAAGTGATTGTAGCCGATATCGTCGGTCTTGTTCCATATCGGCTTACCAGACATCTGTTCGAGGTCCACTTGGTCAGCCCCGAGAATCTCGGTAAGCGTAGGGAACAGGTCGATGTGTCGAATAGTCTTTTCCTGTTCACCGCCATCGAGTGACGGGTGAACAAATGTCGTCGGAACGTACACCAGCTCGGGACAGGCCACGTGGTTGTGCCCGAGCATTCCGTACTCTCCAAGGAGTTCGCCGTGGTCGCTCGTGTAAATAAGAAGGGTTTCGTCTTCGATCCCGCGTTCACGAACGCACTGGATCGCATCTTCGAAGCGGTCAAGAGAGGTGTCGACGGCAGACTCGTAGTCCCGCTTGATTTGTTCATTGTCACCTGCAACTCTGTTCAGGTACTCGGGACCTGTTTCAGAAATCTGGTTGTACGTGTCTGGGTCGTACCCGTTGTAAGGGGCGTGTCCGCCGGGATCTCTGACGACCCAGATAAACGGCTTCTCGGTGTCGCCGAGATGTGCGGATTCGGCCATTTGGAAGATGCGGTGCATGTCTTCGTGCATCGTTCCCTCTTTAGCGGAGAAATAGGTATTCCAGTCATCTAAATGGACGAGAGAGTCAATATCGGTAGAAAGTACGTTCGAAAAACCGACAACGCCATGTTCTGGAACGTTTTGTCCCGTTAACATACTCGCGAATGACGCAGGAGTATGAAGTGAGGCAGAGACAGTCTTGAATGTCGGACCGTAGTTTAAGAGTCGGTCGTTGATCGATTGGTATCTGACAGCGTCGCCCACAAAAAGGACAACATTCCTAATATCTGCTTTCTGTAGGCGATTCGATATCCCTGTCATTTCAATAATGATTGGCTTGAACTGCACTTACAAGTATTGTTCGATGTTTTTCGACAGTATTGAGATGCGTATTGTAACACAGTAAATCATAAATGATGCGATGGCCAACCAAAGATTGATATGGAGAAAACGGGACCACAGTTGGGATCTCCTCCCAATATAGTCGTGTTTGTTCTTGATACTGCACGTGCCCGGAATTTTTCTTGTTATGGCCATAGTACTTCGACCACCAATCACATCGATGATCTTGCCCGGGAAGGTGTTCTATTCGAAAACGCTGTATCTGTATCTCCTTGGACACTCCCGAGTCACGCGAGTCTCTTTACCGGAGTGCCACCGACGGTCCATCGAACAAACGCACTCGAACGATCTCTCCCTGATTCCTTGCAGACGCTCGCCGAAACGCTTTCAGATGCCGGATATCGGACAATCGGTATGTCTGCCAACCCCTGGTTCTCGTCACAATTCGGCATTACGAGAGGGTTCGACGACTTTCACCATTTGTTTGGTCCTCTCGCTACTGATTCGTACCGCGAGTTTGTCACTCACGCTACGGACGATACCAAAGGCCTGATTGACCGTTTCAGTAATTTGGTTTCGGATCAATCTCCTATTGAGCTGTTTCGGAACGGCACCACGGCAGCGTATAGACAATTCATCAGCCGGGAAGACGACGGCGCCAGTGAAGCAGTAGACCGGAGCGTAGACATTTTGAAAGGATCAGAACCATATTTTCTGTTCATCAATTTTCTTGAGCCTCATCTTCCATACGAACCCCCCGAAGCGTATCTGGATAGCTCAGTCGCAGAGTTCGGACGATCAGCCGTCGAATCAGTAAATCAAGACGCACCAGCATACAATATTCGAAATATTGATATGTCATCAAACGATTTTGAAATACTTGAATCCCTCTACGATGCCGAGATAAATTACGTTGATGATTGTATCGGGGATATTCTCGACATGATTGATCAGAACGGACAGCGAGAGAATACATTTGTTGCCGTATTGGGTGACCACGGAGAGAATATCGGAGATCATGGACTGATGTCACATCACTACAGCACCAACCATACGCTCCTTCATATTCCAATGATTCTGCGGTATCCGAGTATCTTTGAGGGAGGAGACGATGTTCAGGAGCGGATTTCCTCGCTTGACCTTCCGGCAACCTTCGATTCAATTCTTCGGTCAACAGGAGTCGATACGGGGGTATTTCAACACCAACAAATGGGTACCGCTTTGTGCGAACCGCTTCCTACAGACCGTTCAATTGTCGCGGAGTATCTAAATCCCATGCCGCCTATTGATCAGATGCAAGAGCGATGTAGTAACCCTGACTTCGATGTCTCGGAGTATGACCGAAGTTTGCGAACAATTTATCGTGGACAGTACAAACTAATTCGCGGCTCCGACGGTACTAAAGAACTGTATAATATTGTGGACGACCCCAAGGAAGAGGTCAACTTGTTAGGACAGAAACCACGCCTCGCGGAGGAGCTAGAATCAGAACTCACCAGAGTCGTCGAACAGTATAACGATCTTTCGACTACACCTTCCGATACTGACGTCACTGGGAACATTGAAGACCGATTGGAGGACCTGGGATACTTATAGCTTTGAATAACGAGTGATCCAACTGTTATGTTATCCGTGAACCTCTTCACTTACCTAGAATACGGCTGTGAGCGTGACTTAACGAGGCCAGTCGGCCAACCAAATCTTTACTTAGAAGGGGACTCGTATGTTTTCTATGTCAATAATCAGTAGCGCTTCACAGATTTATCGAAAAGAGGGATTGCTCCCACTTGTTAGAAAGTCAAATAGGTATGCTTTTGAAAAGGTGCTGAGAGCACCGGTTGTTGATGATTTATTATACTACTCTTCGAGAAAAGATTTAAAAATTCAGATGGACAGTGAAGAAGATATTAGTGATATAATTGACACTGTAGTTAATGTACGTCCGGGATATGGCCATTACAAGGTATACTCAATACAGCTAAGTGATGAATTATACCAACTTCTAAAATTAGTTAGAAAAGAGAACACAGAAAGGGTATTAGAGATAGGAACGGCCAATGGAGGATCATTCTATACTTGGTGTAGAGGTATTCCTGATATCAAAAGAGTAGTCAGTTTAGACCTCCCCAATGGTCGGTATGGAGGCGGATATAATGAGCGCAAAATTAACATATTTAAATCATTCTCTGACGAAATTAACATGGAATTTGTACGCGGAAATTCGCACAAGAAGCCAACATATAAAAAAGTAAAAAACATCGCTAATAACGATGGTTTTGATTTTATATTTATTGATGGTGATCATAGTTTCGAGGGCGTTAAGAAAGACTTCCACATGTACAAGCAGTTACTTTCAGATGATGGAGTTATCGCTCTACATGATATAATACACCACCCGGATGATCCAGACATAGTTAGGGAGAGAAAAATGAACACAGATGCCAAGGATCGTCATTTAAATTGGGGAATAGCCCATCCAGATGTGAATGTTAAGAAATTTTGGGACGAAGTTTGCGAAGAATATAAGACAAAAGAAATTGTTTCACATCCCGACCAGACTTGGGGAGGTATCGGAGTTGTCTATCCCAAATCATAAAATATGCTTGTACTTGTTTACTACATGCTGATCCCATTAGTCTCTCGTACGTGCGGTTCGACGGGAGTCGTAAATTGATGTGCTAAATAAATAATTACGCAATTCAGGGCTAATTCTCCCGTAGAAGATCACTCCACCTTGACCAGTCATGGCTCCTTGAAGCCCTTCAAGAGAGATTTTCTTGGGCGTCTGTTGGTGGTTGAGGTGGTGATAGGAAATACCTAACTTCACTACAGATAGACGGGGCTTCAAGTGTCCATAATATAACTTTCTGCTAGGTATACTCGGAAAAAGATCGGCAGCTGTCGACATAGCATCTCTTGAATAGGTTGTTTGGATGCGTTGAGACCTTGCTAAACAGTCTCTCCGACAAACAACGCCGCCGAAATGCTCTTCGCGAGCCGGTGGTTCTCCGGAAGATCATCGGAACACTCCGGAACCACCGCGGTATGTTCGTGTATGAGACGCTGCTGTCCCTGCTGGCGACTTGCCGCCAGCAGTGACGTAATCCCTATTAACAGTTCAAGAGAGTTGCTCTAAACAACGAGATGACCTCACGAGCTCAGGCTGTGCCCGGTTTAGCGTCCTCAAATTAACACGGATATTTATTTTAAATTGTTGAAACAAAATCACACCCTACTATAACAAGCTATGAGGCTATATTCCGCCTGGCCCATCGTGGTCTACTCTATTCGTCTATTACAACTAGTAATAAGCCAATCCGTAGCCAAAATCTTCCCAACCTTCCAAACTACAACTAAATTTGACATTTTTATATATCTGTTGATATTAATTATTATCTTTGTGAACCCAAACATTTCCATTACTGTAGACCCTGTCTGTCCGTAGTACAAACGATTGTAAATCTTGCCTCTTTTTTTCTGACTGGATAGAAACTCTGTGCTGTTTGCTCAGGACAACGTACGTTTCTTCAACAGTATCAGGAAGATTTTGATCATAGGTCCAGGGATGCCGATATTGCCTTTTTATTGACTGGTACCGAAACCTTTGACCGTTTGTTAGAGTATCAACTGACTTGTCTCCGTAAATTCCTTGAGCGATATAGATCGTGTTCTCAGATCCAACCACTGGACTATTACCTTGGTAAGAGTGTAACCATTTAACACTTTGTACATCACTCATCGTCGAACCCCCTTCCGCCCCCCCGATAATTGGTGAAGAGTAAGCCACTGCAACGCCTGTCGAGAGTATGAGGAATGCAATAAGAAGACGCCGACTTGACGTACTCGATTCACGAAATACGATGGCACCAGCGGGAACAAGTAATAGTGGCGCAAGCGTATTGGCTCTCCGTACTCCGAATGCTAAACCAGGAAGTAGATCCAATCCAAGAAAAACCATTCCCAGTATGGCAGTAGCAATTATTGACATTAATAAAAATTGATCAATTCGGCGTTGTTTTAGTTGTGTTATCAGAGTAACAAAGCTAGTAAACCCGATTGCGAGGACAAACATGGTACGTCGGAGGGCCTCAAATATTTTATCAGATATGTTTCCAACTACTACTGGAGAGTTTCCTTCTGAACCTCCTGAAGTAATTATGAACGCTCTTGAGAGTGTTGCCTCAACCACCGTAGTATTATAAATTAGGTGATGTATCAAGACGACTACCAAGACGATACCAGAAATAATAGCTAATCGCTCTCTTGATGGTGTTATGGTTTGAAACACAGAATTTATGGCCTTAATTCTGATTAATTTCCATGTGAGTACTGCCGAAAGGAGTACAAATCCGTTTATTATCCCTGCAACCGGATGCCACCAAACACTTACAATAATAAAAAGAATTAATAGGAGGTGATGTTTCCAGTCAGAGCTATTATTGACAACAACCCACCAAACGAGAAGCACAATAAGCGGCGCAACTGTATATGGTCTGGAGATAAACCACATGTAACATACAGGAAAGAGTGCGAGCCCAGCTACATGCCAACTTGATGGATTAATGCGTCGAACCACAGTAATTAGCCATATAGCACCTACTCCTGGCCCAACCACCTGAACACGAGATAAAAGCTCTCGGGGTGGGACATCACTGAGTTCAGCTATTATTCTGAAAAGAGAATGTAGCATTGGATACATATTGTCCTGAGTTATTGACTCAGATTTAATTAAGTCGAGGTGGATCCACGGATCACGAATTCCATATGGAACACCCCATTTTAGAGTAGGAACAGCTACAAGTACAGTAAGTAGTGGGACAGCATAGAGCATGTATTGCTTCACCTCGGTTGGACCAAAGACAGTAATTCTCAGTAGGATGGTGAGTGCGATGATAATAAAACTCCAAAATAAAGGGAATGAACGGTACAACCCCTCCCAAGGACCACTTGGCACTTCAGCCATCTTGATTTGAACAGCTGCTACCGCGACTACTAAGAACAGAACTGAGAGATATAAACGGTAGTCAATCTCAAAATTGCTCATACAATTACTGGGCAACCAACATCAAAAACTATTGCGGAAGGAACGGTGTCGAGGCGAGTAAGAAAATCAAGCAGTTTGAAATCGACTAATTTAGGCTTAGTTTTGTTCACTATAGTGTTAATATTGGTTATATTGAATTAGATTTTATGTCGCTTGAGGAAATATATAGAGCGGCGACAATCCCGGTACCCAATTTTACTTTGCTAGACAATCATACTTGGATTTCATCTTGGTTATTGAGAGCTTGGGTGTCGGTCAGTATCTAAATAACCAGTGGATACAAAAATCCGATGGTCAGCCGACAAATGGTACCGATCTGAGTCAGATGTTGGCCGTCAAACTATCAATTCAGCTTAGTTATGAACTATGTTGTCTGTGCTTTGCCGTCGATCCTGATAAAATGTTTGCTTTTTATGGGTTCCGATTACAAGAAACTGCTGAGGACAATATTACGTCGTATTCATTTATCATTGGTGAAGTTCATGATGCTTGATACGATACTTTGGATTACCTCTCTGAAATATGGATGGATATAAATCATTCCCACATAGAATACAACTCCGATCAGTACTATTAATATGAGAGGTACAATACCTGATATGGTGTAGAATCGTTTAATTATAGATAATCCAGTTAACATTATTCCCGATGAAAAAACACACCACACAATCTTTCTTGAGGGAATACTGACAAACATATTTTTCCTCAAGTAGTAAAACCGCATCCATTCAACAACTATATATGAAATGAGTGTCGCTACAGCCGCCCCTAACAACTCAAATCTCCAGACCATCACAATGTTTAGGGATATGTTTAGAATACCACCTATGGTTACTGAATAGGCAGCTTGGTCTGGCCGATCGATGGCCTGTAATGTTCTTCCGATAGTTTGACCAAACGCCTGAATCAATCGTACAGCCATAAGAACTATTAGAGCATTAGCTGCGATCCTGTATTCTTGGCCATATATGTACATTAGCAATTCTTCTGAGATAGCTACCACTCCAAAAAGAGAGGGGACAACCAAAAATAGAGCTCCAATCACCATCTGATCCAAAGTCTCTTTGATCTTTTCATTTTTATTTTCAGCCGCCCACGCACTAAATTGGGGGAAGACAGACGTTTGTATAGCTTTTCCAAGAACAATAGACGCCGAACTAAGTGCCCATGCAGTTTCGTACGCAGCGACAGCTACAGGCGAGAGGAATGCACCTATGACCAGAATATCAAACCAATTGTATAGTTTGGAACCGGCTCCAGTTACAATATCATATTTTGCATATTGAAAAAGAGAGCGGGCAGTTTTTACGCTTGGGATCGATACGGAAGTATCCTGAATATACATTCCAGCTATACCAGATACTCCCGCTCCTGTGATATACATATAAATAAGTGGATTGCTTTGTACACCACACAGAATGATCAATACCCCTCCAAAAAACCAAATAAGGCGTTGAAATAAATCTAATAATCCTACCTCAGTAACTTTTAATTCCCCTCTTAATGTATTTGATACAATATTATTAAATATTTCAGCAATGGATCCAAGGATCAATAACTGAGTGATATCTTTCCCGAGGTAAGAGCTTATAATCGATTCAAAAAACAATATAGAACCTAGTAAAATGAGTACTGGTGGAATTACTAATATAATTGCAGTAGTAAATTTTTTAGACTTGTGTTCACCTTCACTCATTCGCTTTTCTAGGGCACCCCCGACACCTAAGTCACCAACAAAGCTAAATACATTAACTAAACTGCGGAATAAAAAGAACATGCCCAGCTGTTCCGGGTTTAGAATGTTGGCAAACACAGCAATCCCAACAAACATTATCAGTGAACCAATAGCTTCTGCGCCAAAGACACTCAAAATTGATTTATTAAGATCCAAAGTTACCAATTTGCTTTGTCAATTATCGGTCTGTTGTTAGTAATTAATTGCCAAATGATGAAAGGCGATTATTCTCATTCAATTAATGTATCTTCAGACACAACTAGTGTAGTGATCCCCTCATTTTTTGTGTTTATACTCGAATTATTTGAGATAATACTTTTTGATAGTCTATCTTGTAAATGTAACTCGGTATCATTCATTATCACACTCGATTGTATTTTGCTGTCACTGATGATACATCTATCTCCAATACATGTGTATGGTCCAATAACGGATTTTCCTGTAATTGTGGTATTTTCTCCAATAATAACTGGCTCGCGGATAGTTACATTATCGCCAATTGAACTATCTGCACCTAGGATCACTTTAGTTGTGTTCTCTTCCGAATCTCCGTTGGTAGCTATATTTTCCATAAGTATCTTGTTCGTTTCGATGACATCATCTGGTGTACCCACATCTTTCCACAGTCCGTTTTCAACCTCCCAGCGGACCTTTCCCTTTTTTACTAATCGATCTAATGCATGTGTGAGTTCAATCTCACCTCGCCATGAGGGTTCAAGATGTTCTATTTCAGCGAATACCTTTTTTGTGAGTACAACCGCACCAATATATGCAAGGTTACTCGGCGGATCATCGGGTTTTTCAAGGACTCCTGAGAGGTTGCCGTCCGCGATATTAGCCACTCCGAATCTTGAGGGATTTTCAACCTCTTGAAACACTAAACTTCCATCAAAATCTTCCTTGTCAAAACCACTCACCAATGTGTCCAAAAGATTCCGCCCCAAAATAGTATCACCAAAGTAGACCAAAAAAGGCTCATCCTTGACGAAGTCTTCACAGCAACTAACCGCATGAGCTAGTCCGAGCGGTTCTCCCTGGTGAATATACGTTAATTCTACATCTCGACTCCCACAATCTTCCAAGGTATTCCTCACCTTATCTGGATAGTGATCACCAAGGACCACTCCTATGTCGGAAATGCCGGTATCACACAAACGTTCAACAACATGTTGTATAACTGGTTTATTAGCAAGTGGAATAAGTTGTTTTTGCGTAGTATGTGTAATTGGTTGTAGCCTGCTTCCTGTACCCCCAGCCAGAATTATGCCTTTCATACATAGCCAGTTGTTCTAACTGCTAATAAATAATTGGGCTCTGTAGTTTCGGTACACGGCGGCGGATTTCACGGGTATCTGACGCTCCGACGGAGGTTGTAGACGGTGGCTTTTAGCAGCATTTCGCGGAACTCTAACCACCAGCTTCGCGCACGCACGGCGGAGCCGAGCGTGCGCTTGATCGACAAGAAGACGGTTTCTGACATGGAACGTTGGTGATACCGATCACCGTCCATGCGGGCGTTGTGGGCGTGATCGAGCGGGTTCATGATCCGGTGTTTAATCAGCGGTCTGATGCCGTTTTCGCGGAGTTCGTCGCGGAAGGCTTTGGCGTCGTAGCCGCGATCAGCAGCGAGGCTCCGCAGGTCGCCGGCGTTGCGCCGAGCGACCTGCGGGCCGATCTTCGCATCGTGTTTCTTGGAGGTCGTTGAGTGGATGTCGGTGATGTACAGTGTCTCGACCATCCGTCTTCAGTTAAGCAAGAAACCACGTGACTGCGGTGGCTTATCGAGACATCTTTCGGAAGGAATGAGGAAGCCGAGTCTGTGTACGACAACGGCTCCTCATCTCGGATTATGCGTCGGCTCACTACACTGTTTCCCTCCGAGTTCCTCAAAGAGCACGCCGAGGAACTCGGCGTGGTCGAACGTGACCGGAAGCTTCAGATCCCGGCGTTCGTCTGGACATTCGTGTTCGGCTTTCGCCTGCGGCGAAGCCGAACACTCGCCGGTTTTAGACGCTGTTACAACTCGACTGCCGATGAGACCATCTCACCGAGTGGGTTCTATCAGCGGTTGACTCCGACGCTTGCGGAGTATCTCCGCGACCTCGTCGAGCATGGTCTCGACGAGGTCGCTGTTCCTGACGCGACAACTGCTGATATCGACCGATTCAGAGATGTGATGATCGCTGATGGAACGGTGTTGCGGTTACATGAGTTTCTCTCAGATCAATTCGAAGCCCGCCATGAGGAGCAGGCTGGAGCGATAGTGGTCGTCTTCTGGATTGAAAGGATAGATCTGAGTATCAGATAACAGCATTAGGTGCTGTAATAGGTCTTCTTAAGTTGTTTGCTACTGTTTCATTGGTAGTTCTTGACAGGTTTCAGTCATGTTGGTGAGACTGCTGATCACTTATTAGACGCTCTAAAACACTGTTTTATAGGGATCACATATAAATGGAAGCTTCGGCCGAAAAACTGTGTCACAATCGCTTGGAGATAGCTATATTCCGCCGCTCACAGCCAGTTATTCAGAACTTTCGACTATCACTAAAGCTCCACCTGCTCCATAATGCCACAAAGCAGACGATCGAACGGATCGATACTGCTGACGAGAAAGCACACGACAGCACCCTGTTCAAGACAGGGCCATGGCTTGAGAACCGGCTCATGCTGTTCGATCTCGCCTACTTCAAGTACCGCCGGTTTGCGCTGATCGACGAGAACGACGGCTACTTCGTCAGCCGGTTAAAGAAGAACGCGAATCCGGTGATTACGGCAGAATTACGGGAATGGCGCGGCCGCGCCATTCCCTTGGAGGGCAAGCAGCTCCGAGCTGTTCTCGACGATCTCGACCGGAAGTACATCGATGTGGAGGTCGAAGTCGAGTTCAAACGGGGGCCGTACAATGGGACGCGGTCGCTGGATACGAAGCAGTTCCGCGTCGTCGGCGTCCGCAACGAGGACGCCGACGACTACCATCTGTATATGACGAATTTGACGAGGAAGGAGTTCTTCCCGGCTGATTTAGCACAGATCTACCGATGTCGGTGGGAAGTTGAGTTGTTGTTCCGTGAGCTGAAGACGCAGTACAACTTGGATGAGTTCGACACGAGTGACGAACACGTGGTGAAGATCTTACTATACGCAGGACTGCTGTCGCTGCTTGTAAGCCGCGATTTATTGGATCTGGTGACTGAGCAGGCGGATGATGAGCTCGTGTTTCCGACAGAACGCTGGGCGGCGACCTTCCGGTCGCACGCCCAGCTTTTCCTCCACAAACTCAGTACTTCACAAAGCCGCTTAGTTAGAACGTCTGCTTGCTGAAGGTGTGTCTACGACCCAGCAAGCAGACAGTGAGATTCACGAGGACCAGCTTCTTAACTTTCTCGTCAACAGCCTTGACGAGGAAGTTCCGCTTTCCTTAGCCAATAATGCTGAAATCACTGCTGAGGACATCTATGAGGTCCTCGTCGGCGCTTGCGCCGACGGGACCTCTGTCTCTACGCTCTGTGCGTCGAGTCAGAACGGCCCCGCTGCCAACACGATCCTCTACCATCTCCGGACGAAGTTCGAGCCGGAACGGCTCGAACGAGTCGCTAACACGCTTCTTCGACGAGACATCGTCGAACTGCTTCCTGAGCAGGTGGAGGTCTGTGCAGACCTCCACCTGCGGCCCTACTACGGTGATGAAGACGACACGGAGAACCTCTATCACTCGGAAGCCAAGCGTGGAACCACCGCGTTCCACGCTTACGCGACGCTCTACGCGCGTGTGAAGAACAAACGCTACACGCTGGCGGTGCGCCGTCTCTAATGACTAAGATAATTTTTGAAAGTTAAGGAAGTTCTGACACCACTTCTTTGCGAAGCTAACTCGTTCTGTGATTT
>NZ_JBLZNI010000014.1:0-80232 GCF_051194165.1 Halorubrum shenae | reverse complement strand
CCGGGTTGAGAACGGTGGAATATCCGGCCCTGCCATCGATGGTGGATTGTGGAGGCGTTGTCGGATTCATCCTGACCCTAAAGGGTCAGGTATTCTCCTTGTTTTTTTATAAGTGGATGACCAGACGGGACAGACGCCGGGCTTCGCGTCGAAGGCGAGAGCGTCACCGGTCGGAACGAAAGCTACAAAAATCGAATGGACCGTTTGAGACGGCGCTCAGAGCGCCGAACTCCCAACTCAGAACGCGCCGGGGTAGACGCTGATGTCGGCCTGGAGTTCGTCGCGCAGCGCGCTGTGGACGTGACAGATGCCCTCGGCGCGCTCGGCGATGTCGGCCGCCGTCTCGTCGTCGAGGTCGGCCTCGACGTGAACGTCGAAGGAGATCGCCTCGAGGTCGTCGTCGTCGTCAAGCTCCGCGCTCGCGTCGATCTGGACCTTGCCGAGGTCCTCCTCGCCGCGCTGGCTCCCGCCGACGCGGAACGCGGGGAGGTAACAGGAGGCGTACGTCGCGACAAGCGCGGCGTTCGGGTTCGGCCCCGTCTCGTCGGTCGCGTCGATCTGCAGGTCGAACTCGCCGACCTGACTCGTGCAGGCGTAGCCCTCTTCGGAAACCGTGGATGTCTCGATGTCTGCCATAGTCGTTCTCCGATTCGGTCGCGCGAGGATAAAGGTTATCGGCATCGGTGTGCAGCGGGGCGTATCGATCGGCGGCGCACTCGCCAATTACCGCCGGCCACGCCCGCCGTCGACCCGACCGGCCTCTACTCCAGCACGTACGTTTCGTCGCCTTCGAGGACGACGGGCTCGGCCACGGCGCCCGCGGCCTTCACCTCGTTGACGAACTCCCGCGTGTCGATCTCGATCGGCGGGAACGTGTCGTAGTGCATCGGGAACACCACGTCGGCGCCCACCCAGTCGGCGGCGATGCCGGCGCCCGCCGGTCCCATCGTGAAGTGGTCGCCGGTCGGCAGCGCGGCGGCGTCGGGTTCGAGGTACGGCGCGATCACGTCGACCATCTCGGACATCAGTCCGGTATCGCCCGCGTGATAGAACGTCGTGCAGTCGGCGTCGGGCTCTTGGGTCGGCTTCTTGTCGCCGATCACGAACCCGGCCGGCATCCCGGCGGAGGTGCCGTAGCCGGTGTCGATCCCGTTCGAGTGGTCCGCGCGGACCATCGTCACCCACGCGTCGCCGCACTCGACGGTCCCGCCGATGTTCATCCCCATGCCGCCGACGGCGTCCTCGTGGCCGAAGTTATCCTGGACGTACCCAGTCAGCTCCGGGGTTGCGACCACGGTCGCGCCCTCGTAGCGGTCGGCGTCGGAGATGTGGTCCGCGTGACCGTGGGTCAAGAGGAGGTAGTCGGGGTCGAGTTCCTCCGGGTCGACGTCGGTCTTCGGGTTGTCGAAGTGCGGATCGATCAGGAGTTCCGTGTCGTCGACGACGACGTGCCACGTCGAGTGGCCGTGCCAAGTGAGTTCCATCATACGTCCGTATCGTCTCAGCGAGTCGTAATAAAAACCGACGCCGCGGAAGAGAGATCCTCCGTCAGCGGCTCGGTCCGCGACCACCGTCGTCGTGGCTTGCCTCTCCGGGAACGCTTTTCGGGCGGCCGTCCGATCTGGAAACCATGCACTACGCACGGTTCCGCGACCCGGCCGGCTCGACCCGCGAAGGGACTTACGACCCCGAGACCGACACCGTCGCCTTCGGGGGCGAGGAGTACGCCCTCGACGACCCCGCGATCGACGTACTCCCGCCCGCGGAGCCGAGCAAGATCGTCTGCATCGGTCGCAACTACGCGGACCACGCCGCCGAGCGCGACAGCGAGGTTCCCGACCGGCCGCTCCTCTTTTTAAAGCCGCCGAACGCGCTGGCGAGCCACGGCGACGAGATCACGGTTCCCGCCGGAAAAGACGAGATCGACTGGGAGGCCGAGATCGCGGTCGTCATCGGCGAGCAGTGCAAAAGCGTCGACGCTGACGACGCGATGGACGTCGTCGCCGGGTTCACCTGCATGAACGACGTGTCGAACCGCGACGACCAGGACCGCGAGCAGAACTGGGTGCGCGGGAAGGCGTTCGACGGCGCCGCGCCGCTCGGTCCGGTCCTCGCGACGCCCGACGAGGTCCCGGCCGACGCGAGCGTCGAACTCCGGGTCAACGGCGAAACGAAGCAGTCGAGCGACCGCTCGTACCTGATGTTCGACGTCCCGACACTGATCGAGGAGATCACGACCTACCTCACCTTGGAACCGGGCGACGTGATATCGACTGGCACGCCAGAGGGCGTGGGCGCCCTCTCCGACGGCGACACCGTCGAGGTCGAGGTCGAGGGCGTCGGGACGCTCGAACACGACGTGCGCGTTCCCTGAGGGGCGGAGCGCGACCTCGTCGTCCCGGCGGGCGCCCCCCGATATCCGGTCCAACGCCTTCCGATCACAGACCGGGTTTCCGGTGAACGCTTATAAATCGGGAGTTCGATAGATATTTTGTGAGACCGATCTCGTTCTCGCGTTGATCGCGGCCCTCGCGACGACCCCGTGCGTTCTGGGGGTTGCTCGCGGAGCGCCTCGGTCGGCGACCGGTCGGCGCGAGGCCGTGACCCCCGGTGACGAACCTCCCCGGGCCGATGTGAGCGCCCGACGAAACAATGTCACGAGACGACCGATCTGACGACGAGCCGCGAACGGGAAGCGATCCCGACGACGACCGAACGCACCGCCCCGACGCCGGCCGCGCGCTGATCGCCGCGCGCGACGCCGACGCCCGCCCCGATACGGATGAAATCCGTGAGCTCGCTCGCGCGGCGGGCTACGAGGTCGTCGGCGAGGTCACCCAGCGGCGCCGCGAGGACCCGACCTACGGGCTCGGGCGCGGGAAGGCCGAGGAGCTGATGCGCCGGGCGTCGACCGAGGCCGTCGACGTCGTGATCTACGACGGCGAGCTCTCTCCGGGCCAGACGGCGTCGCTCTCGGACCTGCTTCCGGACGGGGTTGAACCGATCGACCGTACGCGGTTGGTCCTCGATCTGTTCGCCGAGGGGACCGGCTCCCGCGCCGCCGAGCTACAGGTCGAACTCGCCCGCCTCCGGTACCTGAAACCGCGGCTTCAGGAGCTCATCGCCCGAGACTACGCGACCGACCTCCAGCACCAAAACGAGGACGACCGGCGGGTCGTCGACGTGGAGCGGCGAATCGACGACGTCCGACGCGCCCTCGACGAGGTGACCGAGACCCGGAGCGAGCGCCGCGAACAGCGCCGACGGGAGGGGTTCGACGCGGTCGCACTGACCGGGTACGCCAACTCCGGCAAGTCGGCGCTGCTCCGGCGTCTCGCGGACGACATCGACGAGACCGTCACCGACGCCGACATCGACGAGACCGTCACCGACGCCGACATCGACGAGACCGTCACCGCCGCCGACCGGCCCTTCGAGACGCTCGACGTGACCACCCGACGGGCGACGCTCGGGGGGCGACGCGCGCTCGTCACCGACACCGTCGGGTTCGTGGACGCGCTCCCGCATCGGAGCGTCCGGTCGTTCGGGGCGACGATCGACGCGATCCGCGACGCCGACGTGACCCTGCTCGTCATCGACGCCGCCGACGATCCCGAGACGGTTCGGGACCGCGTCCGAACCGTCCTCTCGGCCGTCGAAGCGACCGACGGACCGGTGATCCCGGTGCTGAACAAGGCCGATCTGCTCGACGACCGCGGGCTGGGGGCCCGCCGCGAGGCGCTCACGACGGCGACGGAGGACCTCGCCGCGGAGGGGTACGCCGTCGCCGAGGCGCTCGAAGCGCCCGTCCCCGCGAGTGCGCGCTCCGGCGAGGGGGTCGACCCGATTCGAGACGCCGTTCGCGAGGCGCTGCCGACCGCGGAGACGACGCTGCGGCTGCCGAACTCTGGCGAGACGCAGTCCCTGCTCTCGTGGGCGTACGACCGCGGCGAGGTCCGCGAGGTCGACTACGGGCCTGACGGCGTGGCGATCGACTTCGCCGGCCGCCCGTCCGTCGTCGCGGAGGCGGAGCGTCGGGCGGCGGAGATCGACTGAGGCGTCGCGAGCGCCGGCGGCCCGTCCCGTCTGCGGCCCGTTTCGGCCACCCTTAAGAGCGCCGCGCCCGGATCACTGCCCATGCATCCACGGGATCTCTCCGATCACTCGCCGTACGTGCCGGGTCGGGGCGTCGAGGAGGTCGCCCGCGACCGCGGGCTCGACCCCGACGACCTCATCAAGCTCTCCTCGAACGAGAACCCGCACGGTCCGAGCCCGGCGGCCGTCGAAGCCATCCGCGAGCACGCCGACCGCGTCCACCAGTACCCGAAGTCCTCCCACACCGACCTCACCGCCAAGCTGGCCGCGAAGTGGGACGTGTCGACCGAGCAGGTGTGGGTCTCGCCGGGCGCCGACGGCTCGATCGACTACCTCTCGCGGGCCGCGTTAGAGCCGGGAGACGAGATCCTCGTCCCGGAGCCCGGCTTCGCCTACTACGCGATGTCCGCGCGGTACCACCACGGCGAGGTGTCGGCGTACGCGCTCTCCCCCGACGACGGCTTCGCGCAGGACGCCGAGACGGTCCTGACCGCCTACGGCGGCGAGCGGATCGTCTACCTCACCTCGCCGCACAACCCCTCGGGCTCGGTCATGCCGCTCGACGAGGTCCGAGCGATCGCGGACGCGACCGCCGAGGAGACGCTCGTCGTCGTCGACGAGGCGTACGGGGAGTTCGCCGAGATCGACAGCGCGATCCCGCTGGTCGACGAGCGCGACGACGTGGCGGTGCTCCGCACGTTCTCGAAGGCGTACGGCCTCGCCGGGCTCCGGATCGGGTACAGCGTCGTTCCGGAGGCGTGGGGCGAGGCGTACGCCCGGGTCAACACCCCGTTCGCGGCGAACGAACTCGCGTGCCGCGCCGCGCTCGCCGCCCTCGACGACGAGGAGCACGTCGCGGAGTCGGTCGATTCGGCGCGCTGGGCCCGCGAGTACATCGCGGACGAGCTCGACGCCCCGACCGTCGAATCGGCCGGGAACTTCGTACTCGCCGAGGTCGGCGACGCGGAGCGGGTCGCCGAGGAATCCCAGGAGCGCGGCGTGATCATCCGCGACTGCACCTCGTTCGGGCTGCCGAACCACGTCCGGATCTCGACCGGCACGCGCGAGGAAACGCGGGAGGCGATCGAGCGGCTCAACGAGACGCTCGCTGACCTCGGGCTCGGTGTTCGGGCGTGAGCGAGGAGTCAGGAGCGGACGCCGAGCGCTCCCACGCACTCCGCATCGCGGTCACCGGAACCCCCGGGACCGGCAAGTCGACGGCGACGGACCTGCTCGCAGACGAGTACGATGTGATCCACCTCAACGAGCGCATCAAGGGCGACGACGGCCTCTGGACCGAGCGCGACGCCGACCGCGACACGCTCGTCGCCGACCTCGACGCGGTCCGCGAACACCTGGGCGACTGGTCCGGCGTGCTCGATTCGCATCTCGCACACCGGTTCGACGTCGACCGCGTGATCGTCCTGCGGTGTCACCCGGAGGCGATCGAAGCGCGGCTCCGCGAGCGCGGCGAGTCAGATGCGACGGCGACCGAGAACGCCGAGCCGGATGAACCGTCTCGAGCTCTCGCTCGCAAAGCTCGCGAGAACGCCGAAAGCGAGGCGCTCGACGTGATCCTCTCCGAGGCGGTCAGCGAACACGGCATGGAGAACGTCTACGAGATCGACACCACCGACCGCGATCCGGAGTCCGTGGCCGCCGCGCTCCGAGACGCGATCGAGGGGGACCGCGAGCCGAGCGCGGGGACCGTCGACTTCATGGATTATATATGAGCGCGCGGCGACGGTCGGATCGATAGATGACCCTCGACCAGTACCGTTCGGTCGCGGACCGCCTGCTCGGGCCGTGGGTGCGAGCCGCGGCCAAACTCGGGCTCTCGCCGGACCAAGTGAGCGTCATCGCGTTCGGCGCCGCTGTCGCAGCCGCCGGCGCGTTCGCGGTCGGCGAACCCGCCTTTTATATTGCCGGATCGGCCTTCGTCCTGCTCAACGGCTGGCTCGACCTCGTCGACGGCGCGCTCGCCCGCCACCTGGAAGTCTCCTCCGACGGCGGGGACCTCCTCGATCACGTCCTCGACCGCTACGCCGACATCGCGGTGATCGCCGGGTTCACGGTCGGGATCGGGGCGTACGCGCTCGGCTTCGCGGCGGTGACCGGTGTGCTGATGACCTCGTACATGGGCACCCAGATTCAGGCCGTCGGCATCGGCCGCGAGTACGGCGGCCTGCTCGGCCGCGCTGACCGGCTCGCGCTGATGGGGATCGTCGGCGTCGTCGCCGCGGTGTACGCCGCGCCGATCGTCGCCGGCCTGAACGTCGTCGGGCTCCTGCTCGCGCTGTTCGCGGCCGTGGGACACCTCACTGCAGTCCAGCGGTTCCTCGGCGCGTGGTCGGACCTCTAAGCGGCGGCGTCGCCGGTAGGCGGACGCGTTATCGCTGCACCGCGAGTACGGGAGCGTCCGCGTGTCGGACCACCTCGTCGGTGATGCTTCCGAAGACGAACCGTTTCGCTCCGCTTCGACCCTTCGTGCTCATGACGACGAGGTCGATCGCGTTCTGATCGACGTACTCCGTGATCACCCTCGCGGGACTGCCGACCTCGATGGCGATCGTCGCTTCAACGCCGTCAGGCGCAGTCTTCGAGATGATCTCTTCGGCCGCCGACACCCGTTCGGTTCGTCGCTCGTCGAGCTCCGCTTCGTCACGCCCGGCGGTGCCCAGACCGCTTGCGAGTTCGACGATCGAGAGCACGTGTATCGCCGCGTCGTATCGCTCTGCGTGGCTGAACGCGTGTTTTGCTGCGCTGGTCGTCGCCTCGCTGCCGTCCGTCGGGAAGAGGATGGTGTCGTACATTTTGTGATCTGCGTCGAACCGCCGGTCGGTGTTGTTCGGATGTAAGCTGTTGAGTCACTGTCGACGGGCGATAAGCACCGCGTCGGCAAGCACGTCGTGGCCGATCGGAACGAGGTGAACAGCCGCACCGATCGCGAAGATGTTCAGCGTGACGAACGCGCGCAGCGGACCGAGGCTCCCCGCGAGGAGACCGAGCGTCACCACGCCGGAAACGGCGTAAACGATTCGCTCCTGTCGGCGTATCTGGGGGCTCTCCCAGTTGTACAGCGCTGTGACGAGGTACCCGGTCCCGAGCACCGCCAGCCACGGGTGCCAGTACGCGTACTGCAGCACGCCGGACGGAACGACCCCGGCGACGGCTGCGACGTTGACGAGGGTCGCAGCGACGTTCAGACCCCCCCAGAACAACCAGACGCGGTTTCGTCGCACGGTCGGTGACGTGTACGTCACGCCGAAGAAGACGATCCCGATAGTCAACACGATCCAGAGGGCGACGATCGACTGGATCAACCCGAACGGAGCGAGGCTCGGGTTCCGACTGAGCAGCCACGAGAGTCCCCACCCGATCACGCCTTCGAGAAATCCGAACAACAGCAGTCCGTCTCCCGGAAGCGGCGGCGACAACAACCGCCGAAAATACAGTACCAACGCGGTCCGTGAGCGGCGAAGCCGACCGAACAAGTCCGTCGTCTCACCAGTCACGAGCGATCTGTCTCCTGCGGCCGACGGTCGTCGACACCTGCCTCGGTGCGGCCGCGCAAAGAGTACATAATCAAATATAGAACGGCAGACACAAAGCTCCGGGGGTCACTCGCTCGACGACGTGGAACATCGACGTGAAAACCGAGCGATCGCGGTCCCGGTTCGGCCGGGCCTCCGTCGTCTCCGACGAGGGAACGCTTAAAAGCGTCCGGCCGGAACGGGTGCGTATGCCCACTTTCGAGCTGAACCTCTCTGACGACGTGTACGCCGAGTTCCAGCAGCTCGCCGACCAGGAGTTCGTCTCCGAGGAGCAGGCCGCAGAGGACCTGATCGCCTCCGGCATCGAGGCGTACAACGTGTCGGTCGTCGACGACGACCCCCGCGACGAGATGCTCGACGGCGCCGAGAACAACATGTTCGACACGGCGCAGGACCCGGGGAGCCTCGAAGACGACCGGCTGTAGTCGGGTTCGGTTTCAACCGAGACCTCTTTTAAACCGGTGAGTCGGACCGCTAGTAGCCGAGCCGTAGCACACGGTTCGTCACCAGCGTGACGAGCGCGAGCCCCATCACGCCGGCGAGGAGCCCGAACGCGACCGTCCAGCCGGCGACGTCGGAGACCGCGCCGACGACGACGCTCCCCGACGCACCGACGACCATGTAGACGGTTCGAACGAGCCCGAACCCCGCCCCGCGTTCGGCGTCCGAGAGGAGGTCCATGAACCGCGACTGCAGCGGCGCGCCCCACGACATCGCGAGGCCGACGAACCCGACGCCGACGACGGTGGCGGGGAGTCCGAACCCGAACGCAGCCACCGAGACGAGCAGCCCGTAGCCGACGACCCCGGCGGCCATCGTCGCTATCACGGTCGCGTCGCGGCCGATCCGGTCGGAGATCGACCCCGCAACCGGCTGTGACGCGCCGTGGACGAGGAAGTACAGCGAGAACAGCAGCGCCGACAGCCCGGTCGAGAGCCCCGTTCCGAACTCGAGGAAGCTCGGGAGAAACGACGCGGTCGCCTGCCACGTGAACGCGCCCAGCGTCGCCAGCGCGGTCGTGTAGAGGATGCGGGAGCGAGAGAGCACCTCTGTGAGCGGCCCGACCGCGAACCGCTCGCGCATGGCCTGCTCCGGACGAAGCGGCTCAGTGGGGCGCACCCGCCACGCGAACAGGACGAACACGGGGGCCGCGACGGCGGCTCCGAGGGCGATGCCAGCGCGCCAACTGTACCGCGACCCGACGAGCGCGGCCACCGGCGGGGCGGCGAGCCCAGCGGCCGGGGCGCCGGTGACGTGGACGCCGATGGCGCGACCGATGTCGTCGAACTGCCGGGTAAGGAAGGAGGTCGCCACCGAGTAGTGGAGCCCCGCGCCGGCGCCGAGTACGACTGTGAAGACGATGAACGCGACTATCGACGGAGAGACAGCGATGAGCAGGGAGGCGACCGCGGTTGCGCCGATAGCGGTCAGGATGACGGTGCGCTCGCCGTAGCGATCGCCGAGCACGCCGGAGGGAAACTGCGCGAGCGCGTACGCGAGCCACATCCCCGACAGCCCCAGCCCGACGGTCGCGTTCGTGGCGCCGAACTCCAGCCGGATCCGGGGGATCAACGGGCTGATCACCACCCGAGCGACCATCGTCGAGGTGAACGCGAGCGTACAGAGCGCGAGCGCGGTGTGTTTGTACCGCCAGTTCACGGCCGCCGTTTAGCGGGGCACAAAAAGGGGGTTCCGGTTGCGGCGGGCGGGGCCGGCTCTCGGGCGTCGTCAGATCTCGAACACGATCGGGTACTCAGTGAGGTTCTCGTAGCCGTCCTCGGTGACGACGACGATGTCTTCGATCCGGACGCCACCCACGGTGGAGTCGTAGAGCCCGGGCTCGACGGTGATCACGTGGCCGGGCTCGAGCTCCTCCCCGCCGCTCGCGAGTCGAGGGGACTCGTGGACGTCGAGGCCGACCCCGTGGCCGGTGGAGTGAATGAATCCCGTCTCCGTCTCGGGATCGGTCCGAAACGTCGGCTCGCCGGCGTCCTCGTACACCTCGCAGGCCGCCGCGTGCACGTCCTCCCCCGTCGCGCCCGGCTCGACCGCGTCGAGGGCGGCGTCGAGCGCGCGCTCGGTGAGGTCGTACCACTCGCGGAGCGTCTCGCTCGGCTCGCCGACGCAGAACGTCCGAGTCATGTCGGCGTTGTACTTCGTCGCCTTCGACCGCGGGAAGATGTCGACGATGATCGCCTCGTTCGCCCGGAGCGGTCCCGACCCGCGGTCGTGGGGGTCCGCGGCCTGCGCGCCGCCGGCGACGATCGTCTGGTCGAGCGCACAGCCGTGTCGCAGCAGCGTCACCTCGATCTCCTCGGTCACCCGCTCGCTGGTGAGCGGCTCGCCGTCGTGAAGCAGGACGCCCGTCTCTGTGTCGTCAGCGTCGCCGGCGACGTCGGCGCCGGCGATCAGCTCCTCGGCGGCCCGCATCGCGGCTTCGTTGGCGCGCTGAGCCTCGCGGATCGCGTCGACTTCCTCGTCGGTCTTCACCGCCCGGACATCGCGGATCCGGTCGTCGGTGTCGACCGCGACCTCGATCCCGCGTTCGCGGAGCGCGTCTGCGGTGCCGACCGGTCCGCGCGGCGGCATCGAGACGGAGTCGACGCCCTTGTCGCGAACGAATCGGGCGTACATGTCGTTTCGAGCCTCGCGGCCGCCGTACTCGTAGTCGTAGTCGGCGTGGCGCTCGACCGAGTCGGCGGTCGCCTCCGTGCGAGCGCGCCCGTACTCCAGCCCGCCGACGAGGACGTGGACCTCGCCGTCGGCGTACAGGGTGAGGAACGGGTCGGGGCCGGTGAACCCGGAGAGGTACAGCTGATTGGCGTCGTCCTGTGAGGCGTCGATCAGGTAGCCGTCCGTCTCGAGGTCACCGAGCCGGTCGTCGAGGCGCGTGCGGTGCATACGACACCTGCTCGGGCGACCCCCAAATCGGTTGCCCTCGCGGAACCCCGGCCAGCGATCGGGACGCCGCTCGGTCTGCGAAATAGCTTTATAGGTGCATGGTAGTCGATACCGTTCAAATCGCGCCATGCTTAAGGCCGGCCAAAAAACAGGCAATAATCGCGGAACAGAGGGTCGTAAATGCCGCTAACAGGTTTTATCTGATCCGAAAGTCGACCAAGGTTTTAAATGTCTTCACCGACTACATTGTAGTGAGGAGACTAACCGAGACGCGTCTCTCGGTCCCCTCGTTCCCTCCACCTGAACTAACCAATGAGCGAAAACGTTCGAACGTACACGGCGGAGCACATCGACGAGACCGAATCCGAGTCCGAGACCGAGTCGGCCGACGAAGAGCTGCGGTGCCCGGAGTGCAGCGGCCAACTCGCGACGGACACGGAACACGGTGAGACCGTCTGCGTCGACTGCGGGCTCGTCGTCGAGGAAGACGAGATCGATCGCGGGCCGGAGTGGCGCGCGTTCGACTCGAAAGAGAAGGATAGTAAGTCGCGCGTGGGCGCCCCGACGACGAACATGATGCACGACAAGGGGCTCTCGACGAACATTGGCTGGCAGGACAAGGACGCCTACGGCAAGTCGCTGTCCAGCCGCCAGCGCGAGAAGATGCAGCGGCTGCGCACCTGGAACGAGCGGTTCCGCACCCGCGACTCCAAGGAGCGCAACCTGAAGCAGGCGCTCGGCGAGATCGACCGCATGGCCTCGGCGCTCGGCCTCCCGGACAACGTCCGCGAGACCGCCTCCGTCATCTACCGCCGCGCGCTCGACGAGGACCTGCTTCCCGGTCGCTCCATCGAGGGCGTCTCGACGTCGTCGCTGTACGCCGCCGCCCGGCAGGCCGGGACTCCGCGGAGCCTCGACGAGATCGCGGCGGTGTCGCGCGTCGAGAAGGACGAGATCGCCCGAACCTACCGCTACGTCGTCCGCGAGCTCAAGCTGGAGATCCAGCCCGCCGATCCGAAGAGCTACGTTCCCCGGTTCGCCTCCGACCTGGGCCTCTCCGACGAGGCCGAGCGACGGGCGCGCTCCCTGCTCGACACCGCGAAGGAACAGGGGATCCACTCGGGGAAGTCGCCCGTCGGGCTCGCGGCGGCCGCCGTCTACGCCGCCTCGCTGCTCGTCAACGAGAAGGTGACCCAGAGCGACGTCAGCGACGTCGCGAACATCAGCGAGGTCACCATCCGAAACCGATACCACGAGCTGTTAGAGGCCGAGGACGGCGTCGCGCTGAACTAACTCGAACGCTCCGACCGCGACCGCTTTTCCGAACGCCCAAGCCCGCGTAGGCCGAGCTACGGGTATGGAGACCACTCGTCACTTCACGGCGACGACGTACGTCGTCAACGACGGCGCGACCGCGCTTCACGCCCACGAGCGGCTCGGGATCCGACTCCCGCCTGGCGGGCACGTCGACCGCGACGAGCTCCCCCACGAAGCCGCGCTCCGGGAAGTCCGGGAGGAGACGGGCCTTGAGGCCGAGCTCGTCGCGGCCGAATCGTCGATCGAGGGGCCGAACACCCGTGGGCTCCCCGAGCCGGCCCACCTCATGCTCCACGACATCAACGTCCACGAGGACGGGTCGGTCGGCCACCAGCACGTCGACCACCTCTACTACGCCCGAGTCGACTCCCGAGAGATCGCGCCGAACGGAGCGGACGAGGTCGACCCCGATGACTGGCGCTGGTACACGCCGCGGGAACTGACCGAAGGCGACCTCCAACCGGACGTGATCGAGCTCGGTCGCGAGGCGATCGACGCCGTCGACGGGGCGTAGTCTGAGGCAGGGATGACGCCCGATTCGGGGTCGGACTGGACCGGCGATCGGCGTCAGACGATCGTCTCACGCTCCGGAAGGTATTTGGGTCGTTGCAGGCGACGTAAACGCAAATGGACGCAGAGCGAAGAGCGGAGATAACCGGGTGGGACGCCCGGGAGTTCTCGGACGGGTTCGCGGAGCTCGGGCGTCTCCTCGACCGGGGGTTCTCCGGCGCGGTGACGAACGGCGTGGGGTGGCTGTTCGTGTTCGAGGGCCGCGTCGTCGGTACCGCCGACGCCGACCTCGAGGCGTTCGCGGACGCCTCCGGAACGATTTATAAGGCTCCCGACGAGGTCCTCCCGGTCCTGTTCGCCATGCAGGAGCAGGGCGGCGAGCCGCGGGCGCAGTACTACACGAACGACACGTCGCTCTCGGAGGCCGACCGGAAGCTCACGCGGGGCGGGTTCACCGGCTACGTCGAGCTGTCGGAGAACGTCCTCTCCGGAGACTACTACGTCACCTACACCGCCGGCGAGTCGATGTCGGCGGCGTACGTCGGCAACTCGCGTCGGCTCGAAACCGGTGACGACGCGTTCGAACTGGCCGACGACGAGGTCGGCATCTACACCGTCTACGAGGTCGACCTGGACGTGCGTGAGATCCCGAGTCCCGATTCGACCGGCGGCGCGGCCGGCGTGGAGGACACGGACGTCTCCGAAGAGAACTCGGTTGAGGACGAGGCCGGCGACGAGACCGACAAGACTGCCGAGAGCGAGACGCTCGAAGACGAACCCGTCGTCGAGGCCACTCAGAACGACGAGGCTCCCGGCAGCGAGAGCCCGACAGACGAGAGCGAGCCGGGCGAGGCCGCAAGCGAGTCGCCCGACGAGGAACCGGTCGACAATGAGAGAAGACAGACGCCCCGAGAGGACGCAGGGCGACCCGAGGAGGGACTGTCCTCGCCGCGGGAGCGAGTCAGCGAACCGGACGGCACCGAACCCACGGCGGACGCGGTCGAGAAGGCGGACACCGGGAGCCCCGAACCGAGTACAGCGGACGACGCTTCGGCTGAACGGGTCGCTCCGTCTGAGACGCCTGCCGGACCCGAGTCCGAGGGCGATCGCCCGAACGACGACGTGTTCTCCGAGGAGGAGCAGTGGCGCGAGCAGAAGTCGATCCCCGCGCTCGACCCGTCGGAGGCGAGCGATCCGCCGGGCGGCAAGCGTCGCGGTGAGACCGACTCGAGCGCCGGTGGACGGTCCGCCCGCGAGGGGAGTGACCGGCGGCGTTCCGGGGGCGGTGGCCGAAGCGGGGACGCCGACGCGGCCGCAGCCCAAAGCGACGACCGGTCTCCGGAGCCGCGTTCGACCGACCGCGATCGATCGAACCGTTCGGATCGGCCGGCCGTCTCACAGCGGGCTTCGGGGCCGAACGCGGGCGATCGCGAACCGGCCGGCGACCGGATCGAACAGCTCCGTACCGAACTCGAGGCCGCGGAGGAGAAACGCGAGTCGTTGGAGGGAGAACGCGACAGACTCGCGGCAGACCGCGACGAAATCGCCGAGGAGCGCGACGAACTCGCGAACGAGGTCGACCGGCTGGAGTCGGAGCTGTCGGCGCTTCGCGAGGAGCGGGACCGAATGGAGGCGGAGCTGTCGACCGTTCGCGACCGGCTTCCGGAGAGCGACCGGACCATCTCGGCGGCGGAGGCGCGGAGCGGGACGAACCTCTTCGTCAGGTACGAGTCCAAGGGCGGCGCGACGCTCGAAGACGCTCACGACGGAACCGTCGACCGCGACGCGCTCCGCGAGAACCTCCGGATCGAACATCACACCAGCTTCGAGACGGACGGGCTGTCAGTCGACGGCCGCCCGTACGAGGAGTTCTTGAAGGGGACGATCGAGTACGGCTTCACCCGATGGCTCGTCGAAGACCTCCCGTTCGAGGTGAGCGGCACCGGCAACCAGAGCGTACTCCGAGACCTGTACGACGCGATCCCGGAGGTCGATCGCGCGGAGATCGGCGGCTCCGTGTCGATCGCGATCCGCGAGAACGGCGAGGAGACGCGCGAGCAGCGCTCGTTCGATCTGGTGTTGCGCGACAGGATGGGGAACCCGCTGTTCGTCGGCGACCTCAACGACAGCCGTGACCCGACCGCGGAGGGAGCCTTGGAGTCGCTCGTCGGGAACGGTCGCGACATCGCCGAGTCGAACGAGTCGTTCGCTGCGGCGTTCGCGGTGACGGAGAGCTTCTTCGAGCCGGGCGCGTTAGAGACCGCGAGCGACGCGGTCGGCGGCGGACTGTTCAGCCGGTCGAAGCGCGCCAGCTTCGTGAAGCTCTCGCGCAAGCAGGGGTACCACCTCTGTCTCGTGGAGGCCCGCGACGGCGGCTTCCACATGACCGTCCCGGACCTGTAGCTGGGGTCGAATGCGCGTTAGCTAGGAGTTAAATCCGGTTTAAACACCGCTCAAACCCATCTAAACGTAACCCAAACGCGGTCCGTCCCCCGTATCACGCGAAGTCGTAGCGATTCAGTTCTCGAGCTCTGCGGCGTCGTCGATCCGCATCGAGCCGAGCTTGGTGACCGTTTCGTCGAGCTTCTCGTCGAGCTCGTCGACGAACTCGTGGGTGCGCTCGGTCGTAATTGCGCCCTGGCTGGACGGCTCGATGAGGTTCTCTTCCTCGAGCACGCGCAGGGAGTATCGGACCTTGTGATGGGGGTATCCCGTCTCGTTCGACATCTTCACGATGCCGATCGGTTCGTTTTCGATGACCATCCGCAGGACTTGGAGGTGACGTTCGAGCATGTCTACCTCCTTCTCTAGTCGATCTATCATGGCACATGTTAACTCGTCATGCCCCCGTTTAAAAGTTGCTGTCGGCGAACGTCCCGGAATCGCTTGACCCGACGCTTTGACGTGGGTGTAGTTAACGCATTCGATCGCGGCGAGGTCGTGCCGTCCGTCTCGCCCCGTCGCCGAACACGGGTGTATCACCACGAACGACGATAGCTACGCGCGTACGCCACAAAATTAATGCACGTTTGTGGTGTATTCTCGACGCTGGACCGTAATCGGTTTTACCTCTCGCCCAGAATCCCCGGGTCGTATGACACTCACCATCGTCGGCTCCCAGCTGGGAGACGAGGGCAAGGGCGCGCTCGTTGACCGGTGGGGAGGGGACGCGGACGTCGTAGTCCGTTATCAGGGCGGCGACAACGCCGGCCACACCGTCGTCGAGGGCGGCATCGAGTACAAGCTGTCGCTAGTGCCGAGCGGCGCGGTTCGGGGCACGACCGGTATCCTCGGCAACGGCTGCGTCGTCAACCCGAAGACGTTGTTCACCGAGATCGACGACCTGCGCGAGCGCGGGCTCGACCCCGACGTGCGGGTCGCCCGGCGGGCGCACGTCATCATGCCGTATCACCGTGTACTGGACGGCATCGAGGAGGAGGTCAAGGCGGACGACGACGCCGGCGACGAGGTCGGCACGACCGGACGCGGCATCGGCCCGACCTACGAGGATAAGGCCGGGCGTCGGGGGATCCGGATCGGGGACCTGCTCGACCCAGACGTGCTCCGCGAGAAGCTCGCGTACGCCGTCCCGCAGAAGCGCGCGCTCGTCGAGGACGTGTACGGGCTCGACCTTCAGGGAGATAACCGCGCCGAGGCGTTCGACGTCGACGCCCTCCACGAGGAGTTCGCCGCGATCGGCGAGCGACTCGCCGACGAAGGAATGACCGTCAACTGCTCCGACTACCTCTACCGCCGCCACGAGGCGGGCGACGAAATCCTCTTCGAGGGCGCACAGGGCACCCACATCGACATCGACCACGGGAACTATCCGTTCGTCACCTCCTCGAACCCGACCGCCGGCGGCGCGGCCGTCGGCTCCGGGCTCGGCGTCACCACGGTCGGCGACGGCGAGGTCGTCGGTATCGTGAAGGCGTACCTCTCGCGGGTCGGCGAGGGGCCGCTGCCGACCGAACTCGACGGCGACGCCGAGGAGGAAGCACTCGCCGACGACATCCGCGAGAAGGGCGGCGAGTTCGGGACGGTCACCGGGCGCCCGCGCCGGATCGGCTGGCTCGACCTCCCCATGCTCCGCCACGCAGCGCGCGTCTCCGGGTTCACGGGCGTCGCGGTCAACCACGTCGACGTGCTCGCCGGCCTCGACGAGCTGAAGGTGTGTACCGGCTACGAACTGGATGGCGAGACGCTCGACACCGTCCCCACCACGACTGAGCGCTGGGAGCGGTGTGAGCCGGTGTTCGAGACGCTCGACACGTGGGAGTCGTTCGACTCGACCGCGGTCGCCGAGGCGGGCTACGACGCGCTCCCCGAGGCGGCCCGCGAGTACTTGGAGTTCGTCGCCGACGAGATCGACACCCCGATCTACGCGGTCGGCGTCGGCCCCGACCGCGAGGAGACGGTCGAGCTGACGAACCCGTTCGAGGAGTAGGGTGTCCCCGAGAAGGGAGGCAGCTACCCGGGAAGTCGGGGCGACACGAGCCCGGATATCCGGAGAATCGGGTGATTTTTTTGACAGTCGAACGCGAATCGCCGATATGGCCCAGCCCTCCAATGGCCCGTCAGACGACGCGCCGTCTCCGACAGAACCGATTTTCGAACGCACCTTCGTCCACCTTTCCCGGTTGCTCCCGCTCGCGCTCGTCCCGCTCGCCACGGCCCTGTTGAACACCAGCGACCTGCTGGCGGCGGCGCGGACCGACGGGATATCGATCCGAGCGTCGTTCCCCGTCTACCGGTACGACCTCTGGAGTTTCGTCGAATCGCCCGGCGGCGGTGGGCTGTCGGTGTCGGTCCCGTTCGGAACGGTGGAGTCTGTGGTACTCCTCGTTCCGTTGCTCGGGGCGTACGTCGTCGTCTCGGGGGCGTTGAGCGCGGGGTACTTCGGCTGTATCGCGGACGGGATCACGACCGGTCGGTTCGATTTTGTCGCGGGCGTCCGCCGGTTCGCCGTCCGGATGATCGTGCTGGAGGCGGTCGTCATCGTTGCGCTGGCAGCCGTCTTTCTCCCGCTGCTCGTGGTCCCACTGCTGTTCGTGGTCGCGATCTTCGCGGCGTTGGTGCTCTCCTACCTGTTCTTCCCCACGGTGTACGTCCTCGTGTTAGAGGACCGCGGCATCGAGTCCGCGGCGCGGCGCGCGCGCCAACTCGTGCGGCGCCACCAGCCGCTCGGGTTCTTCCTCTTCATTGCAATCGTCACCGCCGTCTGTTCCGTCCCCCTGAGCCTCCTGACGCACGCCGGGCCGATCGGGGCGGTGTTGGCCGCGGTCTTCGCCGCGCCGCTCGGACTCGCGTTCAACGTCGCGACCGCGCTGAAGGTCGCCAAGATGGCCGACATCGAGACCGTCGAGTAACGCGTCGCGGAGCGCCTCCGAATTCGACAGCTCGACCATCGCCCGTCTTGCGCCCGTCGCTACTCATAAACCGCCCCCGTACAATCGTTCGGTATGGACGCCGAGCGCGAGGTACTCGACGTGTTGGCGCGGAACGCTCGCGAAGACATCGACGACATCGCGGCCCAGACGGGCCTCGACGCGGACGCGGTAGCGGACGCGATCGACGCGCTGGAAGCGGACAACGTGGTCCACGGCTACCAGGCGGTTGTCGACTGGGACCGCGTCGACGAGGGGAAGATCCGGGCGATCGCCGAGATCAACGTCGAACTCGACCGCGAGACCGGCTACGAGCAGGTGGCCGACCGGATCGCGAAGTTCCCCGCGGTCGACGCCCTCCACCTCGTTTCCGGCGACTACGACTTCGCCGTCGAGGTGCTCGGCGAGACGATGGAGGACGTCTCGCGGTTCATCTCCGAGCAGGTCGCGCCCATGCCGGAGGTCACCCAAACGGTGACCCACTACATCATGGAGACCTACAAGGACGGCGGGATCCGGTTCGAGGACGGCGACGACGACGACCGCCTCTCCGTGTCGCCATGAGACTGTCCGACCGCGCGCGCGACCTCCCGGAGTCGGGGATCCGGAAGTTCTTCGAGCTCGCGGAGGCGCGCGACGACGTGATTTCGCTCGGGGTCGGCGAGCCCGACTTCTCGGCGCCGTGGGCCGCCCGCACCGCCGCGATCGACTCGCTCGAACGCGGGAAGACCTCCTACACGTCGAACCGCGGGATGGCCGCGCTCCGCGAGCGGATCGCCGCCCACCACGAGCGCTACGACCAGTCGTACGCCCCGGTCGACGAGGTGCTCGTCACGACCGGCGCCAGCGAGGCGGTCGATCTGGCCTTCCGCGCGCTCGTCGACCCCGGCGACACGGTCGCAGTCCACGAACCGACGTACATCTCGTACGGCCCGGGGATCGAACTCGCCGGCGGCGAACAGCTGACGGTTCCCACGCGGGCCGAAGACGACTTCGCGCTCACGCGGGAGTCGCTGGAGGCGGCGGGCGCCGCCGACGCGGACCTGCTCGTCCTCTGTTACCCCAACAACCCGACGGGCGCGACGATGACCGAAGAGGAGTACGCCGAGGTCGCGGCGTTCTGTCGCGACAACGACCTCCGGGTGATCGCCGACGAGATTTACTCGGCGCTCACCTACGGCGCCGATCACAACTCGATCGCGACTCAGCCGGGAATGCGCGAGCGAACCGTTATCGTCAACGGGTTCTCGAAGGCGTACGCGATGACGGGCCTCCGGCTCGGGTACGCGCTGGGGCCCACGGACGCGATCGACGCGATGAACCGGATCCACCAGTACACGATGCTGTCGGCGCCGACGACCCCGCAGTACGCCGCGATCGAAGCGCTCGACCGCTGCGACGACGAGGTCGCGGAGATGGTCGACGAGTACAACCGCCGGCGGCGGCTCGTCGTCTCTCGGTTCAACGAGATGGGCCTCGACACCTTCGAACCGGGCGGTGCGTTCTACGCGTTCCCGGACTGCGGCGGCGACGACGAGGTCTTCGCGGAGGAGCTGCTGGAGGCGCAGGGCGTCGCCGTCGTCCCCGGCTCCGTCTTCGGCGCGGGCGGCGAGGGGCACCTTCGGGTGTCGTACGCGACGTCGATGCGCGAACTGAAGGAGGCCACCGACCGGATCGCGACGTTCGTCGAGGGCCGGGACTGACGGTACTACTGATCGGGTCGCCACCGGCCGCCGATCTCCTCGCGCGGGTAGTCCTGATACGTGCCGTCGAGATACGTGGTGACACGACCGTTCTCTTCACTCAGCGTGATCGCCCACAGGACGTTCTTTCGGAGCGACGTTTCCAGGGCGCTCATGTGTTTGGTCCCCATCCAGTCCGGGTACTCGAGATCCGCTACGGCGGACACCTCTGTGCGACTGGGACTCCGGACTCGAACCATCTGTCGTTGAATGGTCCCGTCTCCGGTCACGATGATGGCGCCGTCTCGACTGAACGCAACATCCTCTGCGACCCGTCGGAAATCCTCGGGTGAGTCGAGTACGATCTTACACCGATCTGTCGGCCAAATGTTCTCTCCGAGCGGGTCGGTGTACTCCTCGAAGTCGGTTTCCGCGACGACCAGAAAGTACAAACTCGGGCCGCTCACGTACTGGTCGTCCCACTTGTCGAATTCGATACTCAACGCCTCGGCAACGTATCGGATCTGGTCCATGAGATCCTGACTGGTAGCGTACTTTTTCAAAACCTGCTTGAGTTCTTCCATTCGCTTCCTAAATAAATATTCACGGAGAGCTATTAAACTCTGCTCCGACAGGATCCACCTTTTGACGGACTCAACTACTGTCTCTCGCAGGAAGCCTCCGACACGAGATCGGTCGGTCGATGTGCTCCGTCAGCGCGTGAATACCCCGTATCGACGGCAATCGAGTTCCTGCCATCGATCAGACTCGTACAGTAGAGAACTATAAACTCCGACTAAGTTTTATATTGTTTGCGAATAATTATGATAGACTCGCCGAAACGGTCGCGTATGGAGTTCCAGCTAACCGACGAGCAACAACAGCTTCGCGACGAGGTGCGGAAGTTCGCCGACGAGGAAATTCGACCGGTCGCGACCGAGTACGACGTCGACGAGGAGTACCCGTATGAGGTCATGGAGAAGGCCGCCGACATGGGACTGCTCGCGCCGCACGTCCCGGTCGAGTACGGCGGCGTCGGCTACTCCTCGCTGGAGAACGCGATCTTGACCGAGGAGCTGTTCGCCGCCGACCCCGGGATCGGGCTCTGCGTCTCCAGTGCCGGCTTCGGTGCCGAAGCGATCATGGGGTTCGGGACAGAGGAGCAGAAAGAGCGGGTCCTCCCCGAAGTCACGGCCGGCGACGCGATCATGGGCTCGGCGATATCGGAGCCGCAGGCCGGCTCGGACGTGACGTCTATCGCTACCCGCGCGGAGAAACGCGAGGCGCAAAGCGCCTCGGAACAAAGCGGCAGCGCCGCGGAGAAAGACGGCGACGAGTGGGTGATCAACGGCTCGAAGATGTGGATCACGAACGGCACCGTCGCCGACTACTTCGTCGTCGTCTGCGAGACCGACCCCGATATCGAGGACCGATACACCGGCTTCTCACAGATTCTCGTCGAAGCGGACCGCGACGGGCTCACCCGCGACAAGATCACGGGCAAGCTCGGCATCCGCGCGAGCGACACCGCGGAGCTCCGCTTCGACGACGTGCGCGTCCCCGAGGAGAATCTGATCGGCCAGCGTGGCATGGGCTTTCTCCAGCTCATGGACTTCTTCGACGAGACGCGCACCGCGGTCGCCGCGCAGGGCGTCGGGATCGCCCGCGGCGCGGCCGAGCGCGCCTTGGAGTACGCCGAGGAGCGCGAGCAGTTCGGGCGCTCGATCAGCGACTTCCAAGCGATCAAACACAAGCTCGCGGAGATGCACACCGACACCGAGGCCGCCCGCTGGCTCACCTACCGGTCCGCGTGGGCCGTCGATAACGAGCCCGATGACCTGACCGCGCTGGCGTCGATGGCCAAGGAGTTCGCGTCGCGGGTCGCCGTCGACGTGGCCAACGAGGCCGTCCAGGTCCACGGCGGAGCGGGCTTCGTCAACGACCACGACGTCGAGCGCCTCTACCGCGACGCGAAGATCACCCAGATCTACGAGGGGACCACCGAGATCCAGAAGAACATCGTCGCCCGCGAACTGCTCGACGAAGGGATGTAAGCGGCCGGCCCGCTCCCGCCGCGCTCACTCGTCGGCGTACTCCATCGCGACCGAGTTGATGCAGAATCGTTCGCCGGTCGGCTCGGGACCGTCCTCGAACACGTGGCCGAGGTGCGAGTCGCAGTTCGCACACCGCACTTCGGTCCGCTGCATCCCGTGGCTCGTGTCGACCGTCGTCGTCACCGACTCCTCTTCTGCCGCGTAGAAGGCGGGCCAGCCGCAGCCGGACTCGTACTTCGTCTCGGCGTCGAACAGCACGGTCCCACAGGCCCGACAGCGGTACTTTCCGTCGTCGGGGTGGTGGTCGACGTACTCGCCGGAGAACTTCGCCTCCGTGCCGCTCTCGCGAAGCACGCTGTACTCTTCTTCCGAGAGCCGCTCGCGCCACTCCTCGTCGGTCAGTTCCTCGGGATCGACCTGGTCTCCGTCGTCGGTTTCGCTCATACGACAGATACGGGACCCACGCTCAAGGCGGTTGCGGCGGTCACGGCGGGACGGGCGGCTCCCGCCATACGGCCACAAGCCGTATCTGGGTGGGCGTCAATCGGTGACCATGACACGCGAAGTCACACACGAGGAGAACGGACCGGCCAAACTCGACGAGTCGGACATGGGCGGCGACGGGATGATCTACGTCTGCCAGTGCGGCCTCTCCGATTCGAAGCCGCTCTGTGACGGCTCGCACAACGCGACGGCGGACGAAGAAGCGGACGTCGTTTATAAGTACGCGAACGACGACTCCGACGGCGAGCGGCGTGAGATCGACGAGATCGTCTACGCCGACGAGTGAGGTGCTACGACCTGCGGGGGCAGAACCCCGCTACAGCACGCCCATCTCCCCGAGCCGCTCGGGGAGGTAGGTGTCGGTGACGAAGTCGAGCCCGCGGCTCGCGAGCGACTGCTGCTCGGACTTCTTCCCGATGTCGAGTTGGAGTTCGATCTGCTCTTCCCAGTAGTCGGTCTGGAACCGCGGGTCCTCGAGTTCCGACTCGAGTGCGTTGACGTCGGAGTCGGCGAGCGGATCGGCCGGGAGGTCGTACTCGACGATGTCCTCGGGCTGGATCCCCACGAACTGGGCTTCCGGCGTCGCGAGGTACTTCGAGAGGTGCGCGGACTTGATCGAGCCGTACGCCACGGAGCCGTAGATCCGGTAGGACCACGGGTCGCCGTCGGCGAACACCGCGATGGGAACGTCGAGCTCGTCGTGGACGCGCTTCGTGATCCGGCGGGTCGCTCGCGCCGGCTGGCCTTTTAAGTGAATGACGAGGCAGTTGTAGTCCTCGTCGAACCCGTTCTCGACGAGCCGGTCGCGCATCCCGCCGGTCTCGACGGCGAGCGCGAAGTCGATGTCGTCGTCGAGGAACTCGATCATGTCCGGGTTGTTCGGGATCTGGTAGCCGCCCGCGCCGACGTCCTCCTGACAGTGGATCTCGCGCTCCCCGCGCCGGGTCTGCTCGCGGATCAGCAGCGGTCCCATCAGGGTCGCGCCCGACTCCTCCGGACGCATGTGGAAGTCCTCGCGGGTGATCCCCGTGACGATCTCCAAGTCCTCCACGAGGTCGTTCGACTCGTCCTGGCTCTTGAACTGCGCCTCGTTGTTGTCCCACGACTCCGAGAGGTAGTACAGCTCCCGCAGGGTCGACGAGCGGTCCTCGTCGAGCTGGTCCGCGAGGAACTCGATCGTGTACGCCGCCTTCAGCAGCTTGCGCGCGCCCCGGACCGAGTTAGCGCTGCGCGTCGACGTGCGGTCGCCGTAGGTCCACACGCCGCTCTCGATGTCGTACTCGATGTTGCTTTTCGTCCGCGTGGGAAGCGTCATCTCCGGAATGTTCCCCGCGGCGAACTGGTCGTAGAAGTCTGCGGCCAGGTCGATGAGTTCGTCTCGTGCGTCGCTTTCGGTCGTCATTTACGCGTTCACCGTGAGTTTCTCCGTCTCGACGCCGCCGACGCTGACCTCGAAGTCGGCGTCGCCGTCGATCGCGTACGTCAGTTCCCGCTCGTCGCCCGATGGCACCTCGGGCTTCCACTGGACGAACCACTCGCCGTCCATGTCCACCACCGTCCCGTCGGAGAGGTCGGTCGGCTCCGTCGAGACGATGTCCGTGATCTCCAGCTGCTCGTTTACGTCCGAGTGGTTCTCGACGACGAGCGTCACCGTCTCGCCGTTCACCTCGCGCTCGACGCTGACGTTGTTCATGATTCGCGCGAGCGCGCCGTCGATATCCGGGCGCGGCCGGCCCGTGACCTCCGAGACCTTGTCGGCCATCTCGGGGAGGATCCGCCCGAGTACGTCCTGTTTCTCCCGGCGCTGCTGCATCGAGCGCCGCTTGTTGAGGTACGACTTCAGGTCGCGGGCGGCCTCCCGAACCGCCAGCTCGATCTCGTCTTCGATCGCCGGGACGTTCGCGAGCGCGTCCTTCGACTCGCTCGTGAACGGGACGTTCGTCGACGCGACGTGGATCGAAATGACAGCGGGACCGTTTGGGAGCCCCGAGCCGCCGGGCTGGTCGAGCCCGTAGTTTCGCCAGCCGATGTTCTTGATCACGTCCGTCGTCGCGCAGGCGCCGCGCTGGTACACCAGCGGAACGCGGTTCGCGAACCGAAGTAGCTCGACCGACCCCTCCGCCGGAATCTCGCCGCCGTAGGCGATACCGGCCTCGACGATGAACGGGTCGCCGCCGTGGACCTCGGCGTCGCGGGACGCCGCCGCGTAGAAGTCGGCGTCGTACTCCTTGCGAAGCCCGGCCTCGACCAACTCGGCCGTGATCGGCGCGAGGCAGTCGGTTGGGGGTGCGAGGATGTCGGTCGTCCGCATCGCTTCGAGCAGGTCGGCCGAGGCGTCGCGACTTTCGGCGATCGACTTCACCTTCGGCGGGTCGTCCGGGACGGTCCGGGCCCGCGACCAGAACGCCTCGACGACGTTCTCGCGGGCCGTCTCGCCGAAGGTCGCGTCGCGCTGCTCGGCGACGAACGACGCCGCGTCCGCGACGAGGCGTTCGAGGTCGTCGCGGGTGATCCGGAACGCGTCGCCGTCGAGGTTCTCGAACCGTCGCGCGAGCGCCTCGGCCATCGCCTGCACCGCGGCGTCGTCTTTCCGGGTCGAGGTCGCGTCGTCGACGAGGGCGTAGACGTCTGAGACGAGCGGCGACTCAGAGGCTTCTCCCCCGCCGTCCTCGTCGTCGCCCGACTCTCCGTCGCCGGTCCCGGTGATCGCCCGCCACCCGGCGTCGACCGCGTTCTCGCGGACGGTCCCGCCGAAGGTCTTGCCCGTGTCGTCCTCGACGGTCTCCGCGACGTTGCCGACGACCTCTGCGAGCTCGGACCGAGAGAGTCGGTCGTTGGTTGCGACCGTCTCAGCGACGCCGTCGGCGAAGGTGCTCGTCGCCGCCTTGCCCTTGTTGGCGACCGCCTCGCTGACCGCGGCCGCGACGTCGCGGTCGTCGTGGGCCCGCGGCGGCGACCAGGCGAGCTCGCGGCCGTAGTACACGTCGCGGAAGCTGTCGATCACGCTGTCGGCGGTCTTCTTGCCGACCCGCGTGAACTCCTCCTGGAGGAAGCCCGACACCGAGTACGACTCGGTCGCCTCCAGCATCTTGATCAGCGCGCCCAGCTCGACCCCGTGGGGGTGCGGACGGATCTCCTTCGTCTCCGCCGGCAGCTCGTCGGTCGCGCGCTCGAACTTCAGCGGCTCGTCGAGCCCCGGCTCGCGCAGTTCGATTCGGGCGTGGGGGTTGACGACCGCGGTGTGTTTCACGTAGTCGTGGAGCTGCTGGCGAGCGCGCATGTTCGCCTCCATCTCCAGCTCGATCCGGGTGCCGTGGGGGCGGTCCCACGTCGTCTCCCGATCGGCTTTGATCTCCGGTTCGTTCGTGTCGGTGTCGATGATCAGCTCGAAGTACTGCGCCCGCGACTGCCCTTTCGGGCGCGAGGTGATCTTCGCCGGCTGGCCGGAAGTCAGCTGAGAGTACAGTACAGCGGCTGAGATCCCGATTCCCTGCTGGCCACGTGACTGTTCCCTGACATGGAAACGACTCCCGTACAGGAGCTTCCCGAACACTTTCGGAAGCTGTTCTTTCGTGATGCCCGGCCCGTTGTCCTCGATGACGAGCCGGTAGTAGTCGCCCACCTCCTCGATCTCGATGTAGATATCGGGGAGGACCCCGGCCTCCTCGGTCGCGTCGAGAGCGTTGTCGACCGCCTCCTTGACGGCGGTGACGAGCCCGCGGGCGCCCGAGTCGAACCCGAGCATGTGTTTGTTCTTCTCGAAGAACTCGGCGATGGAGATCTCGCGCTGGCCCTCGGCCAGCTCCTCCGCGATCCCCTCCTCGTCGCCGATTGTCGACTGGAAGGACGTCATTCGGTGTAGATACATTCCGCTGAAGCACCTAAAAACGCACCGGCAGGACGGTGAAAGTGAATCCCGCCGTCAGGCGGCGTCTCGTCGCCCTGATCGAGAACGTATCGCACGAACGGCGACGTCGGATCCCGCCGACAGATTTCTCACCGTGACGCCCCTGTGATAGCTTATGACAGATTGGACCGCCGGGGACATGCCGCGACTGGACGGAAAGACGGTGGTCGTCACCGGCGCGAACAGCGGGCTCGGCTACGAGGGGACGCGCGCGTTCGCCGCGAAGGGCGCGGCCGTCGTGATGGCGTGCCGGAGCGTCGAGCGCGGCGAGACGGCGGCCGACGAGATCCGCGCCAACGCCGGCGGCGAGGTCGACGGCAACCTCGACGTGCGCGAGTGCGACCTCGCGTCGCTCGACTCGGTGGCGACGTTCGCGGACGACCTCGCCGCCGACTACGACGCGATCGACGTCCTCTGTAACAACGCGGGCGTGATGGCGATCCCTCGGAGCGAGACCGAGGACGGCTTCGAGACGCAGTTCGGCGTCAACCACCTCGGCCACTTCGCGCTCACCGGGCGGCTCTTCTCCCTTTTAAGAGATGCCGAGGGGGTCGACGGCGTCGGGCCGGCGCGCAGCGCCGCTGGAAGCCGGACGGAGTCCGGCGTCGCCCGCGTCGTCACCCAGTCGTCGGGCGCCCACGAGCAGGGCGAGATGGACTTCTCGGACCTCAACTGGGAGGAGTCGTACGGCAAGTGGAAGGCGTACGGTCGGAGCAAGCTCTCGAACCTGTTGTTCGCCTACGAGCTTCAACACCGGATCGACGCCGCGAACCGCGAGGAGGACGCCGCACTCGACGTCCGCAGCGTCGCCTGCCATCCCGGCTACAGCGATACGAACCTGCAGATGCGGACCGCGGCGGAGAGCGGCAACCCCCTGATGAAAGTCGGGATGAAGGCCGCGAACGCCCTTCTCGGACAGGACGCCGCGATCGGAGTCGAACCGATGCTGTACGCGGCCACCGTCGACGTCGACGGGGGCGCGTACATCGAGCCGGGCGGGCTGATGAACATGCGCGGGCACCCGACCGTCGGTCGGTCGAACGACGCCTCCTACGACCGCGCGGACGCCAACCGGCTCTGGGAGTACTCGACGGAGGCGACCGGCGTCGAGTACCCTATTTAAAGGCCCGAGCGATCGATCGCCGTCCACGTATAAATTGTGCCGAGCGCGGACGCTAATGCAGCGTCCCCTCTCGCACGCGGTCGTCGTACGCGAACAACGCGTAGCCCACGTCGACCGGGCTGTGTCCCGTTTCACCGGCAATCTCGCGGATCGGCTCGATCATCGTCACGTAGTCGGCGGCGTCGAAGCTCTCCTTGCGCTCGTCGAGGTAGCCGAGCCGCTCCAGCGAGGCCCAGACGCGGGTGTCGACGACGGCGTGGCGGTCCCCGTCGAGCGCGGCCAGCACGCACGACGCGGTCGGGGCCTTGAACCCCGACAGCCCCGTGATCAGATGGATCGCCGAGAAGTCGCCGTCGACGGCGCGGGCGTTACGGGTCACCTCACGGCACCGTGATTCTGGGTTCTTCTCGACGTGATACGCGCTCCGCGTCGATGACTCGTACGCGATCTCGTACAGCCGATCGCGCGTCAGGTACCCCTGTGACCGATAGCGGTCGCCGAACTCCGCGAGTCGCTCGGGCAGGACGCCCTGCGTCTCCGCGTAGCGATCGAGGTTCTCGGCGACGAACGCGTCGAGGTCGGCTGTATCGAGGTCGGTCGCGTCGAAATCGGCAGCGTCCATATCGAGAGATCCTCGCTCGGCGACCAAAACGTCGGCGCCGCCGCTGGAGCGTGTCATATACGCGGGACGCGTTTCGAGAGCTATCCGAGGGCGTCGAAGCCGAGGATTACAGCCGGGTGAGGTTCGTCGCGCGCGGCCCCTTATCGGCCTCCTCGATCTCGAACTCTACCTCCTGTCCCTCCTCGAGATCCGGGCCGCCGACGTCTTCCATGTGGAAGAACACGTCCTCGTCAGCCTCGTCAGTCTCGATGAATCCGTAGCCGCCAGTGTCGTTGAAGAAGTCAACCTTGCCTGTCGCCATCGCGTCTAGAGCCACTCCCGACTGGCTCATAAGTGTTGTGTGCCCGCTTAAAGTCCCGATTTGAGCCTCCAGAGGTGGTATTGGCAGCGGTCTGTCGATTGTGTCACCCAACCCGTCGTGCGACCGAAACGCCAAGGACGCTCGGCCACGATGACCGTGTATGACCACCCTCCTCGTCGTCGGCGGTAGCGGGTTCATCGGTCGCGAGGTGTGCCGGCTCGCCGTCCGCGACGGCAACGAGGTCCGGAGCGTCTCTCGGGGCGGTCGACCCTCGATCGACGCGCCGTGGGCCGAGAAAGTGTCTTGGACCAGTGCCGACCTCTTCCGGCCCGACACGTGGCGGAACCGCCTCGACGGCGTCGACGCGGTCGTCCACGCGGTCGGGACGATCACCGAGTCGCCCGCCGCGGGGACGACCTTCGAGCGTGTCAACGGAGACGCGGCGATCCTCACCGCGCTCGAGGCCGAGCGCGCCGGCGTCGGGACCTTCGTCTTCCTCTCGGCGTCGGTGAGGCCGCCCGGCGTCCGGAACGCCTACCTCACGGCGAAGCGCCGCGCGGAGACCGCGATCGCGGACCTCGCAGTCGACGCGGTCACGCTCCGCCCCGGCCCGGTGTACGGCTCCGGCCAGTCGCACTTCCCGAGGGCGGTCGACGAGCTGTTCCGGCTGATCGCGTCCGTGCCGCCGATCGCCGACCGGCTCGGCGAGCGCCGCCCGCTCGCCGTCGACACGGTGGCGCGGGCGACCTACCGGACTGCGCTCGACCCCGCCGAGTCGCTGCTCGACGTGGACGATATCCGAGCGATCGGAAGCTGAACGACCCGGCTGCTCACTGCCCCTTTTTCGCGATCTCCAGTGAGATGAAAAACCCGAAGTACGCGGGGATCCCGGCGAGCATGAACATGTACAGCACCCACTGCGGCGAGTTCGCGAACGCGAAGTCGTACAGCAGGGAGACGCCGGTCACCCACACGATCGCGAACACGAGGTCGGAGAGCATCCCGCCTCGGTTCTCGCTGACGTGTGTGCGGAGGCGATCGGCGAGGCTCTCCGGGTCGGTGTCGGTCGGGTCCGTGCTGTCAGAGTGGGTCATACGGTGAGAGTTGGCTGCCGTGTACGTCGGTGTTCCGGACGCGACACCGCTCGCGGTCGACCCGTTCGTCGCGCGTGTCACGGCGGAAGGAAGGCGTCTCGGCGTAGTCGAACGAACTGTTCGCGGCGAACGTGAGATCGAGGCGGCCCCGTCCGTCTCAGTCTTCCTCCATGTAGTCGACGACGAGGACCGGGACGTGGGTCGAGCGCAGCGTCCGCTCGGTGACGCTCCCGAGGAGCGCTCGGCGGACGCCCGCGCGCCCGTGGCTCCCCATCACGATCAGGTCGACCTCGTGGTCGTCGGCGTAGTCGGCGATCACCTTGTGCGGGCGGCCGCCGGAGATGTGTTCCACGATGTCGACACCGCGTTCCGCGCCGCGATCGGCGACGGTGCCGGTCGCCTCGTCGGCCTTCTCTTTCACCTCCTCCATCTCGTTGAACCGGCCCTGCTTCAGGCGGTCGACCTGCTCGGTGCCGAGGCTGAGGTTGACCGAGTCGATGTCGACCACGTACAGCGCGTGGACCTCCGCGTCGTACTTCTCCGCGAGGTCGAGCGCGTGATTAACAGCCGATTCGGCGACCTCGCTGCCGTCCGTGGGGACGAGGATGCGTTCGTACATTATCGCTCCTCCGTAGATTCGTCGTCGGTAGTCGGTGCGGTACCGTCGTCCGCTGCGCGGCCGCCATCTGTCGCCACCTCTTCACCGCCGTCGGCGACGACGTCTTCGGCGCTCTGCTGTTGGCCCATCGGTTCGGGGCTGTGACACTGGCGCACCATCCGCTTGGTCTCCAGCGGGGGTTCCGGGGTCGCCATCGAGACGGCGATGGTGACGAGGAACACGAGCGGCGTCCCGACCAAGGCGGCGCCAATCGGCGGAACGTATTGGGCGTAGATCGGGACGAGCGCCTGTCCGGAGCCGCCGGCGATGTCGGCGAGGAAGCCGACGTACGCCGGCAGGACACTGTTGATGATCGAGGTGAACCAGAGCAGCAGGCCGACGGTCATCCCTGCCAGCGCCCCCTGCCGGTTGGTGTTCTCCCACCACAACCCGAGGAAGAACATCGGGAACAGGACAACGCCCGCGAGCGAGAACGCGTAGGCGACGAGCTCGCCGATGAGCGCCGGTGGGTTGAACGCGGTCACCGTGACGAGGACGCCGATGGCGACGATGGTCGCCCGGCCGATGAGCACCTGCTGCCGCTGCGTCGCGTCGGGGTTGATGAGCTCGGCGTAGATGTCGTGGGCGACGGCGGAGGAGGCGGTGATGAACAGCCCCGCCGTCGTCGCGATCGCGGCCGCCATCGCACCGGCGGCGACCAATCCGACGAACCACGTCGGCAACTGGGCGAACTGCGCGGCCAGCACGACGATGACGTCGCCCTCCGCGCCGGACATCGCCTGCTCGCCGCTGAAGACCGCTTCGGACGAGATGCCGTTCACGGCGGCGAAGAGGTCGACGCCGAACGCCGCCATCGCCGGCGCGGCCCAGTACAGGAGGAGGATGAAGAACAGCCCCCACACGGTAGACCAGCGGGCGGTCCGCTCGCTTTCGACGGTGTAGAACCGGACCAGAACGTGCGGGAGGCCGCACGTGCCGACGATGAGTGAGAACGCCGTCGCCACCCACAGGTAGTAGCTGTTTCCGCCGATGAACGGCTCGCTGAACTGGCGCCCGAGCTCGCTGAACAGGGCGCCGTACTCGATCTGCGGGAGCACGGTCGAGTATCCCTGTGAGAAGCCGACAACGTAGACGCCCGCGAGGAACGCGACGATGAGGATGACGTACTGGACGGCCATGTTCTTCGTCGCGCCCAGCATCCCCGAGAGCGCGAGGTAGCCGACGGTGATGGTCATCATCACGATGATCATCGGGATGATGTCGAGTCCGAACACGTACTGACCGACCAGCCCCATCCCGCGAGCTTGGCCCACGGAGTAGACGTACGCGATGAGCAGCGTGGTGAACGCGGCCAGCGCGCGTGCCATCGGAGAGTTGAATCGGTCCGCGACGAAGTCCGGGGCAGTGTACTTCCCGAACCGGCGCATCTGCGCCGCGAGGAAGATGAGCAGGACGAAGTAGCCGGTCGTCCAACCGACGATGAACGCGAGCCCGTAGAAGCCAGCGAGCGCGACCAGCCCTGCGAGGCCGAGGTACGAGGCGGCAGACATCCAGTTGGCGCCGATGGCCATCCCGTTCTCGATGTTGCCGATGCCCCGGCCCGCGACCCACATGCCCTCGGTGTCAGCCACCTTGAAGACGAAGCCGATAACGAGGAACGAGGCCATCATCAGGAAGACGATGATCGCCGGCAGGAGTTTAAAGGATATGTCGAGCGCCTCGGCTTGCAACGGGATCGTCATTCCTGCTGCCCTCCGTCGGCTGCGGTACCGGAGCCGTCTGGCTCAGCCGCCGTGCTGTGGTTGATGCCGTACTTATCGTCTAACTTGTCGCGTTGGCGAGCGTAGACGGCCGCCAAGATCAGCGCCCCCGTCGGCGCGCCGAAGGCGACTAAGAAGTAATGCCAGGGGAACCCGAGCACCGGCATCGTCGTCGTCATCACGCCCGGCGAGAGCATCGTCATCGTGACCGGGCCGAAGACGATCAGTGCCCAAACGATGAACCCGGTCCAGACGATTCTGAGGTGATCCCGCATGTACGCGGTGCTCGGTTTTAGCAGGTTCACCTCTTCGGTGAGGTAGTCAGTGTTACTGTGCTGCTGTGCGGCGCTCGCGGCGACTCCCCCGTCGGTCGCCGCGTCGTCGGTTGCGCGGCCCCCATCGGTCGCCGCATCGTTCGCTGCGCGGCCCCCATCGGTCGCCGCGTCGTTCGCTGCGCGGCCCCCATCGGTCGCCGCGTCGTCAGTATTGTGCATGCTATTATCTGTCATGTGTTGTGGTGTGCATCATTGTGGTGTGTTTATCCGATTTTATCGTGATATTTATTCGCGGTGTCGCACGCGTCGTCTCTTGTTTGTCACCTGGAAAACGGAGCCGTCGGCCGGCTACTCGTCTTCGGCCTTCTGCTGGATCTCTTCGACGATCTCCGGGTTCCGGAGGGTGCTGGTGTTACCCAGCTCCTTCCCGTCTGCGATGTTTTCGAGTAAGCGACGCATGATCTTCCCCGACCGCGTCTTCGGCAGGTCAGGGGTGAACACGACCTGTTCCGGGCGGGCGATCGGGCCGATCGCGTCCTCGACGCCCGCGATGATCGCGTCACGCAGCTCGTCGTTGCCCTCGTACCCGTCCTCGGTGGTCACGTACGTGTAGACGGCCTCGCCTTTGATGTCGTGGTTGCCGCCGACGACGGCCGCCTCGGCGACGCCCTCGACGCCGACGATGGCGGACTCGATCTCCATCGTCCCGAGCCGGTGGCCCGAGACGTTGAGCACGTCGTCGACGCGCCCGAGCACGGTGATGTAGCCGTCGTCGTCGATCTTCGCCCCGTCCTCCGGGAAGTACACCCAGTCCTCGGGGTCGTCGCTGTCGGTGTCGGAGTACTCCGCCCAGTACTCGTCGATGTAGCGCTCGTCGTTCTTGTACAGCGTCCGGAGCATCCCGGGCCACGGCTTTTGGACGGTGAGGTAGCCGGCCTTTCCGGGCTCTACCTCGTCACCGAGCGTGTCGAGAATCTGTACGTCGAGGCCCGGTAGCGGCGGCCCCGCGGCGCCCGGCTTCATGTCCTTGATCCCGGGCAGCGTCGTGATCATCATGCCGCCGGTCTCGGTTTGCCACCACGTGTCGACGATCGGGCACTCCTTGTCTCCGATGTGCTGGTAGTACCACTTCCACGCGCGGGGGTTGATCGGCTCGCCGACCGTGCCGAGCAGCCGCAGCGAGGAGAGGTCGTGGCGGTCGGGGAACTTCTCGCCCCACTTCATGAACGCGCGGATCGCGGTCGGCGCGGTGTACAGCTGGGTCGCGTCGTACTCGTCGACGATCTCCCAGAGGCGGTCGCGCTCCGGGTGGTCCGGCGTCCCCTCGTACATCATAGTCGTCGTCCCGAGCGCGAGCGGCCCGTAGACGATGTAGGAGTGCCCCGTGATCCAGCCGATGTCGGCCGAACAGAAGTACGTGTCATCCGGCTTAATGTCGAGGACCGACTGCGAGGTCCACGACACCCACGAGAGGTAGCCGCCGGTGGTGTGTTTCACGCCTTTCGGCTGTCCGGTCGTTCCGGAGGTGTACATTAAGAACAGCATGTCCTCGGCGTCGCGCGTGACCGGCTCGACTTCGGCGCCCTCGTGGTCCGCGACGAGGTCGTCGTAGTCGAGTTGGTCGTCGCCGAGGTCGTGATCGAAGTCGTCGCCGTTCGGACCGAGCCGGTCGACGACGACCGTGGTCGTGTCGTGCTCGACGCCGGCGAGCCCCTGGTTCGCCTTGTCGAGGTGGTCGAGGGGGTCGCCGCGCCGGTAGTAGCCGTCGCAGGTGACGAGGAACTCCGAGTCAGCGGAGTTCATCCGCGTCGCGAGCGCGTCCGCCGAGAACCCGGCGAAAACGACGCTGTGGGGCGCGCCGATGCGGGCGCACGCCAGCATCGCGATCGGCAGCTCCGGAATCATCGGCATGTACATCGTCACCACGTCGTCCTCCTCGACGCCCTGCTCGCGGAGCGCGGCCGCGAACTCGTTCACCTCGCGGTGAAGCTCTTCGTACGTGTACGTGCGGTCGTCCTCGTCGACGGGCTCGCCGACCCACTCGATAGCGGCTTCGTCGCCGCGGTCATCGAGGTGTCGGTCGAGGCAGTTGGCCGACGCGTTCAGCTCGCCGCCGGTGAACCACTCGTAGAAGGGCGGGTTGCTGTCGTCGAGCACCTGGTCGTACTCCGTCTCCCAGTCGAGCAGGTCGGCGGCCGCCTCCCAGCACCCCGGCCAGTTCTCGTCGAACTCGTCGTAGACGCCGGGATCCGAGACGTTCGCCTGCTCGACGAACGACTCCGGCGGCTCGAACACCTCCTGTTCTGCCAATCTCGCTTCCAGTTGACCGTCTCCCTCTGTCATGGTACGAGCATACCCATCCAATCTCACCATATAAACGCTGGCGCTAAATACGAAAAATCGTGATAGATCCGGGGGGACTCGGAGCGTTCCGGTCGCTCAGGGCCGATTCACCCTCGCTCGACGCGTCGGGCTCGCGGTCCGTCCTCGAAGAGCTCGTCGAGCAGCGTGCGCTGGGCCTTCCGGAGGTGGTTGTGGAGCGTCGGCGACGAGACGTCCATGGCGTCGGCGACTTCCTCGGCGGTGCTCCCCCGCGGCCAGTCGAAGTACCCGCCGTGGTACGCGGCCGACAGCGCGGCCCACTGCCGGTCGGTGAACCGGTCTGTGACCCCTTCCCGCAGCGAATCCTCGTTCCGGGGCGACCGCGGCACCGACTCCTTGCTCGCGAGCCGCGCGTCGGCGAACGCGGCCCGGAACCCGTCGGCGACGGGGCGGACGTCGGCGCCACCCGGGAGGTCTGCGACGACGCGGACCGTTCCGTTCTCCGCGGTCGCGTCGCGAACGGTTGCGCCGTGCTCGGTGAGCGTCCGGACCGCGGACCCGCCCTCGACGCGTGCGGACACGTCGCAGCCGTCCTCGCGGGTCTCGATCACGCGGAGGTCAGAGACTCCGGACGCGCCCGCGACCGCGTCGGCCAACGCCTGCGGATGCGTCCCCTCAACGGAGAGGTAAAAGCGGGAGGCGTCGTCGTCGACGGCAACCGTCGAGGCCAGCTCGAGTCGGCAGCCGAGCGCCGCGCTCGCGCGGGCGAGAAACGCCCCCTCGTCGCCGGTGTGAAACTCCACCTTAGTCACGGCGTCGGAGTGGAGCAGGTCACGCCAGCGCCCCGCGGTCACCGCCCATCCGAGGCACCGACCGAGCGCCGCGATCTCCCTCCGTTCGACCGACGAGACGGGAGTAGCGGGTGGCTCCCCGCCAGCGACCACACACAGCGCGCCGTGCGTCACGTCCCGGTACCGAAGGGGGACCGCGATCGCCGGTCGACCCGCGGTCGCGGGCGATCCCTCGGTCGGGACCGGCTCCCCCGCTTCGACCGCGTCTCGCCACGGACCGTCGGCGCTGACGCCGCGATCGACGAGCGTCTCTCGGTCGACGCCGGCCGCGCCCGCGATCTCGACGCGGTTCCGGTCCCTCGTCCCGCGAACGACCCACGCCTCGGCCCAGCGGTCGGACGCGACCACGCCGTCGGGGACCGTCGCGAGCGGCGTCGATCGATCGTCGCCGTCGGCGAGCGCTTCGAACCCGCCGAGAACCGCGGGCCCCGACCCGTGCTCCGGTCCGCCCGACGACCCGGTCCGGTCGCCGGCGAGCGCCTCGACGATCGCGTCCCCGTCGAGCGGCCCGAGGTAGTCGTCGAGCGTCGCCATCGTCTCCCAGCCACCGGCCTCGCGGACGGCGTGGGGGTCGACGCCGCGGTCGGCGAGAAGCCGCCGCGCGAAGGTCCGCCGGAGAACTCTCGGGGTCACGTCGGGATCGACGAGGCCGTCGGATCGCGCCGCCGCGCGCTCCGCGGTCTCGCTCACGATCATTTGGACGCGACGGGGCGATACGTCGACGAACGGTTCCGACTCGCCGAGATCGGCGCTCTCCGCGTACCGCCGCAGTTCCGCCGCTAACGACGCCGGAATGGCCGTCTCGCGGTCGATCTCGCGGCGGTCTCGCGGCGGAGTCTCCGACTCGGAACCGTCGGCCGGCTCGTCCCCCGCTTCTGTGCCTTCCGACGGGACCGCGAGGAGTGAGAGGTCCGCGTCGCCGTCCGTTTCGCTGAGGTGATGCGGGGCGACGCGCGGTATCTCTCCGGTCCGGAGCCCGGCCTCGCCGCCGAAGCGGACGACCAGGGCGGCGCGGTACGTCTCCGCCGCGGTCACGAGCGCGTCGTACGCGTCGGCGCTCAGTCCCTCGACCATGTGTTTCGTATCTACACAGAAATGCGAAGTAAATCTTTCCCCTGAGACGGCCGTATGAGAGGGTTTCTACCGGATACCGTTTCTCGTCTCGCCTACTCCCCGACTATCTATCGATGAGCCGCTGAAATTGTTTCGTTCCTATTTGTCTATCCGAAATAGCGGTGGTCGGGAACACGAGTACCAAACGGCGAACTCAGTCACTCCTCGCGGACCGCCGACTCGATCTCGCCGACGACCTCGGGGTTTCGGAGGGCGCTCACGTCGCCGAACTCGTCGCCGCGCGCGATGTCCTCCAGCAGGCGGCGCATGATCTTCCCGGACCGTGTTTTCGGGAGGTCCGGGGTGAACACGATCCGGTCGGGACGGGCCACGTCGCCGACCGACCGGGCCAACCGCTCGCCGATCACGTCGCGGAGGGGTTCGTCGGGGTCCACGTCGCCCCGAGTCGTCACGTACGCGACGATCCGTCCGTCGTCGTCGCCGACGACCGCTGCCTCGGTAACGCCGTCGACCCCAACGATCACCGACTCCAGTTCGGCGGTGTTGAACCGGTGGGTCCGGACGTTGATCACGTCGTCGACGCGGCCGAGGATCGACACGTAGCCGTCTTCGTCGACGGTGGCGCCGTCGCCGGTGCGGTACCGCCAGCCGTCTTCCGTCTCCAGCCAGTACTCCCGGCGGTACCGCTCGTCCCCCTCGCGGAGTCCGCGGAGCATCCCGGGCCACGGGGCGGCGACCGTGAGGTAGCCCGGTTCGCCGGGATCGACCGGCTCGCCGTCTTCGTCAACGACGCGCGCGTCGATCCCCGGCAGCGGCGGACCGACCTTTCCGGGCTTCATGGGCGTGATTCCCGGGAGCGTCGCGAGGGAGATGGCGCCCGTCTCGGTCTGCCACCACGTGTCGACGACCGGCGCCTCGCCGCCGCCGACGTGCTCGCGGTACCAGCGCCACGCCTTCGGCGTGATCGATTCGCCGACGGTGCCCAACAAGCGGATCGCCGAGAGGTCGTGGGCGTCGGGGTACTCCGCGCCCCACTTCATAAAGGAGCGGATAGCGGTCGGGGAGGTGTAGAAGACGCTGACGGCGTTGCGCTCGATCAGGTCCCACACGCGGTCGCGATCGGGGTAGTCGGGCGACCCCTCGTAGAGCACGCTCGTGGTTCCGACGGACAACGGGCCGTACACGCCGTAGGAGTGGCCCGTGATCCAGCCGATGTCGGCCGCACACCAGTAGGTGTCGTCCGGGCGCACGTCGAGCACGTTCCGGGTGGTCCACGTGACGTGCGCGAGATACCCGCCGGTCGCGTGCTCGACGCCCTTCGGGCGCCCCGTGGTCCCGGAGGTGTACATCACGAAGAGGAGGTCGGTGGCGTCGCGAGCGACCGGCTCGACGGTCTCACCGTCGTGTGCGTCGACGATCGCCTCGTACTCGTGTTCGTCGTCGCCGAGGGACACGTCGAGCGCGTCGCCGAGGCGGTCGACGACCACCGTCGCCGACAGATCGCTGTCAGCCCGGAGCCGGGCGTTATCCGCCTTCGACTTCTGGTTGAACGCGTCCTCCCGGCGGTAGTAGCCGTCGCAGGTGACGAGGAACTCCGAGTCGGCGGCGTCGATCCGGGTCGCGAGCGCCTCCGCCGACAGCCCCGCGAAGACGACGTTGTGGGGCGCGCCGATCCGGGCACACGCGAGCATCGCGACGGGAAGCTCCGGGACCATCGGGAGGTACAGCGTCACCACGTCGTCCTCCTCGACACCCAGATCGCGGAGCCCTGCCGCGAACGCGTTCACCTCGCGGTGGAGGTCCAAGTAGGTGTACGACCGGCGCTCGCCGCGCTTGCCGAACCACCGGATCGCGAGCTGGTTCCGGCGCTCGTCGAGGTGGCGGTCGACGCAGTTGGCCGCGGCGTTGAGCCGCCCGTCCGGGAACCACTCGTAAAAGGGCGGGTCGCCGTCGTCCAGCACCGTCTCGTAGGGGCGCTCCCAGTCGAGTAAGTCGGCGGCGCGGCGCCACGCCTCGGGCCCCTCCTCGGCAAACGCCTCGTATATCTCCGGGTCGCTCGCGACGGCCCCATCGCTGAACGCAGCGGGCGGCTCGACGATCTCGTCGCCGGCGGCCCAGCCCGTCTGCCGGCCGTCGACTCCGGCGTTATCCATGAGACTACTTCGCAATCGAAGGAATGTATACTTTGTCCGAAACTCCGGCGTGCGGGAAGAGAGCTTACGTCGACTCCGCGGGCGCGAGCCCGGTCGCCTTCGATCGGGCTCGCGCGACGATCGACGGCTTCGCCTCGAAGTCGAGCGCGACCTGGTCGTCCGCGTACGTCTCCTCCTCGACGTGGCCGTGGTCGTGGATCCACGAGACGAGGCTCATCGCGTCGTCGGAGAGCGGGAGGACGAGCCGCTCGCGCTCCCAGTCGGGTAGCTCCGCCTCGACGCGGTCGCGAAGCTCCGCGACGCCCGCGCCGGTCTTCGCCGAGACCGCGACGGGCTCCGGCGCGACTCCCGAGAGCGCAGCGCGCTTGTCCGCCAGCTCGCCCGGCGCCAGCCGGTCGACCTTGTTGAACACGGTAACGATCGGGGCCTCGTTGCGTTCATAAAGGGTGTCGTGGCTCGTGACGAGCTTCTCGCGCATCTCCTCGACCGGCTCGCTGGCGTCGACGACGAGCAACACGAGGTCGGCGCGGTACACCGAGTCGAGCGTCGACTCGAACGACTCGACGAGCCAGTGGGGGAGATCCGCGATGAACCCGACCGTGTCGGTGAGGAGGACGTCGCGCTTCTCCATCTCGGCCCGACGGGTGGTCGTCCCGAGGGTGGTAAACAACATGTCCTGCGACTCGGCGGTCGTGTCGAGGTCGGGGTGACGCTCGGCGTTCTCGTCGACGTCGATCTCGGCCGCGAGCTGGCGCATCAGCGTTGACTTACCGGCGTTGGTGTAGCCCGCGAGCGCGACCAGATCGAACCCGGAGTCGCGGCGCTGCTCGCGGCGCGCCTCCTCTTTGGCCGCGATCGACTCCAGCTCGTCTTGGATCTCTGAGATCTGGCGTTTGATGTCGCGCTCGACGCTCTCGTCGTACTCGCCGAGCCCCATGAACCCCGGGCGCTCGTCGCGCTTCGCGAGGCTCGCCTTCGCCTCGGCGCGCGGGAGCTCGTACCGCAGCCCGGCGAGTTCGACTTGGAGCTGCGCCTTCCGGGTGTTGGCGCGCTGGCCGAAGATCTCGAGGATGAGCGCGAACCGGTCGATCACCTCGACGCCTTCGGGGAGCTCGCCGCCGATGTTGAACGTCTGGTACGGCCCCACGTCGTTGTCGATAACCACGGCGGTGGCGTCGGTCCGGCGGACCAGATCGCGGAGCTCCGCGACCTTCCCCTTCCCGAACATGAACGCGGCGTCCTCGGTGCGGGTCTGGGTCAGTTCGCCGACCACGTCGTAGCCCGCGGCGGCCGCGAGCTGGGTGATCTCGCTCAACTCCGCCGATCCGGACTCGACGCGCTTGGCGACGACCGCGCGCCGCTCTCGAGGGACCGATCCGGTGTCTCCGTCGGTTGGCTGCCCCTTGCTCCCGGTCATAGCGGGAGGTCGTGGGCGGCGTACACGGCGTTGTGTGCTGCCTGCACTGTTTCGCGTTCCCCTACGCTCTCGACATATTTAAAGGCAGGTTGGAAGCGCAGTTCCACTCGCTCTGCGGGCTCCCCGTGGAACTCGCCGCCCTCCGCGACAACCGGTCCGTCCGCCAAATTGAAAGTTTGCGTGGCTCCCACTACTGCTTAAAATGAACCGCGTCGTCGACGACGACCGCTGATAAACGGCTCCGTGCTGTGAGCCTGACTCCGGCCTACGCTTCGTCGAAGAGCGTCTCGCCTTCGACCATGTGTTCTTCGACGGTGTCCATGTCGAGCGTGAGACCGATCCCCGGTTTCTCGGGCACCTCGATGTAGCCGTCCTCGATGACATCCTCCTCAACGAGGTCTTCCCACCACCCGAGCTCGTAGGAATGGTACTCGATCGCGAGCGAGTTCGGGATCGCGGCGCCGACGTGGGTCGCCGCCATCGTCGCGATCGGTGACGCGACGTTGTGCATCGCAACCGGCACGTAGTACTGGTTCGCCACGTCCGCGATCTTGCGGGTCTCGCGCATCCCGCCGACCTTCGGCAGATCGGGCGCGACGATGTCGACCGCCTGATTCTCGATGAGTCGGCGCAGCTCCGTGACGCGGTAGCGGTTCTCGCCGACCGCGATGGGCGTGACCGTGTTCTTCGTCACTTCCTCCTGCACTTCGAGGTTCTCCGGCGGCACGGGGTCTTCGAGCCACCACACGTCGTACTCCTCGATGGCGTCCGCGAGGCGTTGTGCGGAGCCGCCCGAGAACGTCCAGTGGCAGTCGAAGGCGACGTCGGCCTTGTCTTTCACGCGCTCGGTGACTTTCTCGACGATCTCCGCTTTATGCCGTATCTCGCCGGGACGCAGGTGGCGGTTCGCGCGGTCCTTCTCGAAACCGCTCGGCACGTCGAGGTCGAACTTTAACGCGTCGTAGCCGAGGTCGTCGACGACGCGCTCGGCCTCGTCGGCGCACGCCTCCGGGTCTGCCTCCTCCTCGGTGTGGCAGTCGCAGTAGACGCGCATCTTGTCGCGGTACTTGCCACCGAGCAGCTGGTAAGCGGGCACGTCGAGGATTTTACCCGCCACGTCATGTAACGCCACCTCGATCCCGGAGATCGCGGTGACGGTGACTCCCTCAATGGAGCCCTCGCCGGACATCTTCTGGATGAGGTGTTCGTACAGCCGATCGATATCGAGCGGGTTCTCGCCGATCACGAACGGCTTCATGCGCTCGATGAGTTCCGGCACGCCGGCGCCCCAGTAGGCCTCTCCGGTGCCGACGACACCCGCGTCCGTGTACACCCGGACTAGGGTCCAGGGGAAGTTCCCGTCGACCATCGTCGTCTGCACGTCCGTAATCTCGACATCGCGCCCGCCGCCGCGCGAGCCCGTTGTCCCCATCGTCTCGGCGGAGAGTTCTCGCATTGTGTACTCCGCGTTCGGGTCGTGGAGCGACTCGTAGTTTCGTGGCATCACTCGTCGTTTCTATCCCACCCATTTCCGCTTTTCTACCGGATACTCCGAAAATGGTATTACATTTCGAGTAAAAATTCGCATATGGAGATAACCGAGGTCGAGACGTTCGTCGTCGACGCCGACTGGCGCAACTGGTTCTTTGTCCAAGTCAAGACGGACGAGGGGATCACGGGCGTCGGCGAGGCGCTCAGTGGCGAGGGACTGACGGCGGCGCTGGAGGCGACCGCTGAGTCGCACAAACACTACCTCATCGGCGAGGACCCGCTGAACCGCAAGCAGATCAACCGCCGCCTGACGCGGTATCCGTTCGCGTGGCGTGGCGGGAAGCTCATCAACGCGGTCGCCTCCGCGTTCGACATCGCGCTGTGGGACATCGCCGGGAAGCACTACGACGAACCGGTCTGGAAGCTGCTCGGCGGGAAGGTCCACGACGAGATCCCGGTGTACGCCAACGGGTGGCACATCGGCGAGCGCACCCCCGAGAACTACGCGCACCACGCGAAGAAGGCGGTCCACGAGCAGGAGTACCCCGCGTTAAAGTGCGACCCCTTCGCGCACTACGAGTACTCGCTCACGAACGCCCAGATCGACGAGGTCGCCGAGCTCCTCGAAGCCGTCCGCGACGCCGTCGGCTGGGACGTGGGTATCGCGCTCGACTGCCACGGACGCTTCTCGCGGCGTGGGGCCATCGAGGTCGCGAACGCCCTCGAAGAGTACGACATCATGTTCCTCGAAGAGCCGGTCGAGTTAGAGGATCGCGAGGTCATGGCCGACGTGAACGACAAGGTGAACATGCCCGTCGCGACCGGGGAGCGTATTTATAATAACGCCACGATGGAGGACCTGATCCGGAAGCAGGCGTGTGACATCATCCAACCGGACCTCACCAACTACGGGAGCCTCGCCGAGCTTCAACACGCCGCCGAGATGGCGAAATCCCGCTACATGACGTTCGCCCCGCACAACCCCAACGCGGGCGTCTCGACGGCCGCCGGCCTCCACCTCTGTGCGGGCATCGAGAACCTCGAAGTGCTCGAACACATGAGCCGCGACGTGCCGTGGGGCGACGAGATCGTGAAACACGACTTCGAGGTCGAAGACGGGACAATCGAAGTGCCGGACAAGGCCGGCCTCGGCGTCGAGTTCGATGCAGACGCGGCCCGCGAGCACCCCGGAGAGCCCAAGGACAGCCACAGCCTCTTCGACGCCGAGGGCGCGCTGAAGCGACCCTGAATCCGCCGCGCTCAAGCGTGGATCGGCGTCTTCAAAAGGATCGAGGGGACCGAGTTTCGGTCGCCCGCAGATAGGGAGTTTTTCATTCGGGTACGCTGTATCTGTCTTATGGTCGAGATTACCGAGTCGCTCGCGTGCCTGTTCACTGGAGAAGTCGAGGAGCGCGACGGAGACCACGTCGTCACGATTCCGTCGTCCGAGATCGAACACGGAGGGGTCACCTCCGGCGAAACGTACCGCATCGCACTGATACAGCGCGATCAACCGACCGAGGAGGAGTCACCACCCGCGGCGTCTGACAGCGTCACGGACCGACCCGTCGCCGGTAACGGCGCCGGCGGGAGCCCCGCGTCGACGACAGCGGGACCGGCCGGCAACACCGGAGCCTCCGGTCCACCCGTCTCCGAGGGCGACGTGCGTGAGGTGACGATCGAGACGCTCGGCGACAAGGGCGACGGGATCGCGAAGATCGAGCGCGGCTACGTCGTCATCGTTCCGGACTCCGCACCGGGCGACGAGCCGACCGTCGAGATCACGAGCGTCCGGGAGAACGTCTCGTTCGCGGACATCGTCGAGGAGTAGTTCCCCCCGCGGCCACTGATTATCGCGGCGCGTCCGCGGGGTCGCTCCGCGAGAGCAGCTTTTTGAGGTGCCCCGGCGAGAAGAAGGAGGTCGGTCGATCCATGTGGACGCCGATCTCGCCCGACAGCGCCCACAGCCCGGCCCGCTGGACCGGCTCGGGGAGGGAGTAACACCGACGGATCGCCGAGCCGAGCCGGATCTCGGTGCCGATCGCGTCCCGCCACCCCGACTCGTAGTCGGTGAGCGTCGCCGGGGTTCTCGGGTCGATCGTCTCGGCAGCCACGTCCGCCGCGGTCATTCCGTAGAGAATTCCGCCACCGGTGAACGGCTTGGTCTGGGCGGCGGCGTCGCCGATGAGAAACGCCCGGTCGGTCGTCACCCGCTCCGGCGGGCCGACGGGGATGGCCCCTGAACAGAACCGGTCCGTCGTCACGTCGTAGGCGTCGGTGAGTCGGTCGAACATCGCGGACACGTCGTCGCTCGGCGGCGCGGCGAGCCCGTACTCGACTCCCGCGTCGCCGCGAGGGATCCGCCACGCGAAGAACGTCGGGGCGGTGAGGTGGACGTCGACGAGGTCGCCGTCGTCGGGCGCGTCGTCGAACGCGAGCACCCCGTGGAGCAGTTCGTCCGGCTCCGGGAGATCGAGCGACCGCCGAACGCGAGAGGTCGGGCCGTCGCAGCCGGCGACCATCCGCGCCTCGACGGTCTCCACCTCGCCCGCGGGCGTCCGAACCTCGACGACGACCCGGTCCGGGCGCTCGTCGACGCCGACGACCGTGTGGTTCTCCCGCACGTCGGCGCCGGCCTCGCGTGCGCAGTCGGCGAGCGTGCGGTCGAGCCCGACGCGGTCGATCACGTTCGAGACGGGCTCGGATTTATAAAACGGGTAGGCATGTGAGTCCGGCCCGCCGACGTGGAAGCGCGCGCCGTACACCCGGTTCTGGAGGAGTTCCTCGCGGGCCTCGTCCGGGACGTACCCCCACACGTCGTCGGAGACGTGTCCCGAGCAGGCCAGCGGGGTCCCGATCGACCCCTTCTCGAAGGCGACGACGTCGTGGCCGCTCTCGGCCGCGCGCCGGGCGAACCGCGACCCCGGCGGCCCCGCTCCCACGACGACAAAATCGTGCATGGAAGTGTGATCGTGACGCGGATATATAATTACGCCGCGGCTTACTCGACTCGAGCCAGTAGGTTGAGGACGTAGACGGTCCGGAGCATCGTCGCGGACTGTCCCCGCGCGAACACCAGCTCGTCCCGGTCGAGCACGTGCGAGAGCACGTCCGCGGAGGCGTGTTCCGGGGCCGCGGCGATTCCCGCCTCGTGCTCGGCGACCCACTCCATCACGCGGAGGTCGGACTTGCTATCGCCCATCACCAGCAGGAACGGGTCCCGCACGTCGAGCACGTCGAGCGCCGCCTCGACGCCCGCGACCTTGTCCAGCTCCAGCGAGGTGATCTCCGCGGCGTCAGCGTGGTAGTAGCCGACGTCTATCCGGTCGAACAGCGCGGCGACCGGTTCCGGAATCTCTCCGGCTTCGGCTGGGTCGTCGACCGCGGTCGCCTCGATCACCTCCCCGATCTCGGGGTCGGCCGCCGCGTAGTGGGCGCGCGCCCACGCGGCGCCGCGGGCGGCGAGGTCGATATCGCCGACGTCGAGACCGTCCGACACCCGATCGACGATCACCTCGCCGAGCAGGCCGATCAGGTGGACGAGGCCATCGTCGATCACGACCTCGGCGTCCGCGCCGCCGGTCTCGAAGTTCGGCTTCAGAGTGACGTTGAACTCGTTGCCTTGAAGGTGACAGCCGCGACGGACGTTCTCGGGCGCGTCGGGGAGCACGCGCGACCGCACCGCGTCGAAGGTCCCGCGGACCGGCTCGTCGAGGTCCTCGTACAGCAGGCGCTTCGTGTGCGAGCCGTGCCCCGGCGTGAACACGCCGTTGCCGGACTCGTAGACGATCGAGAAGTTCCCCGAGTGGACGATTTCGTTGCCGAGCCCCTGGATCATGAACCCCTTCACGTTCTCCAGCGTCTGGCCCGTACAGATGACGACCGGCACGCCGGCGTCGTGCAGCTCCGTCAGCATGTGGAGCGTCTCGCGGGGGATCTCGTTGTCCGTGCCGCCCGCGGACCGGAGCGTCTCGTCGACGTCCAACACGAGGGCGTTGACGGCGCGGTCGTAGCGCGCGTGGAGGTCGAGCGCGGTGAACGCCGCCTCGCGGTCGGCGTAGGCCGCGACCTCCGCGAAGGTGGCGCCCGCGGGTAGGGCCTCCCGAATCTCGCGTTTCAGCCGCTCAAGTTCCTCGCCTGCGTCCTCCCAGTGTTCCAGCGCTACCCGCGAGTCGACCGGCGGGAACAGGTCCACGAGCGACTGGTACTCCCGGAGGGTCTCCGCGTCGAACTCGTCGTATAAGCGATAGAGGAGATTGTGCCGCTCCATGGTCGGCCTCCGAACCGAGGCGCGTAAAACGTGCCGTCTCCCGCTCGAACGACGGACGTTCCGGCGACGCTACTCCGATCTGCGGCGCGCCGCCAGCCACTCCAGCGCCGCGTCGAGGTCGGTCTCCGGCGGCGAGCAGGTACGCCCCTCACAGACGTAGGCGGTCGGCTCGCCGTCGACCGCGTCGCGGTCGGCCCAGATCGGCGGCGCGTCCGCCATGTCGAGCCGGTCGAGCCACTCCGCGAGTCCGTCTCCGGTCGGCGGGCGCGGGGCGACGAGCGCGCCCGGCAGGTAGCGCTCTCCGAGCGTTTCGCGCCACGCGTCCGGCACCGCGTCGGCGGCGACCGTCACCTCGATCCCGCCGGATGCGACGCGGTCGGCGGCGCGCACCAGCGAGACGTGCTCCAGCGGGCTCGCGCGGATTCGGTCCGCGTGGGTCGTCACGACCCGTTCTGCGATCTCCGCGAACTCGCGGTCGGTCCGGAACCCGTCGAGGAGCGCGAGCGTCTCAGCCGCCACGCCGAGGCTCGACGGGGTCGACCGGTCTGTGAACTCCTGTGGCCGGGCGAAGAGGGTGTCGTCGCCCTGTTCGGTCTCCTGGCCCGGCTCTCGGGTGAAGTATATCGTCCCGTCATCAGCGTCGTGAAACTCCGAGACGATCGTCTTCGCCAGATCGAGTGCGAACCCGAGCGCCTCCGGGTCGCCGGTGGCCGAGTACGCGTCGAGCGCACCGCGCGCGAGGAACGCGTGGTCGTCGAGGTACCCCGGCCCGCGCACGTCGCCGTCGAGCCAGCGCCGCGCGAGTGCCCCGGTTTGCTCGTCGTACAGGCGCTCGCGGCAGAACGCGAGCGCGTCGCTCGCGATGTCGGCGTACGGCTCGCCGAGTACCTGCCCGGCCGCGGCGAACGCGGAGATCGCCCGGCCGTTCCACGACGCGAGCACCTTCTCGTCGCGGGCGGGACGGGGCCGCGACTCGCGCGCCTCGAAGAGCGCGACGCGGGCCTCCGTCAGGGACTCTCGAACCGACTCGGTCGACATATCGTGGTCGTCGGCGAGCTCCGCGACCGACGCCGCGATCGTGGGAACGGTCGTGCCGCGCTCGAAGTTCCCGCCCGATACGATTCCGTACCGGTCTTTCGCGAGCGACGCCGCGGGCTCGTTGAGGACCGCGTCGACCTCGGCGGGCGTCCAGACGTAAAAGGCGCCCTCCACGTCGGCGACGTCGGCGGCGTCGTCTTCATCGCCGTCGCTCTCGTCGGCGCCGGCATCACTCTCGTCGGAGCCCGCGTCCCCGCGCCGGCTCGCCGGCGGTCGGCTCCGGGCGTCGAGCGTGCTGAAGAATCCGCCCTCGTCGTGGCGGAGTTCGCGGTCGAGGAACCCGAATGTCTCGCTCGCGACGCGGGCGTACGAGGCGTCGCCCGTGAGTCGGTAGGCGTCGAGATACGCCATCGGGAGCTCCGCGTTGTCGTACAACATCTTCTCGAAGTGCGGGACCGTCCACTGGCGGTCGACCGCGTACCGGTGGAACCCCCCGCCGATCTGGTCGTACATCCCGCCGTGGGCCATCCCGTCGAGGGTGCCCGTCGCGGCCGTGAGGGCGGCGTCGTGCCCGCTTCGCGCGTACGCCCGGAGCAGGACATCGAGCCGGCCGGGCATCGGGAACTTCGCGCCGCCGCTCCCGAACCCGCCGTACTCGTCGTCGTACCCGCGGATCGCGGCGGCGGCCGCATCGTTCAGGAGGTCGGGACCCGGGGCGTCCGCGCTGGTGGCGTTGCCCGCGGTGTCTGGCTCCGGCACCGACTCGAGCTCGTCGCGGGCGCTCGTGGCCCACTGGTCGGCGCGCCGCCGCATCTCCTCGCGCTGTTCCGGGTCCGCCCACGAGTCGGCGATGCGCTCGCAGAGGTCGCGGAACCCCGGTTGGTTCCGGCGCGGTTCGGGCGGGAAGTAGGTCCCCACGTAGAACGGCTCGCCCTCCGGCGTACACCACGCCGAGAGGGGCCACCCGCCCCCGCCGGTGACGAGCTGTGAGACGGTCATGAAGGTGCTGTCGACGTCGGGTCGCTCCTCGCGGTCGACCTTGACGGGGACGAACTTCTCGTTGAGGGCCGCGGCGATCGACTCGTCCTCGAAGCTTTCCTCGGCCATCACGTGACACCAGTGACACGACGAGTAGCCGATCGAGACGAACACCGGCACGTCGTGTTCGCGGGCGCGCTCGAAGGCCTCCTCGCCCCACGGCTGCCAGTTGACGGGGTTGTCGGCGTGCTGCTGGAGATACGGACTCGCCTCCCCGTCGAGGCGGTTCCGCTCGGTCGGCTGTGACATACGTACGGTTCGACCCGGCGAGGCAAAAACCCGTCTCACAAGGGTCGGTGGGGCAGGACACACACAATCGTGTATATCCATGCGCAGATATAGGGTAAAGCTTACACTACCGTGTAGTGATCGGTCGCACATGACGGAAACCGTACTCCTAGTGGGGGGCGGCGGACGCGAGCACGCGATCGCCCGCGCCGTCGCAGATGACTGCGCGCTGTACGCCTGTGCGAGCAACCGGAATCCGGGGATCCGTCGGCTCGCAGACGGGTTCGAGACGATCGAGGAGACCGACGCCGAGGCCGTCGCGGACTACGCGACCGCGGTCGACGCTGACCTCGCGGTTATCGGACCGGAGTCCGCGCTCGCGGCGGGCGTCGCCGACGCGCTTGACGAGGCCGGCGTGTACGCCTTCGGCCCGCAGGCCGAGGAGGCGCGGCTGGAGACGGACAAGGCGTACCAGCGCGAGTTCATGGACGAGGCCGACATCCCCGGCTGTCCCGACTACGAAGTGTTCGACGACATCGAGGCCGCCTGCGAGTACATCGACGCCTCCGACGCCGACCTCGCGGTGAAGCCGGCCGGCCTCACCGGCGGGAAGGGGGTGAAGGTGATCGGCGATCAGGTGACTGCCGAGGAGGCCAAAGCGTACCTCCGGGACTCCGACTACGACCGCGTCGTGTTGGAAGAGCGGCTCGTCGGCGAGGAGTTCACGATCCAGGCGTTCGTCGCGAACGGCGAGCTCCGCACGACGCCCGCGGTGCAGGACCACAAGCGCGCCTACGAGGGCGACGAAGGGCCGAACACCGGCGGGATGGGGTCGTACACCGCTACCGGTCTCTCGCTGCCGTTCATGGCCGAGGGCGACTACGACGACGCGGTCGACGTGTTGGAGGCGGTCGTCGACGCGCTCCCCGATTATAAGGGCGTTCTCTACGGCCAGTTCATGCTCACCGCCGAGGGCCCGAAAGTCGTCGAGTTCAACGCGCGCTTCGGCGACCCGGAGGCGATGAACACGCACCCGGTGTTGGAGACCGCCTTCCTCGACGTGCTCACGGCGGCACGCGACGATGATGACCTCCCGGAGCTCTCCTTCTCCGGCGAGGCGACCGTCTGCAAGTACGCCGTACCAGAGGGGTATCCGACCGACCCCGATTCGGGCGCGAAGATCGCGGTCGACGAGGAGAGCGTCGGCGACGCGCTCCTCTACTACGCCAGCGTCGACGAGCGCGACGACGGGCTCTACACCACGACCTCCCGGTCGTTCGCGGTCGTCGGCCGCGGCGACTCCATCGCGGCCGCGGAGGCCGAGGCCGAGGACGCGCTCGCCGCCGCCGGCGACCGGGTCCGCATCCGCCACGACATCGGCACGGCCGACCTCGTTGAGCGCCGGATCGAGCATATGGCGGAGCTGCGCGAGTAGCGCGCCCCGTCAACGACCCTTTTATATCCGCCGTCCGAACGAAGCGACGTGACACGCGACGACGCGGACGCGACGCGCGACGATACCGAACCGCCCCGAAGCAACGGCCTCGATCGCTTTCCGACGCCGGGGCCCCGCAACTCCCTGTGGTCGTGGCCCGACGCGAAGTCGCCGCTCGCGGTCGTCCGCAACTACGTCGTGATCGTACTGGCCCGGATCTGTCCGAGCCTCCGGCTGAAAAACTGGCTGTTGCGCCGGATCGGCGTGACCGTCGGCGCCGGCGTCTCGTGGGGGTTGGAGTCCACCCCGGACGTGTTCTGGCCCGAGCGGATCACGGTCGGAAACGATGCCATCGTCGGCTACGACGCCACGCTGCTCTGCCACGAGTTTCTCCAAGACGAGTACCGTCTCGGCGACGTGGTCGTCGAGGACCGCGCGATGATCGGCGCAGGCGCGGTCGTCCTCCCGGGCGTCACGATCGGCGAGGGCGCCCGCGTCGCCGCCAACTCGCTCGTCGCCGAGGACGTACCGGCCGAAACGACGGTCGCCGGCGTGCCGGCCGATGTGGTCTCGCGGGCGAGCGAGGAGAGTAAGGAGCGGAGAGAAGACGACGACTGACCGGAGCGTTTCAGCTACTCCTCGACGTCGTCTGCGAGCTCTTCAGGGTCGCCTTCGGCGTCCCCGGCGTCGCCTCCCTTCACCGCGGCCGCCTCCTCGGCGTCGGTGATGTGCGCCTCGGTGCTCACGCTCTCTAAGTCGACGCCGACTTCGGTCGCGACCGCGTCGAGGACGGCCCGCTGTTCGGCCATCTCGTTTTCGAGCCGCTGGACCCGCTCGGAGGTGTCGACCACGGTCGTCTGCGTCTCCTCGACCTCGCTGCGGAGCTCGTTGATCTTCTGGTACGTGCGCTCGGCCCTGTCGGCGAGCGTCTGGATCTTCTTCGCCGTGTCCCCGAATCCCATACCGGTCGATCGACCCCGGGATACGTGGGCCTTTCCGTTCGGCGCGGCTGGCTCGCCAGCCCCTCGGCGGGCGATCCCCCCGCTCCCTGCTCACGACGGTGGACTTTTGACCGAACATCCCCGAGAAGTCGCTATGACCGTCGAACGCGTATTGTTGACGAACGACGACGGGATCGACGCCGGCGGCCTCAGAGCGCTCTACGACGCCTTATCGGCCGACTACGACGTGGTTGCGGTCGCCCCGACCGGCGATCGGTCGTCGACTGGGCGCACGCTCTCAGACGGCGTCGATATCGCGGACCACGAACTCGGCTACGCCGTCGACGGCACTCCGGTCGATTGCGTCGTCGCGGGCCTCGACGCCTTAGTCCCGGACGCGGACCTCGTGGTCGCGGGCTGTAACGAGGGGGCGAACCTTGGCGCGTACACGCTCGGTCGATCGGGAACCGTCTCCGCCGCGGTCGAGGCGGCCTTCTTCGACGTGCCCGCGGTGGCGACCTCCATGTACGTCCCGGGCGATGAAGACTGGTGGAAACGGGAGCTGAAGCCGGCGGAGTTCGCGAACGCGGCCCGCGCGACCCGGTATCTCGTCAGGGAGGCGACCGCGTCGGACGCGTTCGACCGCGTCGACTACCTCAACGTCAACGCCCCGATCGCAGACCCAGACGGTGAGCCCGATCGGCCGGCGCCGATGCGCGTCACCACGCCGTCACCGTGGTACGGGATGGAGGCGGCACACGACGGAAACGGCCGTGTGACGTTCTCGGACCCGATCTGGGGGAAGATGAACGATAACGACGTCCCCGACCCGGTCGGGACCGACCGCCGGGCGGTCGTCGACGGCGAGGTTTCTGTCTCGCCGCTGTCGGTGCCGCACGCCGCGGAGTCGGACGCGGGGCTCGACGAGTTGGCGACGGCGTACGGGCGCACAGTTGAGAACGTGTAGCGGTTGGCTTTCCGAGACTACTCCTCGTCGGCGCTAACGGTGACCTTCGCCTCGCTGACCACGCGGTCGCCCATCTCGTAGCCGGGCTCGTACACTTCGTGGACGGATCCCGAGGGCTGGTCGCTTTCGACCCGGAGCATCACCTGATGGCGGGCCGGGTCGACTTCCTCGCCGGGGTCGGGGGCGATGGGCTCGACGCCCTCGTCGGCGAGCACCTCGTCGAACTTCTCCAGCGTCGACTCGACGCCGGGACGGAGGTCGCTCCCTTCCTCTTGGTCGAGCGCGCGCAGGAGGTCGTTGCGGACCGGCGTGATGCGCTCGACGAGCGCCTCGGAGGCGCGCTCGCGGATCTCGTCTTGCTTCCGCTTGGCGCGCTGCTTGTAGTTGCTGAAGTCGGCCTTGACCCGGGCGAGCTTGCTCGTCAGCTCCTCGACCTCCGCTTCGGACTCCAGCAGTTCCTCGCGCGTCTCCGCGAGGTCCGCTTCCAGCGCCGCGACCTCTCGTGCGAGCGCCTCGTCGTGTTCGGCGACGTCGGCGGCCAGTGCCTCGCCGTCGCGGGCGTCGTCTGTGTCGGTCGACTCGTCGCTCGTTCCCTCGGCGGTCGCGTCCGCGGTGCCGTTCGTCCTCGCCGCGTCGGCCGCGGCGTCGTCGGGGGACTCGACCTCGACGTCGACGGCGTCGTCGTCGCTCATGTTCTATAGCAGTCGTTCGGCGTTCATAAGCGTTGCAGAACCGTGACGCATGTCATCCGACAGCGATCCGAAGTCGGCTACTGCCGTGCCGACAACGCCGTGACGACCCCGTTGGTCCAGCCAAACCCGTACTGGAGCTCGTACTCACCCGGATCGGTCGCACTCCCGGCCGTGTGGACGTTGTACTTTTCAGCCATTCTGCCGGTCTCCCCGAAGGTACTCCGCGCGAGCTGGATCCAACGGCTCGCGATCTCGTCGGCCAAGCCGTCGTGGCCGTACCGGCGCAGCCCGATGACGGCCATCCAGTGAAGCGGCGCCCAGCCGAGCGGTGCGTCCCACTGCTCTCCGGTCTCTTCGAGCGTCGTCACCAGTCCGCCGGGTCGGAGGAAGTCCCGGCGGAGCCGATCGGCGACCGCTGCCGCCCGATCTTCGGTCGCGGCCCCAGTGAAAAGCGGCGCGACGGCGGCGAGCGTGAGCCGGTCGGCCTGACACCCGTCGACCCACGAGTAGTCGACATAAAAGCCGGCGTCTTCGTCCCAACAGAACTGATTTATCGCCTCCCGACGGCGCTCGGCCAGGTCCGCGTACCGCTCGCCGGCCTTCGTCCGCCCGACCCGTGGGAGCCACTCCGCGAGAGCTGATTCCATACCGAAAAGGACGGCATTGAGATCGACTGGCACCAAGTCAGTCGTCCGGATCGTGGTGAGGTCGTCGCCCGCCAGCCACCGCGAGCTGAAGTCCCACCCGGACTCGCAGGCGGCCCGGATGTCCCGGAACAGCGCTGGCCGATCGTCGACCGGGACTCGCTCCGCGAGGCGGCGGTCCTCGGAGTATGACTCCGGTCGCGGGCGGGCGCGGTCGTCCCAGTATCGGTTGAGTACGGTTTCGTCGGCGATCCCGACGGCTCGACGGTGCGCCGTCGGTCCATCGCCGCCGGCAACGCGGTCTCTCCCGTCCATCCAGAAGTCGTGTTCCGTCTGGAGCGCGTCCACGTGGGGGGCGACAGCGTCGAACCCCTCGTCGCGCTCCAACACGCGGAGCATGCGGTAAAACAACGGGACCTGTGACCGGCTGTCGTAGTACGCTCGGTTCCCGAGCGGGACGAAGCCGAATCGGTCCAGAAGCGACGCGATGTTCTCTGCCATTCCCCCAACCAAGTCGGTTCGATCGGCCGCTGCCAGTCCTTCCGCAGTGAAGTAGCTGTCCCAGTAGTACATCTCGCGGAAGCGTCCGCCGGGGACGACATGCGGATTCGGTAATGAGATGATTGTCGAGCCCGCCGAGTCGACGTCATCGAACGATCGGGTCAACGGCCCCCACAGTGTCGAGACGTGGTCCTCCATCGACCGAGATGCCGCAAGATTCGGTTCGGTTGCGACCAGCTCCGGCAGCCTGAAATTGTCCTCGACGAACGACTCAAGATCGAAGTCGGGCTCCTTTTGCGCCGCCAGATACCGTTCGAACAGCAGATCCGGAGGGACACGCGGTTCTGCGTCGACGAACCGCTTGTCGTCGTCGAAGAGCTGCCGTTGCTGGACCGCCCGAAAGAGTTCGCCGGAGACCTGCAGAAAAGCCGTGTAGTCGAAGAGGGCGTGACTCATCTTTCGCATTTAGTGAAAGGATTGCTAAGTAATTATTGAATTAGCCGAAAAGAGAACGTTTAACGCGATCCATCGGCTGGATATATATCCATATTCTATGATTAATTATAAGTGTAATAAATGAATACCGGCTGGTAGTCGATGACCCGCATTAGCATGCGATCGGTAAGCAAGTACTTCGACGGGGGTGACACCGTCGCCAATTACAAGCTGGACATGGAGGTGGATGACGGTGAGTTCGTGGTTTTTCTCGGGCCCTCTGGCTGTGGGAAGACGACTGCGCTCCGGATGATCGCGGGGCTCGAGGACCTGTCTGAAGGCGAGATATACTTCGATGACGACCGCGTCGACAGGATGCCACCGGCCGATCGTAACGTCGCGATGGTGTTCCAGAACTACGCACTGTACCCGCACATGACCGTCCGGGAGAACATCGAGTACCCGCTGAAAGTCAGGGGGGTTCCGCCGGAGGAGCGCGATGAGCGAATAGCTGAGGTCGCAGAGCTGTTACACATCGAGGATCAGATGGATAGCGATCCGGGAGAGATATCCGGCGGACAGCGCCAGCGGACCTCGCTCGCGCGGGCCATCATTCGCGAGCCCTCCGTGTTCCTCCTCGACGAACCGCTCAGTAACCTCGACGCGAAGCTCCGCTTAGAGATGCGCTCCGAGCTCAAGCGGATTCAGAACCAGCTCGGGATCACGACCGTCTACGTCACGCACAATCAGGAAGAGGCGATGAGCATGGGAGACAAAATCGTCGTGTTGAACGACGGGACGATCCGTCAGGTCGCCGATCCGGAGGAGCTGTACCAGCGGCCGCGGACCACCTGGGTCGCGAAGTTCATCGGCTCACCGCCGATGAATCTCTTTGCGGGAACGAACCGTGACGGCACCGTCGAACTCGACGAGGGCAGCACCCTCCCGATGCCGTCGGAAACATCGTCTCCGACCGTGTCTCTCGGCGTCCGTCCCGAAGACATCGACGTGTCGACCGAGCCTCCCGATACCGACTGGACCGTGCCGGGCACGGTCAAGACGGTCGAACCGCTCGGTGAGTACGTCTTGGTCAACGTCAACGTCGGCGACTCCGTCGTGATCGTCAAGGTCCCGCAGACCGACGCGGAGTCGAGGGACCGAGTCCACCTCACGTTCGATCCGGCGGACGTGTACCTCTATGACGAGGACGGGGAGCTGGTGGCGTAGTACCATGTCCGTCGAATCATATCTCGAGGACCGGCTCGACCGCGATGTCAACGGAGAGAAGCTCAAAGCGATCCTCGTGTTCATGCTTCCCGGTCTCACGTTGTTTGCCATCTTCTCCGTCGGACCGATGCTGTACTCGGCCGTCGGAAGTTTCTTTATTTGGGACGGGTTCGACATCGCGCGGTTCGCCGGCTTCGAGACGTGGATCGCGACCTTCCAAGACGACGCGATCATCAACTGGAGCAACCTCCGATCATTAAAGTATCCGATGGGGGCGCTCCCGCAGAACCTCATCTGGATGGTGGTCCACGTCCCGCTCAGCACGCTGCTCGGACTCGGACTCGCGCTGTTGTTCGCCGACCTTCGCGGTCGGAGCATCCTCCGCTCTATGGTGTTCCTGGCCTTCACGACGCCGACCGTCGTGATCGGGCTCGTGCTGCTTTTCGTCTACGACCCGCAGGCCGGCGCGTTCAACGGGCTGCTCCGGTCGATCGGTCTCGGGGGACAAGTCCGGAACTGGGTTCAGGAGCCGCAGATCGCGATCTACGCGCTCATCCTCGGCGGCGTCTGGGTACAGACCGGGTTCAGCATGCTCCTGTACAGTTCGGCGCTCGCCGGGATTGATCCCGCGCTGTTGGAGTCCGCCCGGGTCGACGGAGCCGGGCGGTTCCGGCGGTTTAAAGACATTATCTGGCCGCTCGTCAAGCCAGTAACGGCGGTCGTCGTGATCATGAGTATGATCTGGGTGATCCGGATCTTCGCCATCGTCTACGCGGCCGGGGGCCCGTCCGGCGGTCCAGGCGGGGTGTTCTCGGTGCTTGGACTTGAGGTGTATCAGGCGGCGTTCTCGGTCCCCATTGAGTACAGTAAAGCGATGGTCGTCGCGCTCATCGAACTCGTGATCGCGCTCCCGATGGCGTGGTACATCGCGTCAATGGACTGATCAGCAATGACTGACACACACCACTCAGACGATCCGACCGACGCCGACACCGAACGGAGAACCGACGGCGGACGCGTGTACCACGAGCCGCCGGAGACCGCACCGACCTCCGACCGCGACCCGATCGAGCGCGTTCGCGCAGCGGTCCCGAGCGGCGCGCGCGCGCTGCATTACGCGATCGCCATCGGGATCGCGCTGCTGTGGCTCGTCCCGCTCATCGGGTTGTTCATGGCCTCCGTTCGTCCGCTCGATCAGATAATTCAGGGCTGGTGGAACTTTGAGGGGATGACGATCACCTTCGAGAACTACGCCCGCGCGTGGACGTTCCAGTCTGGACCGATGCGACAGGCGATGATCAACACGGCGATCGTCACGATCCCGTCCGTGCTCGCCGTGACGCTGCTCGGAACGATGGTCGCGTACCCGTTCGCTCGCTTCGACTTCCCGCTGAAGACCGCGCTGTTCTTCCTGCTCATCGTGGTCATGGCCGCGCCGCCAGAGCTAGTGGCGATGGGTAACTACAACACGCTGCGGACGACCGGCCTGTTCGACACGTACATGGGACTCATCCTCGTCCACATCGGTTGGGGGATGGGGTGGGTCGTCATGTTCCTCCGGAACTTCCTTCTGGGGCTCCCCAAGGAGCTCGAGGAGGCTGCCCGGGTCGACGGCGCGTCCCGATATCAGATCTTCAAGTCGATCGTGTTGCCGTACTCCGCGCCGGCGCTCGTCTCCGTGGCGGTCATTCAGTTCACGTGGGTGTGGAACTCCTTCTTCTTCCCGCTCGTGTTCATGCGGTCCCGTGAGAACCAGCTCGCCCCGCAGGTGCTCCCGCTGATGAAGGGCCGCCTCCAGATCGACTGGGGGCTCGTCGCCGCCGGCTCAGTCCTGACAATGATCGTCCCGATCCTGCTGTTCGTCACCCTCCAGCGGTACTACAAGCAGGGGATGGTGGCCGCAGTCGCCGACTGACCCGATCTCGTCACACGCGTTCGTTTTTCCGCTCGTTTTCGTTCCCCCGCTCGCATCTCTGCCGACTACCTTCTGCCCCTCGACCGCGCAAAACGACTCACGAACGGACGCGACTACGCGAGAAGATAACGCCAAAAAAGTATTCGTCGGTGTCTCAGTACGGCAGCACACCGGTCGCGGTGCCGAGAAGCGCCACGCCGATCGCGAGCACCTGCGCGACGAAGAACGCCTTCGAGGAGGCCCAGCCGAAGTACAGCAGCGTCGCCATCGGGATCGTGCCGATGACGATCGGCCAGAATCCCTTGGTAAATAGGATCGAGAGGAACCCGATCGTCACGAGGATAAGCACGTCCATCCCCAGCGAGACGAGGTTGCGGCGACGGATCTCTTCGGGGTCGAACATCTGCGCCAGCGACCCGCGCCGCTCGCCTCGGTCGTCCGCGATTGACGTCGATTCCATCGTCAGTTATTCATCGTTTCTTGGTACGCGTCGTTGAGGGAGCTGGTGACGTCCTCGGTCGCCGTGTCCGGAGACGCCCACAGTCCCTTGAGCTGCGACCAGAACTCCTGCTGGAACGGGTTCCCGAGCGCGTCGTCGAGGTCGGGGACGACCGTCACCTCGGCGGCGAGGTCGGGTAGGTTCGCCATGACCTCGATGTCGTACGCGTCGTCGGGCACCGCGGTGTTAGAGGCGATGAACCCGCCGTCCTCGACCCACACCTGCTGCCCCTCGGCGGAGACGAACGAACTCAGGGCGTCGCGGGCGGCGTCGACGTTCTCCGAGTACGTCGGCACGGTGAACCAGTTGACGGACGAGGAGATCCCGTCCACACCGGGCAACCGGAACACGCCGAGGTCGGACGGGTCCTCAACCGCGTCCTGCGCCGGCGTGAACGAGCCCATGAAGTACAGCGGGAGGCTGTTGTCCCAGAAGTACTCGTACTGGACGCCGAAGTCCCGCGTCTGGCTGAAGTGCCCCTCGTCGTGGAGCATCTTGATCTCGTCGAACGCCGTCGCGATTCGGTCGTCAGTGAAGTCGGTGTCGCCGTCGATGAGGCCCTGCTGGAGCGACGCACCGTCCTCCTGTCGCATGAAGAACCCTTCGGTGATATCGCTCAGCGGCCAGCCGGTACCGTTCCCGGAGGCGATGGGTGCGTCGACGCCGTCGATCGCCGAGAGGTCGTCGAGCAGCGTCATGAACTCGTCCCACGTTTCCGGCTCGGTGAGGTCGTTCTCGTTGAAGAACGACTTCCGGTACCAGAAGCCGGGTTTGAGGTCCATCTTGAACGGCGCGGCGTACACCTCGCCGTCGACAGTCACCCGCTCCGGGTCGACCGCGAAGTTCTCGGCGTCCCACGCGTCGCCCACCGGCGCGAGGTGGCCGTTCTCCGCGTCCGAGATGATCCGTGCTGGCGAAGGCATCACGACGATGTCGGCGGAGGCCACACCAGACTCGTAGTCCATCAGCGTCCCGGTGAGCAGGGTGTCGGTGTCACGGGGGAAGTACTCCAATCCCATGCCCGTCGCCTCCTCAACGTAATCCATCACCTTGGTGAACGACTCCTGTTCACCGCCGGACCAGACGCCCGTTATCTCGAGGTTGTTGCCGCTTCCGCCGTCGGAGCCGTCACTCCCGTCCGAGCCGTCACTCCCGTCCGAGCCGCCACTCCCGTCGGAGCCGTCACTCCCGTCGGAGCCGTCACCAGAACAGCCCGCAAGCGCGACGCTTCCGAGTACCGACGCGGTACCGGTCGTCTTCAGTACGCTCCGCCGTGTAGTACTGGATCGATCGTTGGACATGTGGTTCAAAAACTGAGAGCCCACTTACTTCAAATTTTCTTATTAATTACCGTGATAGTTACTAATTAGGACCGAGGTGATACGGGACGTAATCACGGCCATTTATCCGGGTATCGGAGCGTATTAACGGTATGTCGGCAGAAGAAAGTTCCACTACGGACTCGTCGACCCGCCCGAATCTCGTACTGGTTCACTGTCACGACCTTGGACAGCACCTCGGCTGTTACGGGGCCGACGTCGACAGCCCCAACATCGATCGGATCGCGGTCGACGGCGCCCGGATGGCGAACAGCTTCTGTTCGGCCCCGCATTGCTCTCCGAGCCGGTCCAGCATGATGACTGGCTACTACCCCCACGAGAACGGCGTCATGGGTCTCGCGCACATGGGCTGGGCGCTCGGTGACGACTGGCAGACGCTTCCGAAGCACCTTCGAGAGGTGGGCTACGAGACGGCCCTGCTCGGCTTTCAACACGAGGTCCCCGACGAGCCCGAGCGGCTCGGCTACGACTACGTCGACAGCGAGACGAAGCGGGCGCTCGGCCTCGTCGACGTCGTCGACGACTTCTTCGCCGAACGCGCAGATGACGACGATCCGTTCTTCGTCTCGATCGGCATCGAGGAACCGCATCGGCCGTTCCGACGAGAGTACCTCCCGGACGGGACGTACGACGACGCCGACCCAGACGCGATCGACCTCGACGACTTTCCGTACCTCCCGGACGCGCCGGGGGTCCGCGAGGACGCCGCCGACTTGGGGGCGCTGATCGAGGAGGTGCTCGACCCGGCGGTCGGACAGTACCGGGAGTCGCTCGTCAACGCTGGTCTGGCCGAGGAAACGCTGTTCGTGTTCACGACCGACCATGGCCTGGCGATCCCGCGGGCGAAGGGCACCTGCTACGACCCCGGAATCGAGACCGCGCTCCTGATCCACCAGCCGGACGCCGTCGAGGGCGGCGAAGTCCACGACGCGCTCGTCACCAACGTCGACTTCACGCCGACGATGCTCGACCTGCTCGGGATCGATCCCCCCACAGACGTCTCGGGCGAGTCGTTCGCGCCGCTCCTCCGGGGTGAACCACACGAGGAACGCGACCAGATCTTCGCCGAGATGACGTGGCACGACCGATACAACCCGATTCGAGCGGTCCGAACGGAGCGGTACAAGTACGTCCGCAACTTCTCTGTGCTCCCCAAGGTGTTCGTCCCGATGGACGTCGCACCGACGGCCTCGGGCCGGGAGGTTCACGAGCAGTTCCACGTCCCACAGCGCCCGACCGAAGAGCTGTACGATCTCGAGACCGACCCCCACGAGTCGGAGAACCTGGCCTCCGATCGGAAGCCGTTCGAGACGGAGGCGATGGCGGGCGACCCGGATCCGGATCACGTCGAGGTCCTCGACCGACTCCGCGACGAACTGGAGGCGTGGATGGCGTCGACCGACGATCCCCTCCTCGACGGTCCCGTTCCCTATGCCGACGTAGAGTGAGCCGATTCCGGTCGCGTCAACGTGCCCGACACGCCTCGGATGCGGGCGAACCTCGGGAGCCAACGGCCCCCAGAGCGACTGCTCGGGCCTCGGCGGCTCGTCTCGGGGTTTTTATACACTGAGGTGGTTAACGAGTGTTTATGGATACCGAGGAACTCCTGGAGACGCTCCAGGTGGCGGATCTCTCTTATTATCAGGCGAACGCGTACGTCACGCTTCTCGAACTAGGGAGCGCGTCCGCGACCGAAGTCGCACAGGCCAGTGACGTGCCCGACGCGCGGATCTACGATGTGCTCCGCGACCTCGACAACTTCGGGTACGTGGAGCTGTACGAGCAGGAGACGTTTCAGGCGCGCGCGACCGATCCGGAAGCGATCGTCTCCGGGCTCACCGAACGCGCGAGCCAGTTCGAGTCGGCCGCCTCGGAGATCACGGAGCGATACGAGCGGCCGACCGTCGACACCCAGACGGTCAGCATCGTCAAGCGGTTCGACACGGTCGTCGAGGCGGCCCGGACCTTCGTCCGTGAGGCCGAGATACAGGTCCACGCGACGCTCACGCCCGACCAGTTCGACGCGCTACGGAGCGACCTCACCGACGCCCGCGACCGCGGCGTCACGGTCAACGTCACGATCCTCAGTCGCGACGGCGACGAGACGCTCGAAGACACCGACTACGAGGATGCCGTGAGCGTCGCACACCACCTCTCGCAGCCCGCTCCGTTCGTACTCACCTCCGACCTCCGCCGGACGGCGTTCGCTCCGAACCCGTCCGCGATCGAAGACTACGGCTTGATCCTCCGCAACCGGTCGTTCACGTACGTGTTTTTCTGGCACTTCCTGCTTTTCATGTGGCTCCCGACTCCCGTCGCGTACGAGGGCGAGACGGCCGCACCCAAGAGGTACGCGGACATCAGACAGTTCCTCCTCGAGAACCGTGACCGGATTCGGGCCGCCGAGCCCCTCTCTGTGGAAATCGAAGGCCGCGAGACCGACAGTGACCGGTCCGTAACCCTCTCCGGGAAGGTCGTCGACGCCGAGGAGGTCTCGAACGACAAGGGAGATGACGACAGCACCCCGGTCGTGATGGCGCTGACTGGAACCGCGTCCATCATCGTCGACGACGGCGACAAACGGTGGACCGTCGGCGGCTGGGGCGCGACCTACGAGGACGTGGAGGCATACCGGATATGCGTGACAGATGCAGCGGTCGCGAGCGAGCCAGAGCCGGCGGAGTGACGACGGTCGGCTCTCTCCGGTTCGACGCGATGTGACACTGGCTCGCGCACGCTTTGACCGGAAGTGAGGTCGCAGTCGAGAGGGCGAACTCACCGCCGACGCGACCGACCCGCGGGAGTATTTAAATCCCGACGCCCAAGCGGTGGCAATGACCGCGCCGAACCGGAACACGCTGTGGGCGCGCGCCCTCGTCGACGAGCTCGTCGCCGCGGGCGTCGACGCCGTCGTCGCCTCGCCCGGGAGCCGCTCGACGCCGCTGACGATGGCCGCCGCGCGCACCGACGACCTGCGCGTCTTCTCTCAGTTGGACGAGCGCTCGGCCGCCTACTTCGCGTTAGGCCGCGCGCGCCGGACCGGGACGGTGACACCGCTGATATGCACCTCCGGCACCGCCGCCGCCAACTATCACCCGGCCGTGATGGAGGCGAGCGAGGCGCGCGTTCCCCTGCTCGCGCTCACGGCTGATCGGCCCCCGGAACTGCGCGACTCGGGCGCGAACCAGACCGCGGACCAGGAGAAGCTATACGGCGATGCCGTGCGGTTTTATAAGGATCTTCCGGAGCCCGCGCCGAACGACCGCGCGCTCCGCTCGCTCCGGACTACCGTCGCCCGCGCCGTCGGGACCGCCGAGGGCGCCGACCCCGGGCCGGTCCACCTCAACGTTCCGTTTAAAAAGCCGCTGGAGCCGACTCGGGTTCCCGACGACGTGCCCGCCGACCTCGATCCGGTCGCCGAGGCCGGCCGCGACGGCCCGTACGTCGACATCACGCCCGGATCGCCCGAGCCGGGCGACGAGGGACTCCGGCGGATCGCGAACGAGCTGTCGACGACCGACCGCGGGCTGATCGTCGCCGGTCCGGCGGACCCGCCGGGGCTCGACGCCGAGGCGGTCACGGCGCTGTCGCACGCGACGGGGTTCCCGATCCTCGCCGACCCGCTCTCCGGCGTCCGGTTCGGCGGCCACACCCGGGTCGCGCCCGTGATCGGCGCGTACGACGCGTACCTCTCGGCGGAGATCGCCGGGGAGCCGGGCGACGCCACGGGCGACGGCGCCGCCGACTGGACCGATCCCGACCTCGTCCTCCGCCTCGGCGCGTCGCCCACCTCGAAGCGCCTCCGGAAGTACCTCGCCGGGACGGGGGCCGACCAGTATCAGGTCGACCCCGCCGGGCGCTGGCGCGAGGCGGAGTTCGCGGCGACCGACCTCGTCGTCGCCGAGCCGAGCCGCCTCTGCGCTCGCCTGTCACGGCTCGTCGCCGGAGGGGACGGCGACGGCGACTGGCGCGCGCAGTGGGAGGACGTCGATCGTACCGCGCGGGGGATTCTCGGTCGGGAGGAAGACGGGAACAGCCCGACCGCCGACGACACTGACGACCCCCTCCCCTTCCACGAGGGCGACGCGCTCCGGGTCGTCGCCGACGCGCTCCCCGATCCCGCGACGTTGTTCGTCTCCAACTCGATGCCCGTCCGCGACCTCGATCGCTTCGTCGGGCCGACGACGACGAGCGTCACCGCCCTCGGCAACCGCGGCGTCTCCGGCATCGACGGGATCGTCTCCAGCGCGCTGGGCGCCGGCTCCGCGACGACCGACGACCTCACGCTCGTCGTCGGCGATCTGGCGCTGTACCACGACGCGAACGGGCTGCTCGCGCTCGACCGCTGCGACGTGGACGCGACGATCGTCCTGATCAACAACGACGGCGGCGGCATCTTCCACAAGCTCCCGATCGAGTCGTTCGAGCCGGAGTTCACGGAGGCTTTTAAAACGCCGCACGGTATCGAGTTCGAGCCGCTGGCCGACTTACACGGGCTGTCGTACGCCCGGATCGACGCGCGCTCGGCGGAGACGGCCGAGGAGACGGAGACAGTCGACGACGACCTCGCCGACGCGTACACCCGAGCTCGCGACGCGGACGGCTCGCACTTGATCGAGGTGCGGACGGAGGCAGAGCCCAGCCACCGCACCCGCGAGCGCCTCGAAGAGGCGGTCGAGCGCGCGGTTCACGTCGACGATACGGAGTAGCCGGAGGCGACTCAGTCGATCTCGGCGGTCGCGGTCGCAGTCAGCTCGCAGTCCTCCGCGGTCACTTCGCCGACGAACCGATACCATCCCGACGGCGGGTCCCCCCACGTCGCCTCGTAGGTCGTCGACTTGCCCGGCTCCAGCGTCTCGCTCCCGAGCACCTGCGTGAACATCCGACCGGTGCCGTACCGCCAGACGGGGTCCTCCCCGTCCGCCTCGACCTCCTCTATCTTCTCGACCTTCTCGGCCTCCCCGTCGAGCCGATAGGCCGCGAAGTCGGCGCGCTGTCCGGTCCTGAACCGTAGTGTTTCGGGCGCATCGCCGATATTGCGAACCGTCAGCGCGAGGTCGATCCCGGCGTCGACGTCGGCGTCGCCAATCGAGAGCGCGGCGCTAAGCATGCGATCAGATCGCACGAGTATCGGCTTAAACACACGTGGCGACGGAACCGCCCGCTCCCGCCCGTTCCGACGACGACGCGCCTAAGTCGCGGCTTCCCCTACGCGAGCGTGTGCAGGTCGTCGGCTACGAGTCGGGCGAAGGGCTCACGGTCGCTAGCGGCGGCGCGGTCGAGTTCGTCGAGGCGACCCCCGGCACGGAACTCGCCTTCGGGCTCGGCGACCGCCGCTGTGCGGGAACCGTCCACGACGGCGAGCATATCGCCTGCAGCGCCGACGACGCCCCCTACTGCGACGCGCACCGGCACGTCTGGGTCTGCGCCCGCTGTACGGGGACGTGTTTAAAAGACGAGATGGACTGCCACGAGGAGCACGCGGTGTACCTCGCGGCGTTCGCGCCCGACGTGTTGAAGGTGGGCGTCACGCGCCTGTGGCGGCTGGAGACGCGGCTCCGCGAGCAGGGCGCCGACCGCGCGGCGCACATCCGGACGTACCCGGACGGGCGGATCGCGCGCGAGGTCGAGGCCGAACTGGCCGAGCGCGACGGCCTCGTCGATCGCGTGCGCGTCCCGACGAAGGTCGCGGGGTTCGGCCGCGACGTGGACGCGGCAGCGTGGGAGTCGCTGCTGGCGGGGTTCGACCCGATCGAGCGGTTCGAGTTCGACGACGGGCTCGACCTCGACGAGCGCCCCGTCGCGGAAACGATGGCGGCCGGAACGGTGCGCGGCTGGAAGGGGCGCGTACTCGTGCTCGACCGCGGCGGGTCGACGTACGCGGTCGACGCCCGGGAGCTAGTGGGGTACGAACTCACCGAAGAAGTGCCGAGCCGCGAGCTGCAGTCGAGTCTCGGCGCGTTCGGCGGGTGACACCGGGCGTGCCGGGGACGCGGGCGTCGCTCACTCCGCCCGACTGAACCGGTGTCGCACCACGTCGGCGTCGTCGTCCCAGTCGAAGCTCCCGCCGTGTGCGTGGACCATCCGCTCTTTGTACGCCTCCAGCGACGGCGACCCCTCTCGCTTCGCGTCCTCGTCAGTCATGTCGCCGAGGGTGCGCTCCGTTACCTCGGTGAGTTCGAACGTCACGCCGTCGATCTCGAAGGTGTCGCCTTCTTCGCCGTACTGGTTCCCGCGGTGGAGTTGCGTCACGTCGCCGTCGAGGGCGCTCTGTTTCACGCGGTCGTTCGGGAGCAGGTCGGCCGGATCATTCTCACTCATGGATGCTCGTTGGACGCGGATCGGTTTATAAGCGTGGCCGGTGAGGCGAGGGGACGCGAACCGTGCTGACGCGCCACGCGTTCTGCGAATCTCGAAGCGGTCGCTCGCGGCGATCCACACGGACGTGACCACCCTCGTCGGTGGCCGAGCCGAGGGATTCAAGATACTGCCGACCTCCTTCTTCGACGATGCGTCAGGACCACCTCATCACCGCGACCCAGCTCTCGCGGGATGACATCGAGGCGGTGCTCGACCGGGCCCGCGAGGTCGCCGACGACCCCGCCGCCTACGCGGACCGGCACGCCGGGCGCGTGCTCGCGCTCTGTTTCTTCGAGCCGAGCACGCGCACCCGGATGAGCTTCGACAGCGCGGCCAAACGCCTCGGGATCGACACGATCGGGATGGGCGACGTCGACTCCTCGTCGGTCTCGAAGGGAGAGTCGCTTTCCGACACCGTGCGCGTCATCGAGGGCTACGCGGACGCGATGGTGCTCCGCCACCCGAGCGAGGGCGCGGCGACGCTGGCCGCCGAACACGTCTCCGTCCCCGTCGTCAACGCGGGCGACGGCGCCGGCCAGCACCCCTCACAGACCCTCCTCGATCTCCACACGATCCGCGAGAACCACGGCCTCGACGACCTCACCGTCGGTATCATGGGCGATCTGAAGTACGGCCGCACCGTCCACTCGCTCGCGGCTGCGCTCACGAACTTCGACGCCAACCAACACTTTATCAGTCCAGAATCGCTGCGGCTCCCGCGATCGGTCCGCTTCGATCTCCACGAGACCGGCGCGCAGGTGCGCGAACACACCGATTTGGAGGACGTACTCGGCGAGCTCGACGTGCTGTACGTCACCCGGATCCAGAAGGAGCGGTTCCCGGACGAGAACGAGTACCACCGCGTCGCCGGCGAGTATCAGATCGACGCCGAGACGCTCGAAGCCGCGTCCGACGATCTCACCGTGATGCACCCGCTTCCGCGCGTCGACGAGATCGCGCCCGACGTCGACGAGACCGACCACGCGAGCTACTTCGAGCAGGCACACAACGGGATCCCGGTGCGGATGGCCCTGCTCGACACCCTCCTCGAGAACGTCGAGGCGGCCGAGGGAACCGAGGTGGACCGATGAGCGAGCACGAGCTTCGCGTCTCGAAGATCCGCGACGGCACCGTGATCGACCACGTCGAGGGCGGACAGGCGCTCAACGTGCTCGCGATCTTGGGTATCGACGGCTCCGAGGGATACGGCGTTTCGGTCGGGATGAACGTCCCGTCGGACCGACTCGGCCGCAAGGACATCGTGAAGGTCGAAGAACGAGAGCTCTCGCAGTCGGAAGTCGACGTGCTCTCGCTCATCGCGCCCGAGGCGACGATCAACATCGTTCGCGACTTCGAGGTGGTCGAGAAGAACCGCGTTACCCGCCCCGACAGCGTGACGGGCGTGCTCTCGTGTCCGAATCGCAACTGTATCACGAACGCGGGCGAGCCGATCGAGACCCGGTTCGACGTCGTCGCCGACGGCGTCCGCTGCGACTACTGCTCGACGATCCTCCGGGCCGACATCGCCGACCACATCGACGTCTGACGGGGACAGATCCCGTCGGCGATCAGCGTCGACCTCGCCGCTGATCCCCACGGTCTCCGGTAGATTTTAGCGCCCGCCCTGCGTTCTGTCGTCCATGAGCAAGAAAGTAAAGCTCGTCGTGGTCCTGTCACTGGTCGCACTCGCGTACTTCCTGTTCGCCGGCGATAAGGAGCCGGTCGAAGTCCAGTAACCGTATCGACGCGCAATCTGCGCCGAACCGTTCGCGGTCCGCACCCGACCGTTTGCGGTCCGCACCCGAACTGTCCGCAGACCGACTCCTCCCGCGCGGATGCCCGCCGTTTTTATCCGTCACTCCCGTAGCGGCCCACATGTACGGGGTCGTCACGCGCAACGCCGACGAGGTCGAGATGGAGCCGTTCGATCTCGGCTTCTACGAGGTCAAAGACGTCACCGGGCGGGCGGCCGCCCCGCTGCCGAGCGCCGTGAACATGGTGTCGTGTTTCGGGGACAACGCCGCGGCGAGCGAGAATCCCGATCTCGTCCCGGTCGACGAGCGCGGCGAGCCGGCGACGCGCGACCGCGATTACTTCGACTGGGCGTACATCTGCCCGACCCACCCGGAGTACCGCGAGGGGCTCTTGGAGATCATCGAGGACTGCGCCGCCGAGAACGACGACGTGCGCCTCGACGACGTTGGATTCCCGCGGGAGGGGTTCTGCCACTGTGATCGCTGTGAACGGCTCTTCGCCGAGAGCGATCGCGAGGACTGGAGCGACTGGCGTGCCGACGTCATCACCGAGTTCGTCGCCGAGGCCGCCGAGCGCGTCCCCGGTCGGACGTTGCTCACGCTGTACCCCGACCCATACCCCGGCCATTTGCGGGCGCGGGCCGGGCTCGACCTCGACCGGCTCGCCGAACACGTCGACGAGTTCGTGGTCCCGCTGTACGACACCGAATACGCGACGACCTACTGGCTGGAGACCATCGCCCGCGGGTTCCGCTCGCGGCTCGGCGGCGACTACGACGTCCACGGCGCGCCCCCGGAGACTCCGTTCTCGCTGGAGCTATACGCGGTCAACGTCGATGTCGACGACCTGATCCACGCCATCGAGGTCGCTGAGACGTACGCGAAGGACGTGTTCTTCGGCTACGACGCCAGCAACGCCGCCGCCGCGCTGCGCCGGAAGGACGCCGACGAGCGCGACGGCGAGGTTCACCGGCCCGACTGACTCGGCGGTCAGACTGACACGATCGGAGCCGCGTGAACGAGGGTTTAAGTACCGGAGCGGCCGACCTTCACTCGACCGGCCGCCGGTGTGCGACACAACTGGTCGTCTCGCGTTCGCGTGGGGCGGTCACCTTTCAACGTCCGCACCGTAGCGGCGGTCGCCCTACACTACTGAGCCACCGGCTCATCGATCGACTCTTCGAAGCCAGCCGTATCGAAATCCCGAGTTAGTGAAATGCGCTATCACGGGTCACTACGAGTATTTATTCTCGATCCGTGTATTACTGTCATGAAACCACAGTATCTACTTCGCTTGGAAGGAGTCGCGATCGGCGCTGTGGCGACTGCGTCGTATTTCACGATCGGCGGTCCGCTGTGGCTGTTCGTGGTCCTTGCGCTCGCTCCTGACGTCGCAATGCTCGCGTACCTTGCTGGTCCTCGGGTCGGCAGTACCGTCTACAACGCGTTCCACACGTACCTCGCGCCGGTCGCGGTCGGAGCAGTCGGGGTGTGGCTCGGCGTGTCGCCTCTCATCTGGGTCGCGCTCGTCTGGGCTGCTCACATCGGCGTTGACCGTGCCGTCGGCTACGGACTGAAGTACCCGACCGGATTCAAAAGAGAACCGAGGCGGATTCCCCGCCCCACCGTGGGTGCGGTGAACGTCGGTTTGCTGACCTTCTTCCCCTTTGACCGGCGTTCGAGACGGCCGGTGATGGCTTGGGCTGCTTGGTGCGTGGAGTAGTGTTTATGACTGATACGAACGCGCTCCTCCCCTCCCTACTCGCTCCTTGAGGAAGGGGACTCCGCGCTACCGCTTCAGTTGAAGACTGGTTTCGGATCGGTGAGTTGAGTGTTATCACAGATTCGAATACGACCGTCATCCCGAATGAACACATTCCAGTTGTTGACCTGGAAACTAAGCAACGTCTCCGCTTCGGATGCGCCCTTGTGCTTTCCGAAGAGATGATTGATGGCGTCAGGATCCACGAAGTCATAGATCGGTGGAAGTTCAAGCGTATCGACCCCAGCTGCTTCTGCGAGAGCTTCTATAGTGGCTTCTACCGGCGATATGTCGCTTTCGGGGTCATACTCGGCATCCACGACTGGCTTACAGGTACGATAGACGTTTAATGACTCCTGTCCCATAGATCCTAATTATTCTATATATTATTGAATTTACTGATAAAACGAGCATCACGAGTTGTAACATGGACGGTGTCGCTGAGTCATGTACGGACTACACCTATCGAGACTTCCTACTGAACGATCCACTCTGATCGAATTGGGAGATGATTCTGTGCAAGCTACGCGCGATGTATCTCGGACAACACTCACAGTCTGTATTTACCTGATAAGACACACGGTGGTCAGTACGCACCCCCCATCGGTCATTTCGGACCAAACAACGGTTGAAGAAGAGGATGACAGTAGCGCTCAGAAGCCAGTTATAAGCAATCACGGAGCAGTTCGGAGTTCCGAACCTACGAAAGCTCCGCGAACACGTCCCCAATTCGGTCGATCGCGGCGTCGATATCGTCGCGGTCGACGTCGAGGTGGGTGGTGAACCGCGTCGTGTACTCGTCGAACTCCACGCAGCCGACGCCCGCGTCTTTACAGGCGGTCACGAGGTCGGACGCGTGAACACCCGCGTCGTCGGTGTGCGCGACGACGATGTTGGTGTCGGGTTCAGGCGCGTTGACTCCCGGAAGCGCGTCGAGGCCGGCGGCGAGTCGCTCGGCGCTGGCGTGGTCGTCCGCGAGGCGGTCGACGTTCTCCAAGGCCAAGAGGCCGGGCGCGGCGATCATCCCGGCCTGTCGCATCCCGCCGCCGAACAGCTTCCGGACGCGGCGCGCGGCCTCGACGAACGCCTCGTCGCCGGCGAGGATCGAGCCGACGGGCGCACCCAGCCCCTTCGAGAGACAGAAGGTGACGCTGTCGACCGGCTCGACGATGTCGCTCGCGTCGACGCCGAGCGCGACCGCGGCGTTGAACACGCGCGCGCCGTCGAGGTGGACGGGCACGTCGGCGTCGCTGGCGACCTCGGCCGCTGCCGCGATCTCCTCGACCGGGACCGCGACCCCGCCGCGGTAGTTATGGGTGTTTTCGAGCGAGAGGAGCCCGGTACCGGGGCGGTGGAGGTCCTCCTCGACGAGCCCCTCCCGAACGGCATCAGGCGTCGGAACGCAGCGATCGCCCGCGTCGATCGTCCGAGTCTGCGCGCCAGAGAGCTTCGCGGCGCCCGCCAGCTCCCACCGGTAGATGTGAGACTCGCGCTCTAAGAGGAGTTCCTGTCCGGGGTCGGTGTGGACGTGGACGGCGATCTGGTTGGCCATCGTCCCCGAGGGGACGTACAGCGCGGCCTCGGTGCCGACCGCCTCGGCGGCGCGACGTTCCAGCTCGTTGACCGTCGGATCGCCGCGGTACACGTCGTCGCCGACCTCGGCGTCGCGGGCGGCCTCGCGCATCGCCTCGGAGGGAGTCGTGACCGTGTCGGATCGCAGGTCGATGGTGTCCTCGTCGATCTCCATTCGTTGCCGGTGGTTCGACGGCCGGGCAGAAATAGGTCGCGCTCGGGGCGGGCCCGTCCACCGCCGCGGGCCCGTCCACCGCCGCGAAACGAGCGAGAACGCCCGCTTCCGCGTCCGGTCCCTTCTTAACCGACGCAGCCGATCGATGCGGTATGGCAACGGAAGCCGCGATCGACGACGGAGCTGACGCCCCCGACGCGTACGACGCCCTTCTGGACCGGGTACAGCGCTGGAACACGGTCGGGAGCGCCGCCGGGGTGCTCGGGTGGGACCAGCAGGTGATGATGCCCGAGGGCGGCACCCCCGCTCGGTCGAAGCAGCTCTCGACGCTCTCGTCGATCCGACACGACATGATCACCGACGAGGAGACGGGCGACCTGCTCGACGAGCTCGCCGACGCCGACCTCACCGAGGAGCAGGCGGCGGTCGTTCGGGAGGTCCGCCGCGACTACGAGCGCGCCGCTTCCGTCCCCGTCGAGCTCGTCGAGGAGATCTCCGAGACGGGCACGGAGGCGCTGCAGGCGTGGGAGGAGGCGAAAGCCGAGGACGACTTCGAGACGTTCGCGCCCTACCTCGAGAAGCACGTCGAGTTGAAACGCGAGTACGCCGAACATATCGATCCCGATCGAGACCCCTACGAGGTGCTGTTCGAGGACTACGAGCCGTGCCTCTCGATGGAACGCGCTGAAGCGATCTTGACCGAACTCCGCGAGACGCTCGTCCCCATGATCGACGCGATCCGCGAGTCCGACGCCGACCTCGCGGTCGACACCTTCGAGGGGACCTTCGCCGAGGAGGACCAGGAGGCGCTGGCGCGCGAGACCCTCGAACTGGTCGGCTACGACTTCGACCGCGGTCGGCTCGACGTCTCCTCGCATCCGTTCACCGCGGGCAACCAGTTCGACTGTCGGGTGACCACCCGGTTCGACGAGTCCGACCCGTTGGGGGCCGTCGGCTCGACGATCCACGAGTTCGGCCACGCGCAGTACAACCTCGGGCTCCCGCAGGAACAGTTCGGGACCCCCCTCGGCGAGTCGCGAGACCTCTCGGTCCACGAGTCGCAGTCGCGGCTCTGGGAGAACCACGTCGGCCGCAGCCGCGCGTTCTGGGAGCTGTTCCTCCCGACGTTTAATAAGTACTTCCCGCAGACCGAGGATGCCACCGTCGAGGACGCCTATCAGGCGTTCAATCAGGTCCACGAGGACAACCTCATCCGCGTCGAGGCCGACGAGCTCACCTACCACCTCCACGTCGTCGTCCGGTTCGAGATCGAGCGCGACCTCGTCCGCGGCGACCTCGCGATCGAGGACGTGCCCGAGGTCTGGAACGACAAGTACGAGGAGTATCTCGGGATCCGACCCGACACCGACGCCGAGGGGTGCCTGCAGGACATCCACTGGAGCCACGGCAACTTCGGCTACTTCCCCACCTACTCGCTCGGGTCCGTGATGGCCGCTCAGCTCTTCGAGGCCGCCGAACGCGAGATCGACGACCTTGACAACGCGATCGCGGCGGGCGAGTTCGACGACCTCCGCGAGTGGCTCGGCGAGAACGTCCACCGCCACGGCTCTCGCTACGAGACGAACGAACTGGTGAAACGCGCGACCGGCGAGGAGTTCTCGGCGGACGCCTTTACCGACTACGTCGAAGCGAAATACGGTGAGCTGTACGGTATCTAGGTCAGTACTGATTTCGGCCGAGCAGTAGGTACAACACGATCCCCAAAAGCGGTGCGAAGAACGCGACGAGCGCCCACAGGAACGCGGGCTGGTCACTCCGCTGTTGGGCGTCTGAGTAGATCCAGACGATGATACCGAGATGTGCGAGTAGCATGAGGAGGCCGAACAGGAAGAAGAGCGCACCGGCCCCTCCCTGTAGTAGTGTCGGGGACATCACCTCGAACGACTCGACCCGAAAATAAGTGTCTTTGGCTGCGGCGGCTGGCCCAATCCAGTCGGGGACGCGGCGACGCTCGTCGTCTGGCGGCGGATACTACGCGGAGGCCGGGCGATTTCGACCGACTCGGTCGGGAGCGGCCTGGAGCGGTGGAGGTAGGCGGTGCGCCGACGATCGCGTGGCGCGGGATGATGGCGTCACACGTCCTCCAGCGGGTCGGGCTCCCGTTTCTCGTTCGGATCACGTAAGACCAACGGCCGGACCGGTACAGCCACCACCATTTATATATCTCTGGTGAATTCACAGCGCCTCACCGACAGGTCACCGAAAGAAGTGGATACCCGTAGCACACGCTCATACCGGGATTCAAGGCGTTTTTATCTATCAGAACTGATATACCAGCAGAAACATTTATATACTCTGGGTGCTTACTAATAGTTAATGAATCGTCGACTCCCGACGCCAGTATTTCTGTTGGGAGTTCGATCGGTGAACCCATCATGAACACCATGTCAGAAACACACATACGCGGCTACGACGGCGAGACAGAGCGAGACCGAACCGCGGAGTCGACCGAATCGACGGCCGACGAGACGGAGTCGGTAGACGAGCAGACCACGACCTGCCCGGAGTGCGACGGGAACCTCGTGAGCGACACGGAACACGGCGAGACGGTCTGTACCGACTGCGGGCTCGTCGTCGAACAGGACGGGATCGACCGCGGGCCGGAGTGGCGCGCGTTCGACTCCAGCGAGCGAGACAGCAAGTCGCGCGTGGGCGCCCCGACGACGAACATGATGCACGACAAGGGGCTCTCGACGAACATCGGCTGGCAGGACAAGGACGCCTACGGCAAGTCGCTGTCCAGCAGCCAGCGCCAGAAGATGCAGCGGCTGCGCACCTGGAACGAGCGGTTCCGTACCCGTGACTCCAAGGAGCGCAACCTGAAACAGGCGCTCGGCGAGATCGACCGCATGGCCTCGGCGCTCGGCCTCCCGGACAACGTCCGCGAGACCGCCTCCGTCATCTACCGCCGCGCACTGAGCGAGAACCTCCTGCCGGGCCGTTCGATCGAGGGCGTCGCGACCGCGGCACTGTACGCCGCCGCGCGGCAGGTCGGGAACCCCCGGAGCCTCGACGAGTTCACTGCCGTCTCGCGTGTCGAAAAGATGGAGCTCACCCGGACGTACCGGTACGTGATCCGAGAGCTCAAGCTGGAGATCCAGCCCGCCGATCCGAAGAGCTACGTCCCCCGGTTCGTCTCGCGGCTCGATCTGTCGGAGGAGACCCAGCGGCGCGCCCGGGAACTGCTCGATAGCGCCAGCGAAGACGGGATTACCAGCGGAAAGTCACCGGTCGGACTCGCCGCCTCTGCGGTGTACGCGGCCGCGCTCCTCTCGAACGAGAAGGTGACCCAGAGCGAGGTGTCCGCGGTCGCCGACATCTCCGAGGTCACCATCCGAAATCGGTACAAGGAACTTCTCGACGCGAGCGAGGGACTGACCGCCTGATTCGAGTCGGTCACCGTCCGTCAGCGGCTCTCCCGGAATACGACGCCTCAAATCGGGGCCGCCACGTACGTTTTTAACCCGGCCGGGTGTACGTCGGTCTATGGTGGATGCGTTTGTCAGACTCGTCTGTCCGGAGTGCAACAAGGAGTGGCAGGACAACCCTGCTGAGCTACAGCGCCTTCGTTCGAACTTCAGCTGTCCCGACTGTCACGCGACGCGACGACTGACGGAGTTCATGCGGACCGAACGCGATCTCGAGGCGGTCAAACAGTTCCAGTAGGTCTAAACTCCGATCGCGCGCTCTTCTCAGGCGCACATGCGAGAAACCTTCCCGATCGATAACGCGAAAAGACGCGTCTCCACGCCCGAAACGGGAATCTCGGGACTACCCATGGTAACGTGACTCAGGATAGTAATATAAACCTCCGGTAGCAAAGAACTGGTACTCATGAAGAAGCAGGAGCTTATCCACCTTCACGGCCTCCTCGCGGAAGTACGAAAGCAGTGCGAGTTTTGGGACGAGAACACCGACCTCGAAGCTTACGAAGAACTCGGCGTCAAACCGACATCGATTCACAAATCGAAGACCGACCACAAAGCCGCTGTTTTTAAGCTGACCGAAGGAATCACCGAGCCGATGGACGAGTCCGAGTCGGAGCCGCTGGCCCCGACCGCAGACTGAGCCTTCGTCGCTGCTTGGCGACCGGATAGTGACACACCGAGTAGCAACGTCGTCTGCAGGAGGCTGCCGAGCGCCCTGTCGCGAAGTTGTGTATCCCGAAAGTCAGCCCCGAGAGTCGGTCGCGTCCTCGTCGACATCGCGGTCGATCGCGTCGTCAGGCGTCGAGTCGCCATTCTCTGGGTTCTCCGTCGGCGACTCCTCAACGGAACTGTCTTTCATCTCCTCGACGTCGAGCACCTTCAGCGGGATGTTCCGGAGGCGTTGCCCGATCTCTTTGCGGGCGACGCGGCTCGCGTGCTCCTCGCGGTCAACGTTGAACACGTCCATCTCCAGTTCGAGCGCGACGAGGGCTTCGTCGGCAGCGACGAACGCTGGCGGAAGCTCATCGCCGCCGGGCGACGTGCGGCTCCCAGTCTCGATCTCGACGTAGTTGAGGTCCGGGTTGAGCATCTCGCCCGTCTTCGAGATGGCGATCCGGACCGCTTCGTCGGCGGTCTCCACGTCGTACACCGGAACGGCGGCCTCGACGACGACTCGGCAATCCATCACGAGACCCAGTATCACGCCAATCGGCATGAAAGTTCGGCAGACAGGTCCGGGGGCGACACAGCGTCGGTCCCGGCAGAGCGACTCCCGACGGCCTACTCGCCGCCCGCGCGGAGGTAATAGAAGACGTACGTCTGCGCGTAGCCGGCGAACTCCCCGCCGAGTCGCTCTCGGATCGCACGCGACGTATCAGTGTAGTTTCCCCGCTCGCACTCCGGGTAGTACTCCTCGATCGTCGTCCGGATCCACGTGTCGAGCGGAACCGCCTCGAGGAACCCGAGCGAGAACAACAGGACGCAGTCGGCGACCTTGTCGCCGACACCGACGAACCGCGTCAGCGACTCTCGCGCCTCCTCGTAGGGGAGATTCGCTGCCTCGCGGGGATTCGCCTCACCGGAGGCGACCATTTCGGCAGTCCGCTGCACATAGGGGGCGCGGTACCCCAAAGAGAGGTCGCGAAGCTCCGCCTCCGTTCGCGACGCGAGCTGGTCCGGGGTCGGAAACGCGTGATACTCCTGGTCGTCGAGCGCGACCGTGTCGCCGTACGTCTCCCGGAGCCGACGCTGCATCCCATGGATCCGCGCGACGCGCATCTGGGCTGAGCAAATGAATGAGATCAGACACGGAAAGACCGGATCGCGCGTGAGTCGCATCCCCTCGTAGGCCTCGTACGCGCGGTCGAGGAGCGGGAGGTTCGGGGTCGCGTCGAGGACGGCGTCGAGGTCGTCGTCGAGTCGGAACAGGTGTGTCAAGAGAGGGACCGCGTCGACCGACGACTCCCAGTGGAGCGTTCCGTCGTGAACGCCCCCCTCTTGTCGCACTCGAACGGGAATCCGCTCGTCGATCACTCCCGGAATCGGGTCGACGACCGTTTCGTACCACGCGTCGCCGCCATAGGCGTGGAGAGTCTCGTAAGTTCCCCCGTCGGCGCGGTTCCAGAGGTAGCTCTGGCCGCTCTCGACGGTCGCTTGGAGATCGAACGCCCCGGCCAGATCTGCGACGTTGATCGCGCCTCGCTCCATTACAGATTCGATGGTGTTGCGGCCGTATGCGGGTTTCGGTCGGCCGGGCGCGCTCAGATCGAATCCGATACGTAGCCGCCGAAGTGGGGGTTTTTGCCCGTTCGTCTCCTAAATAGGGTATGCCGACGTACCGACGGACGACCCGCGTGCCGGCCCCCATCGACGAAGTGTGGGCGTTTCACTCCACAATCGATGGGCTCCGCGAACTCACACCCGGTTGGATGAACCTCCGGATAGAGGGCGTCGAAGGGCCGGATGGGACCCCGGATCCGGACGTACTCACTGAGGGATCCGAAATACGAATGTCGATGCACCCGTTCGGCGTCGGGCCGCGACAGCGGTGGACCTCCCGAATCACCGAGCGCGACCCGGCGGGCGAGACTCTCCCCGGCGATCGCGCCCGCTTCGTCGACGAGATGTCCGGCGGACCGTTCCGGAAATGGGAGCATACGCACGCGTTCTACGCCGACGGAGAGAAGACATTACTCGTTGACACCGTCTCGTACCGGCTTCCCTTCGGTCTACTGGGGGACGCCGCGGGCCCGTTCGCGAAAGTCGGGTTCGAGGGGATGTTTCGGGATCGACACCGCCGGACGATGGATCGGTTCGAACCGTAGCGCCAGGATCGAGGGCGCGCATTGCGGAGTGGTGACCGCTCCGGTGATTCAGACAGGCTTCGGGGCCATCTTCGTCTCGAAGGCGATCTCAAACACCGCGCCGTCGTCGTTGCGGACATCGATCTCCCAGCCGTGAGCGTCCACGATCCGGTCGACGATGGCGAGCCCGATGCCCGAGCTGTCTGCGGTCGAGAACCCAGAATCAAAAAGAGACTCCCGAGTGTCGAGCGGGACGCCCGGTCCGTCGTCGATGACATATATTCCGTTGCAGGCCTCACCGGTCAGTGAGCCGACCTCGATCGCAACGCTCGGACCGGCGTGGTCGACGGCGTTTCGAAAGAGGTTCTCGAAGACCTGCCGAAGTCGGGTGGGGTCAGCAGGTATCCGTCCGAGATCGTCTGCGATCGTTAGCGTCGCGTCGGGTGCACAGACCGTCTGCCAGGCCTCCTCGGCGACGCCAGCCACGGAGGTCGGCTCGGTCTCCCCAATCGCTTCCCCGCGTTTCGCCAACATCAGGAGGTTGTCGATAAGCGATTCCATTCGCGTCACCGATCGGTCCATCGCCTCGTACGTCGACGGCGAAATATCGGGCTTTGCCATGTCTAAGTACCCCGATAGCACATTGAGCGGGTTTCTGAGATCGTGGGAGACGACCGAACTGAACTGCTCGAGCTGCTCCGTTCGGCGACGGAGTTCCAGCCGCCGATCATTGCGCGCGATGGTGTACGCGATCAGATCGGCGAACGTCCGATAGAGGTCCACCTCCTCGTCGGTCCACGCGCGCCACGCGTCGGTCTCGAAAGCCAACACGCCAAGCAGGTCCCAATCGGCGACGAGCGGAACGTGGACAGTCGCTCGGGAATTACCTTCCTCCTCGGAGGACGAGTCGCTCTCGGTCGGCGAACACTCCACCGGCTCCGACGGAACCGACGACCGGACCACGTTCTCGAACGTCGAGAGCCGACCGGGCTCAGGAAAGTCATCGAGCGAGCGCGGTGCAGCGTCGCAGCCCTCAGGACACCACGCGTACGCGGGATCGAACGTCTCACTCTCCTGGAGGTAACAGACGATCCGATCGAGTTCAGCGTGTTCACCGACGTTCTCGATGGTCCAGCTGATCTTCGTGTCGACCTCGTCTGACTGTGTGCTCATCAGCGTCGATCCGGAGTCCAGAAGGACCTCTCGGAGCCGGTCGGCGTCGTCAGACCCGAATCGGACCCGCCCCGGGTTCACCGAGTCGGCCAGACGCTCGGTGAGCGGATCGGGCTCGGAACCAGCTGCCGCCTGTTCGAGTGGGAGACCGGTGATGACGTCGTCAACGCCGGTCCGAAGTGCGAGACGAAACCCCTCGGCGGTCTCCGCCTCGAGTATCACGATGACGGGGACGCTGTCCGGCGTCGCTTTGAGTTGATCAGCGACCAAAGAATTCCCTGCCGCCTCTGTCGTCGTGACGATCCCGCAGGAGTCAGCCAGCGGTCGCAGATCGGGGTCCTCGACCGCCTCCAGTAGCACCTCTGTGGCCGCCACTCCGTACTCCGGAGCCTGCGAGCCATCCCACGCCGCCTCGACCGCACGTGCCACGCGCTCCCGCACCTCCGGATCGTCTCCGACGTACGTCACGGTGGAACGGCTACGCATACGGAATATAGGCGCCAACCGCATTTGAAGGTTAATCCGCAAATATCGGCTTCGAGAACGTCACACCCTCGTTCGAGGAGTCGCTGACTGGAAGAGTCACGTCTCACTTCCGGTCGTGGTGAGCGTGATCCCCGCGAGAACGACAGCGCCGCCGACGAGCGTGAACATCGTCGGAGATTCCGAGAGGAACACGAACGCGAGGACTGTTGCCCCGACCGGTTCTCCGAGTAGCGACACGGAGACGACGCTCGACTCCAGGTGCGCGAGTGCCCAGTTGACCACGGTGTGTCCCAACAGCCCCGGACCGACGGCGAGACCGACGAAGAGCGCCCACTCACTCGGTGGGTATCCCGTCAGTCCGTGTCCCTCAACGAGGACGATCGCGAGAAGCGAGAGCGTGCAGACGCCGTAGACGACCACTACGTACGGCACCAGTGCGACCCGCTGCCGAATTGACCGACCGGCGAGTACGTACCCGGCGGCCATCACGGCACCGAAAAGCGCCAGTCCATTCCCGTATAGCGGCCGCGGGCCGATCAGCACGCCACCGAGGAGATCGCCGAGCGACATCGCTGCCATTCCCGCGACGGCGACGATAATACCGACGGTCATACGCGACGTGACGCGCTCTCGCAACAGGAGCCACGCACCGAGCACGACGAACACCGGCTGTGCTTGGACGAGCGTGACGCTCGCGGCGACGCTCGTCCAGGTGAGACTTTCGAACCACGCGGCGAAGTGTAACGCGAGCGCGATTCCCGAAACCGTCGCAAATCCGATGTCTCTGCGAGTCATACCGGCGAGCTGTGTCCGGTAGCGCCAGAGCGCGACTGGAACCAGCGGCAGCGTCGTGAAGAGCACTCGGTAGAACGCGGCGACAGCGCTCGGCGCATCGCTGAGGCGGACGAGAATCGCCCCGCCGCTCACAGCGGTCACCGCGACCACGAGACCGATAGTTGGCGAGACGCGCGGGTCCGTCGACATCCGTGTGACTCTCGGGTTCCAATCGCACCCGGTTACCGGTTTCGGGACGTTCCGACCGGAGAGCGTACGCAACTTGCCCTCAAGATAGCGCCGGCACCAAGCCCGTATCGACGCGTCCGACGATACTTTAGAAACGGAACCCGAACGTCCGGATATGTGTACAGACACGTTCGGGGTCGGAATCCGTCTCACTGAGGAGGAGTTCCAGTTCGTCGTCGGTGTCCCGTCCGACGTCGACTCCGGTTGGACCGATCCGGAAGAGTTCCAGTCACTCGTCGCCGAGACGGTCTGGGAGCGACTCGATCGCCAGTCCGTGTTCGAGTCCGTGGCCGACCGTTTCCGAGCCGGTGAGACGGCAACGCTTGGGACGGTGACTCTCAAACCCGACGGTACTGTGGTCTCTCACGACCTCGGAACTCCGTCACCCACCGAAGAAGACGAGGAGAAAAGTCCAGAGTAACGGAAAGACGCCTACCGTCACTCGGCAAACGCCCCGTCATCTTCGCCGACCGCGACCGTCGCCCCGAGCGCCCACAGACGCGCACCGCTGTACGCGGTGAGATCGTATCGCGTCGGACCGACGGTCTCGCTCCAAGTATCCAAGACACCAAGCGTAACCAGTCCCGACAGCGTCATGCCGAGTGTCCGCGGCGTCGTCTCCGGTTCGGAAATTGCGGCGTGGACCTGCTTCGCCTGCGGATAGTTTCGTTCGCACTGCTCAATCCCGACTCGCGCTTCGGCCCAGTGGCGACAAACGTAGCCGAATGTCGTCGGATCATCCCGTCGAAACTTATCGAGGACCGCAGCGATCGAGTGATCAATTCGGTCTACATCGTCAACAGGATCGAACAGTGACGCGACGACCGGTGCGGTCCGCTGTGTAAACGAGCACCCAATCACGACCGTCCCTTCGTGGTCATCGAACTGGGCACACACCCCGTCGACGAGCGCGATCACTGCGTCTCGACCACGCTCGGCTAACAGCGGCTCGATGTCATCGATAATCACGGCAGGCTCGACACCACGAGCGTCCGCTACGTGATCTCCAACCACATCGAGGATCCGCTCGACATCGGCCCCCGCGCCGAGCACCGTGTAGGCGAGCCGCCGGTCAGGTACGAGTTGCGTAGTGGCCGCGGTACCGCGCGCGAGATCGCTTACAGAAACAACCGCTTCACGGTCTGGTACCGTCCCATTCGCTCGACCCCACTCGCGTCGCCACTTCTCCATCCCCGTTCCGAACAGCACCGAAATCACCCGCTCCGGTACATTCCCGTCGAGGACCGGTGGTCGTCCACGATCGGACACGCGCACCGCGAACTCGCGAGTTGATCGTGTCGGAACGGTCATCGTTACTTTCTCTTCAACAAGACTGTTCATAAACTTATGGGGACGCAACTCAATATTGAGAATTCCGTCACCTGAAACGCGGTCGGGTGTGAGGCCCGGCACGACCGCTCGCTGTATAGCAACACAGCCCACGGACACGATGTCCGTGGGCTGAAAGTGTGTGGGAGTATACTCCCGGAT
>NZ_JBLZNI010000013.1:0-80773 GCF_051194165.1 Halorubrum shenae | reverse complement strand
AAATCACAGAACGAGTTAGCTTCGCAAAGAAGTGGTGTCAGAACTTCCTTAACTTTCAAAAATTATCTTAGTCATTATAAGCGCCGCTCCGACTCCAGCGAGGGACCGGAGGTCCCTCTGGCAGCCGGCGCGCAGCGCCGGCGACCTCGCACGCGCGCCGCCGCTGTTACTTATAAGCGATCGTCGCGATCGAAAGGCTCCGACGAAACCGCGTGTTCTGCTCGACCGAATCGCTGGTCAGACCCCGTACGCGACGCGTTCGCCGACGTCGAGCCCGTTCGCGAGCGCGGCGTGGAGCCGCGCCTCCCCGGCGACCCAGTCGCCGAGGAGGTACAGTCCCTCTCGGCGGGCGGAGTCGATCGGGCCGCGATCGACGCCCGCCTCCGGCTGCGCGTACCGCCATCCCTGGTGATCGGTCCACGCCGGATCGGCGAGGCGGTCGTCGCCGACGATGTCGGCGGCGTGTTCGGCGAGTGTCGCGACGTTGTCGGCCGGGTCCGCGTCGTAGTGGTCGACCGACCACGCGTGACTCGCCTGCACGACGAGCAGCGTCTCGCCGTCGGGGACGTGCCCGGGCTTGCACTCCTCGCGGGAGAGCCACCCGACCGCGTGTTCCTTGTCGGTGTTGACGAGCCCGTAGTAGGGCGCGTCGATCGGGAACGGGTAGTGCAACACCGCGGACCAGACGGTGCGATACGCCACGTCGCCGACCGCGTCGACGAGCGCCTCGCGGACGGGCGAGTCCCACTCCGCGTCCCGGAGGAGGTCGGCGGTCTGGGGCGCCGGCGGATTCAACAGGAGGACGTCGAACGGCCCGTGTGTCACGCCGTCCGCGTCGTCGACCTCCCACTGCTCGCCGACCCGGCGGACCGTCTCGATCCGCGTCCGACGGTGGATCGTCGCGTCGGTCCGACCGAACAGCCGCTTGGCGATCTGGGTGAGCCCCTGCCGGTAGCTCCACTTGTGCTCGTCCGCCTCGCGGCCGGGCGAGACCTCGCCGTCGGCGTCGAAGACGTGGATCGGCTCGGCGATGTCGACGAGCCCCTCGTCGTCGAGCGTCTCCGTGACGAGTTCGACGACGCGCTCGTCGTCGTCTTTCAGGTAGTTCGCGCCGTAGTCGTACGTCAGGTCGTCGTGTCGACGAGTCGCCGCGCGACCGCAGAGCCCGCCCGATTTCTCGAAGACCGTCACGTCCGCGTCCGGGACCGCGCCGTCGATGGTGAACGTTGCGGCCGCGGCCCCCGCGCCCGCGCCGACGATACCGATGTGTGTCACGTTCACGTGAAGGGGGCGCAGTCACTTAATCCGTCGCTCGGGAAGGTTCGGTCGGTGGCGCGGGGACGGACACGCTCGCGCACGAGGGGGCAAGAACCTCCCCGACGGCGCGTTTTATCTCCGGTGCCGACAGCATGCGAACACGAATCGTCGATCCGCGGGCGGGACGGACCGATCGCTGACACTCACATGACCCACCACACGACCGGACGCGGGACGGATGGTGCCGATGACTGATGACGGCGGCGGTAGCGGCGACGGCAAGAGCGACGACGACGGCGTCGACTACGCCGGGCGAGCGTCCGAGATCCTCGGCTTCTCGCGCTGGTGGCAGATCGTCGCCGCGGCGGGGATGATGGCAGCGGTGAGTCCCTACCAGTACGTCTGGTCGTCGATCGAGCAGTCGCTGGCCGAGAGCCTCGACCTCGCCCTGCCGGCGCTCGGCGCGGTGTTCTCCTTTTACGTCGTGTTCCAGTCGCTCTCGCAGTTCCCCGCCGGGAAGTGGCGCGACAGTCGCGGACCGGGCGCGCTCACGTTCCTCGCGGCCCTGCTCGCCGGCGGCGGGTACATCGGACTCGCGTACGCCACGACGCTCTGGCAGCTGTATCTGCTGTACTCGCTCGGGGCGATCGGCGTGGGGATCGTGTACACGGTCGCGGTCAACACCGCGGTCAAGTGGTTCCCGGACCGGACGGGACTCACTACCGGCGTCGGGACGATGGCGTTCGCTGCCGGGAGCGCGCTCGTGGTCCCCTACGTCCGCGCGAACGCCACCGTGGCCGCCTACAGCGACGTGCTCCGGAACCTCGGGATCGCCATCCTCGTCGTGACGCTCGTCGGCGCGTTCCTCCTCCGGGACCCGCCGGACGACTGGCTCGGACTGGACGAAGAGGGCGACGGGGCGGAAGGCGACGGAGGGGACGGTGGCAACGGCGGCAGCGACGACAATCTGGCGGCGTCGCTCCGCGGGCGTGCGTACACGACCCGCGAGATGCTGTCGACGTGGCAGTTCTGGCTGCTGTACGCGATGTTCATCGCGATGGCCGGGGCCGACCTGATCGTCATCGCCAACGTCGTCCGCTTCGCCGAGCAGTTCGGGCTGGCGGCGGTCGTCGCGACCGCGTCCGCGACCCTCTTGCCCGTCGCCGCCGGCGTCTCGCGGATGATCCTCGGGGAGGCGTCCGACCGCTTCGACCGCAAACGGGTGATGGCCGCCTCCTTCGTGCTCGCCGGGGTGTTCCGGCTCGCGCTGATCGGAGCCGGGCGGGCCGAGGCCGGAGTCGCGTTCGTCGCGTTAGTGATGGCGGCGATGTTCTTTTCCTCGCCGCTGTTCGTCTACTTCCCGTCGGTGATCGCCGACTACTACGGCGCCGAGAACTCCTCGGGCAACTACGCGGTCCTCTACACCGCCAAGGTCGGCGGCGGCGTCTTCGCCGGTACCGTGACCGGCTACCTCGTCGCGACGGCCGGCTGGGTGCCGACGTTCGCGCTCGGCGGTGGGCTCGCGGTCGCCGCGGGGCTGGCGGCGCTCCTCCTCCGACCGCCGAGCGGGTCCGGGCTGGAGACCGAGACGGGGACGTCGTCGGACTGACGCCGAGTCGTCGACGCCAGCGGATGGCGCCGGTCGTCGGCACGCGCGGTCGCGTTAGGCCTGCTCCGGCTTCCGCCCGACGACCGCGTAGAACGGGTCGCCGGCGGGACGCTCCGCGAGTCGGTTCTCGACCGCGAACCCGCCAGCGGTTACATATCGCTCGACGAGGTCCGCGCGCTCGTCCATCGAGGCGGTCCGCCACGCGCGGACGGCCTTCGTCGGGAACATCCGGTTCGAGAAACTCACGACGACGGCGCCGCCGGGCGCGAGCACGCGCGCGAACTCCGCGAACACGGCGCCGGGGTACTGCAGGTACTGGACCGACAGCGCACAGCAGACGGCGTCGAAGGCGCCGTCGGCGAACGGGAGCGATCGCTCGGCGTTGAGATCGCGGACGACGAACTCGTCGAGCCGGTCGTTCGCCGCGAGTTCGGCCTCGTTGAGTCCGTGGCCGACGACGCGCTCGAAGTCCGTCGCCGGGAGGTGCGACACTCAGCTACTCATCGCGTCGAGAACGCGATCGCCCGGACTAAGGACCTCGTCGTACAGCGCCGTAAGCCGGTCGAGAAACGCGTCGTCGGCGTGCGTAACGAACCGCGGATCCCCATAAAACGTCTCGTCGGATCGGCCGTCACGCTTCTGGCGGTCGCGGTCAGTGAGAACGGTTGTCACAGCTACTGCATCTCGGGGTCGCGAACCAAAGAGACCGTCGCCGATCGTGGCCGGTCGGTGGTCGGTGCGGTCACCTCGACCGCGCGTTCGCTTCTCGGAAGTCGAGGGGACTACGCCTCGGCCATCGCCCGCTCGATCCGACGCTTCAGGTCGTCGAGCCGGTCTCCGACGGTACCGACCGTTGCCAGCACGGGATACGTCACCGACAGACCCTGATACAGGTAGGTAGGCAGATCGAGGTCGTCGTCGATCGCGAGGTCGCGCTCGTGGGACGCGACCTCCCGCTGGCGGCGCGCCGCGATCCGGTCGCAGTCGGCGAGGAGGGCCTCGGTCCGCGCGCGGTGGGCGTCGAGCGCACCGAACCCGGCTTCGGAAAAGCTTGTCCGGCTCGTCGACGCGATCTCGCTCCGGATCGGGGCGAGTCGGGAGGCCGCCCGCTTGACCGACTCGCTCTCCGATCGGACCGTCTCGACGAACATCTCGCGTTCCTCGATCGCGGTCTCGGTCGCGTCCAAGAGGGACCGCTTGCACTCGGCGGGGAACCGCGACCCGCGGGTGAGCGCGTACGCGAGTTCGGGGCCGAACTCCTCGGCGACGCTCCGCTCGTAGGTGTCGTCGTACTCGACTTCGTAGTGCGGGACGGACATCACCGTCTCCTGGTACGCGTTCCTCACTGCGACGAGCCCCGACCCGGCCGGCGCCCGCGAGCCGCGGGCCCAACCGTTCCCGGCAGCCCCGATCCGCCCGCCGCCCCCGATCGATCCGCCGCCCCCGATCGCCCCGTCGCCCGCGACTGGGCCCGCGCCGCCGTCGGTTCGGATCGGCTCCGACGAGACGGACGCGACGCGCTGACGGAAGGCACGGAATGCCTCGCGCTCGTCGCCGACACGCCGGTGCTCGACGCGGAGGACCTCCCGCGCGTCGTCCAGCAATTCCGGGCTCCCGTCTGCCGGCTCGGTCGTCGTTGCCATATCGCATCGATCACGGAACGCTCACGTAAACGCTTATAATAGCGATACGAGGCGCACAAGACCGATATGGAGCGTTCAATAGGGCTCCGGAGACTCAGCCTCCGTCGCCGATCGCGACTAGACGACACCCCTCGCGAGCGATCCCAGAAGCGGGAGCCCGAGGGCGCTCGCAACGGTGACGTACACGACGGGGCGCATCCCGGGGACGAGCGCCGCCGCCGGCCCGAGCGAGACGGCGAAGGCGACCAGCGCAAGGACCCCGGCAGCGAGCGCGTACAGGACGCCGCGTCGGAGGGTCGGGGCCACGAGCGCGGCCGCCGCGCCGGCCGCGACGAGCCCGAGCCAGTGGACCGCCGCGAGAGCGACGCCGCCGATCAGCGCGACCGCGAGGGCGACTGCGTGGGTTCGGGAGTCGGTTCGGATCCGGTCGAGGAGCGAGTCGGGATCGGTCACGACGAGTCACCCCTGAACGCGATCGTCTCGTCGGCGTCGACGGGGGCTTCGCCGAGCGACATCGGCTTCTGGTCGTTGTCGAGCCACGCGCGGAGCTGATCGTCGTAGTGCTCGGAGAAGTAGTCGCCGGAGTTGCCGCCGGGGATCACCGCCGTGGCGTCGGTTCCGGGCCGAACCACCATCCGCCAGCTCGATCCCACCGCGTCGTCGACCCGGTAGTTCTTGACGGTGGTCCGGGAGCCGTCGGCCGGGAGTTCGTCGTAGTTCAGGAACGGCGCCTCGCCGCCGAGCGGATGGGTTATCGCCGCCGTCGAGTTCCAGTCGCCGTAGGCCTCCCACCCGGCGTCGTCGATCTCCGCGAGCGACTCCTCCAGCGCCGCGACCATGGTCTCCGCCCGCGAGGTGTCGTCGAAGATCGGGTCGTCGTCGGGCAGCGTCGCGAGCACCCAGTCGTTCGGGTGGTACGTCTCGTCGAGGTCGACCGCGTCGAACGTCGGCTCGAAAGCGAGTCGGCGGAATCGGTCGAGCCACCGGGCGAACACGAGCGCGGCGCGGGAGTCTCGGTCCATCCGGTACCCCCAGTCGTCGAGGGTCTCGGCCGCCGAGACGGCGCGGTCCGACACGCCACCTTCGCCCCCCGAGTCCGCCTCGCCGCTCCCGTTCGCCGCCTCCACCGCCGCGATCAGGTCGGGCACCAACTGGGCCGCGCGTCCGTCGTGAACGTCTCGCTGGAGCGCGCGGTGGAAGGCCGGGTCGGTCGGCTCGCCTGATTCGACCGCGTCGTCGAGTCGATCGGCGATCCGGGCGCCGCGGTAGGGGGTCGCATACGCGACGCCGACGTAGTGGCGCGGGTCGTCGATCACGCGCTGGTTCGCGGTCGAGAGCACGTCCGGGTCGATCGCGTGGGGCTTCTCCTCGAAGGGAACGAACCCGTCCCACGAGGACCGACCGAACGGCTCGAACCCCGCCCACTCGCCCTCCCCGGCCGAGCCGTCGAAGATCCGGTCCCCGGCGACCGCCTCGTCGTCAACCTCTCGAATCGGGAGCTTCCCGGTCGCGTAGTACATCGTCCGCCCGTCAGCGTCGGCGTACACGAGGTTCTGGGTCGGGAGGTCGAACGTCCGCGTGGCCGCGAGCGCGTCGTCGAACCCCTCGCTGCGTCCCAACTCGTCGATCGCGACCGTGGTCCGGGTCGCGGTGTGGCCGGTCCACGCGACGCCGACCTGCCTTCCCTCGCGCTCGATGAGGGGGCCGTGGACCGTCCGCTTGACTTCGATCTCGCGGTCCTCGCCTCCCGCCACGGGGATCGTTCGCGTCTCGGTCTCGAACTCTCGCCACTCGCCGTCGTAGCGGTAGCGCTCGCCCGCGTCGTCGGTGTCGTATCGGTAGCAGTCGAGCACGTCGGCGCCGACGTTGGTGAACGACCACGTCCCCCGGTCGTTGGCGCCCGCGATGACGAAGGGGACGCCCGGGAACGTCGTCCCGCGAACCGACCGCTCCGGGGTCTCGACGTGCTGTTCGTACCACAGTGGCGGGGCCATCAGCGACAGGTGCGGGTCGTACGCGACGATCGGCGTCCCGCTCGCGGTGTGGTCACCCGAGACGACCCAGCTGTTCGAGCCGACGCCAGTCGGGGACTCGAAGCCGGAGAGCCACGCCGTCAGATCGGCGTCGACGGGGTCGGAGGCGGCGGCCTGCTGTCGGCCCGCAGCGGCTACTCGCCGAGTCGCTTCGCCTCCCAGCCGCTGCTCGTCGCCGTCGAGGATCGTCGCGTCGTGATCGAGTTGACGGGGGAACAGGTCGGCAGCGCGGTCGGCGCCGAATCGGTCGGTGACGACCGCCCGGCGCAGTTCGGAGAAGTTCCCGGTGAGCGTCCACGAGATCTGCTTTTCCATGAGCATCGAGTCGACCGGCGTCCACGGCCGGGGCTCGTGGCCGACTAACGCGAACTCGATCGGGAGCGGCTCGGCCTCGATCGCGGCGTTGACGCCGTCGGCGAACGCCTCGACGAGCGGTCCGGCGGGGCTCTCGCGCACGAGGTCCCACGTGGCCTCGGCGGCCTCCGCGAACCCCATCGCGACGTGGAACTCGTCGCTTTCGACGGTCGATCCGCCGACCGCCTCCGAGAGCCGTCCGCGCATGAGCCGTCGCTGGAGGTCCATCGCGAAGAGCCGGTCGAACGCCTGTAGGTAGCCGATCGCGTAGTACGCGGCGGCCTCGTCGTCGGCCGCGACGTGCGGGACGCCGTACTCGTCGACCCGCACGTCCGCGTCGCCGTGGGGGCTCTCGACGGTCTCGGGGAGCGACCGGTCGGCCGACTCCCACGCCTCGCCGGAGAGCGGCGCAAAGGAGTCGAGCAGATCGGCCGCAGACGAGACCGCGATCCCGCCGGTCCCGGCCGCGAGCGCCGCGGCGAGGACGGCCCGGCGCGTGGTGTCGTTCGTCACCCTGTCACCCACCCGTCGATACCTAATCATTATTTCGGTGGATCTCACCGTCGACGGGAAACGCACATCCGTGCGCCGGCCCTGTGATTCGATAATGGAGGTCGCGCTGATCACGGTCGGCGACGAACTGCTCGCGGGCGACACGGTGAACACGAACGCCAACTGGCTCGCCGCGGAGCTGAGCGACCGCGGCGTCGCCGTGAAACGGAGTCTCTCGGTGCCGGACGACCGCGCCGTCATCGCGGAGCGCGTCCGCGCGTACGCCGACGCGTTCGACGCCGTGATCGTCACCGGCGGGATCGGCGGAACCCCGGACGACGTGACGCTGGAGGCGGTCGCGGACGCGTTCGACCGCGAGCTGGCTCCGACCGACCTGACGCGCGAGGCGGTCGAGGAGCGGCTGGCCGAGGTCCGCGAGCGGCTCCCCGACAGCGACGTCGACGTGGACGTCGAGGCCGAGGCCGCGATTCCGACCGGGAGCCGTCCCATTTTAAACGATCCCGGCCTCGCGCCGGGCTGCGTCATCGAGGGCGTCTACGTCATGCCGGGCATCCCCGGGGAGCTGAAGGCGATGTTCGCGTCCGTCGCCGACGAGTTCGCGGGGGACCGGCAGTCGCGGTTCCTCTACACCGTCGAGCCCGAGTCCGACATTATCCCCGCGCTGGAGGCGGTAGGCGAGCGGTTCGACGTCGCCGTCGGCTGTTACCCCGACCGCGAGGCGGAGCACAACCGCCTGAAGGTGACCGCGACCGACGAACGCGCGCTCGACGAGGCGGCGGCGTGGCTGCTGGCGAACGTCAACGCCAGCGAAACCCCGGTGCGGCGCGACTGGGGCGGAGAGTGACGGGTGTCCCACTGCGGAGGTTATAAGCCTCGGCGCCGGTACGTTCACGCGAACGGTTCACGGATCCACGATGTCGACGACGCACGTCACCCGAAAACGGGGAGCGACGAAAGGCGCGAGCAAAAGCGCGACAAAAGGCGCGATAGGGGCGCCGACCGAGTCGCCGAAGCGACGCGTCGCATCAAAACGGCTCCACTCACCAACACGGCGCGTCTCACCAACACGGCGCATCTCACCGAGTCCCGACCGATGACGGACGCCCTGCGCGGCTTCTTCGACGATATCGACGCTCCGAGTCGGTCGCTCGTGGTCGTCAACCGGTCCGAGCCGGAGCCGATCCAGAACCTGCTCGACTCCCTCCTCGAGGGGCAGTCGGTCGGGGTCAGCGAGCTCGACCTCCCGGACGCGGACACGGACGTCGTCTTCCTCGTCGAGGACGGCAAGGTACTCGCTCGCTCCACGCTCGACGAGTTGACCGACTCCGTGCTGCTCATCAACTCCGACCTGTACAAGACCGGCACGGTCGACCTCGATGAAGTCAGGCTTCCGGACGTACTCGCCGGGCTCGACGAGGTCCCCTTCCGGCTTCGCGGCTACCCCCAATCGAGCAAGGAGAAGCTGCTGTTGATCGTCGTCTCCCGCGTCATCGAGCGGTTCGCGGCCGAGGCGGGCGGCGGGACGCTCCGCTCCTCGTTCCAGCGCCTCTCCCGGCTCCAAGACGAACAAGGGACCCGCAGGGTGTACGACATCGTCGGCAACCGTGGCGTCGACGTCCACGTCTACGGAGTCGGCGACGCGGAGCTCTCGTCGCTTCCGGTAACGGTCCACCAGGGTCGGTCGTACCCGTACCGACGGTCCTGGTTCGTCGTCTGCAACCCGCCGCCGGAGGCGGGATCGGACCATCACGCCGCCCTCGTCGCCCTCGAGGACGAGCCGAACGTGTGGGACGGGTTCTGGACGTTCCGCCCGGCGCTGGTCGATCGGATCGACCGCCACGTCGCAACCTCGCTTTGAAACCGGTGGCGCGGGCCGTCCGGGGCAATACGCCGGCGTTCTTCGTCGCCTCACCCGTCAGACAGCTCCGCCCGCGCGGAGCGCCACCCCTCGAAGAAGGCGCCGGCCGGGTGGTAATCGGGCTCCACACCGGGCGGGTCCTGCGCGACGCGGTCGCCGTCGGCGTCCGCGGGCAGTCGCTTCTCGTACCAGACGCCCGCGGGGCCGCGGAACAGGTCGGTCCGGACGAGGAACCGCCGGTGCCAGTCTCGCAACCGATCGGCCTCGTCGGCGTCGCCGTGCACCGCCGCGCGCTCGGCGAGCGCCGCGGACGCGCCTATCGCCTCGGCGAGCGCCCAGCCGTACCGGTCTTCCACGATGGGCGACCCGTCTGCCGCATGGGTGTAGACGAACCCGTTCGCCGACCAGCCGCGGTCGACGGCGGCGTCGAAAAGCTCTCGGGCGCGGGCGTACCAGTCGGTGGTCGCCGCCGAATCCTCGCTCTCTCCGTCTCCGCTCTTGCCGACCCGGTCCTCGCTCTCTTCCTCCTCGTACCGGTCGATCAGCGCGAGCAGCTTCGCCCACTCCACGTGGTGGCCCGGCTGGTATCCCGGGGGCCGGAACTGGTGGCGCGGCTCGTCCGCGTTGTACCCGAAGTCGTGCTCCCAGTCGGCGGTGTAATGCTCCCACAGCAGGCCGTCCGTCTCGGCGGCGAACTCGACCGTGATCGCCTCGGCGACGTGGCGTGCGCGGTCGAGGTAGTGTGCATCGCCCGTCGCCTCGTAGGCGGCGAGAAACGCCTCACAGGCGTGCATGTTCGTGTTCTGGCCGCGGTACGGCTCCCGCTCAATCCAGTCGGCGTCGCAGTCGCTCCGGAGGAGGCCCCGGTCGTCGCAGAATCGGTCGTCGATCAGTTCTCGGGTCGCGTGAAGGTCACGCTCGGCCCACTCGATCCCGGCGTCGACCGCGCGGGCGTACGCCAGCAGGACGAACGCGTGTCCGTACGCCGACCGCGTCCGATCGACTGGCTCGCCGTCCGCGTCGACGACGAGGCGGTATCCCCCGTCATCGGCGCGATGGGCCTCGCGGAGGAACCGCAGGCCGTGTTCGGCGGCGGCGAGACACCAGTCGGGGCCGTCGGCGAGCGCGCCGAGGGCGAAGTTGGCGACCGAGCGGCAGGTCGCGACGAGGTGCCGCCGGTCCCCGGCGTACGGGTCCCCGGTCGTCGGATGGAGGAGGCGGTAGCCGCGGTCGGCCAGCGTGTCGGGGTACTGTACGCGAAGGACCGAGAGCAGCCGCGCTCGGTGCGATTGTGCTCGCGTTCGGACCGCCTCGCGCGTCGGCTCGTTCATCGGTGTCCGGTTAGTCCGCGATCGGATAAAGACGGTCCGTTTCGGGTGTCGTCACTCCGCCCGGAGCGCGCCGGCCAAGTCGTCGGCCACGTCCGCGATGGCCTCCCTCGCCCGGTCCACCTCGCGGAGCGTCATGAACCCGTGTACCTGGTCCGCGTAGTTTTCATAGCGCGTCGGCACCCCGTCCCGGACCAGCTGTTCGGCGTACGCCCTCCCGCCGTCGCGCAGCGGGTCGAAGCCGGCGGTGACGACCGTGGCGGGGGCGACGCCGGACACGTCGCCCGCGTTCGTCGGGTCGGCGTACGGGTTGCGCTCGTGGATCTCGTGGTCGTAGTAGCACTCCGTGAACCACTCCAAGTCCGCCTCATCGAGAACGATACCGGCGTGCTCCTCGACGGACGGCTGGCCGGCTTCGACGCCGACGCCGGGGTATAAAAGCGCCTGGTACGCGATCTCGGGGCCGTCGCGCTCGGCGGCCATGAGCGCGGCGGCGGCGGCGAGCGCGCCCCCGGCGGAGTCGCCCGCGACCGCGACCCGACCGGTGCCGTCGATCGCGTCCTGGTTGGCGGTCGCCCACTCCACCGCCGCGTACGCGTCTGCGACCGCCGCGGGGAAGGGGTGTTCGGGCGCGAGCCGGTAGTCGACCGAGAGGACGGCGCAGCCGCTCTCCCGCGTGAGGTGTCGACAGAGCCAGTCGTGGGTGCCGATGCTGCCGAACACGAACCCGCCGCCGTGGAAGAAGACGACCGTGGGGAACGGGCCGTCGCCGTCGGGCAGGTACAGCCGAACGTCGAGGTCGCCGGCAGGGCCGGGGATCGTTCCTTCGACGGTCCGACCGACCTCGGGTGGATCGCGGTTCTGGATCCACGTCACCGGCCCCGTAACGAGGCGGGCGAGCTTCACTCCCCACCGGCTGTGCGGCAGCGGGAACCGCTCTTGTTGCTTGACCGCCGCTCTCGCTTGCGGATCGATCTCGTCGGCGTGCATGGTCGACCCAGTGGCGAGGTGAGAGTAAACCTTGGGGCCGGGGATCGGGTGGGAACGTATTTGCCGTCGTGGAAGAACACACGCGTACGAACGACGCGGCGTCGATCTCTCCGATATGAGCGAGGACCAAGCGACCGCAGACCCCGAGGAGGCCGGTGCGTTAGCGACGTTCCGTCAGTTCTTCGCGTTGGAACGGGACGTGCTGGTGGTGTCGCTGGCGATGTTCGCGTTCAGCCTCGGCTTCCAGATGACGAACCGGTTCCTCCCGGAGTACGTGGTGGCGCTGGGGGCGTCCGGGTTCGTCGTCGGCCTGTTCGGAACCTTCGGCAACGTCATCTCCGCGCTGTACCCGTACCCCGGCGGAGCGATCTCCGACCGCATCGGGTCGCGGTACGCGCTGACGGTCTTCGGGCTCGTGTCGACCCTGGGCTTCGCCGTCTGGCTGATCGCGCCGACCGTCGGGACGGTCACGGTCGCGGGCGTGACGATCGAACCGTGGATCTGGATCTTCGTCGGGCTCGTGCTCGCGCAGGCGTGGAAGTCGTTCGGCCTCGGCGCGACCTTCGCCGTGGTCAAGCAGGCGACGGACCCGTCCCGGCTGGCCGCCGGCTTCGCGAGCACCGAGACGTTCCGCCGTACCGCGTTCCTGGTCGGTCCCGTCCTCGCGGCGGTCCTCATCGGCCTTCACCCGGCGTTCACGGTGAGCTTCCGATACGTGCTCGCGGCCGCGGTCGTCTTCGGCGTCGTCGGGACGCTCGTCCAACACGTCCTGTACGACGCGAGCGGTGACTCCGTCGGCGGCGGGCGGTTCGAGGGCGTTGCCCGGATCCGGAGGGACCTCCGCGAGATGCCCGACCCGCTTCGCCCGCTGTTGATCGGTGACACCCTCGTCCGGTTCGCGAACGGGATGGTGTACGTCTTCTTCGTGCTCGTCGTCACGCGGATCTTTTCGGTCGGAGTGGAGACGACGGCCGGCGTCGGCGGGGCCGTCTACGCCGTGGACCTCTCGCCGCAGGCCTTCTTCGGCTACCTGCTCGGCGTCGAGATGGTCGTCGCGCTGGTCACGATGGCCCCGGCGGCGAAGCTGGCCGAGCGGGTCGGGCTCAAACCGATCGTCGCGCTCGGCTTCTCGGTGTACGGTACGTTCCCCCTCGTGCTTATTTTCGGCCCCGAACTCCTCTCACCGGTCGTCTCGACTCAGTGGGCGCTCGTCCTCGTCTTCGCGTTCTCCGGCCTTCGGTTCGCCGGCCTCCCCTCGCATAAGGCGCTGATCGTCGGCCCCGCGGAGCGCGGCGCCGGCGGCCGAGTCACCGGGACCTACTACCTGCTCCGGAACACGATCGTCATCCCGAGCGCCGCGATCGGCGGGTATCTCTGGGACTTCGTCAGCCCCGAAGTCGCCTTCGCCGTCGCCGCCGTGATCGGTATCATCGGGACCGGTTACTTCCTCGTCTTCGGCGAGGAGTTCGATGCGCACGCGTGAGATCGTGGAACGGGTCACCGGTGTTGCCCACCGACGGTATCAGAACGTCAGCGGCGCCGCGTCACCCCACTGCGGCTCGAACTGGTCTTTCACGCTCGTCGCGAACTCCGCGTCCTTCACGTCGATCATCGCGAACGGCTCGTCGCCGGAGAGCGGGTGCGGTACCTCGATGCAGACCTCGATCCCGTCGAAGACGGAGAAGGTCCCGTCGACGCCGGCGGTCGTTCGCACCTCGAATCCCGCCATGTCCGTGAGGTCTGCGGTGTACCGCCGCCCGACGCTCCGCGGGAGCGCGTCGACAGTCTCCGGCGAGAGGAGTACGCGGATCTCGACGCCTCGCTCCAACGCCGCCTCCAACTCGTCGGTCACCCGCTCGCCGATCGTCCCGAGGTCGAAGCCCGTCGCGGGCGCGCCGGCGACGACGACCATCCGGCGCTCGGCGGCCGCGATCCGCTCTAAGAGGAGGTCAGTCGCGTCCTCCGCGCCGACGGCCGCGGTCCAGAACTGTCCGTCGACGGGCTCGCCCGCGTCGAGCTCCGAGGAGAGGTCCGAAACGACCTCCTCGTACTGTTCCGCCTGCGTCTCCAGCTCCTGTTTCTTCTCCTCTAACAGCCGGTCGAGTGCGGCGTCCGGCTCCACCGCCGCGTACTTCTTCGGCCGGCTGGCCGCCTGACTCCGGACCAGGTTGTGCTGTTCCAAGCTGTTGAGCACGTCGTACACCCGCCCCATCGGGACCTCGCTGGCCCGCGAGAGGTCCTTCGCCGTCGTCGGCCCGGTGCGCAAGAGCGCGCGGTACGCGCGCGCCTCGTACTCGGAGAGCCCCAGATCGCGAAGCGATGCCATACCGATTCATCTGTCGGGACCAGTATAAACACGTCGACGGTTTACACGACTCGACGGTGGTCGTCAGCCGGACTCGGCACCGTCGGGTCCGACACGGATACCGGACCGAAACACTCCGATCGGGAAATCCGTAGCGCGTCGGGGCCGTCACTCAACCGTCTCGCTGACCCGCGTCATCAACTCGTCCGGTGTTTCTGCGGGCTCTGAGGCGGCGTCCCCCGCGAGTACGACCGCCGAGCCCGCCGACACCGACCGCGGTGCGGGCGCGTCCTCTCGGTGGGCGTTCGGGACGACCACCTTCTCGTGGTCCGCGACTCGCCACGCGGCGCGGTGGAGGTCGCTTTCGGGTTCGTCGCCGACGGCGACCACGGTAGTGCCGCGGAGGAGCCGTCCCGCGAGGCTGCCGTACCCGGCGACCTGCACGCTCAGTCGTTCGGTGGCGCCGGCGAAGGACTCGGCCGTCTCGCGGGCGACCGCCTCGTAGCGCTCCTCGCCGGTCAGCGCCGCCAGATCGAGCAGGGCGGTCGCCATCTCCACGTTGCCGTCGAGCGGGCGGAAGGGCCGGTCGAGCAGCCCCGCGCCCGACCGCGGCCCGTCGACGAAGGAGCCGTCGACGTGCAGCCGGTCGATCGCTCGGTCTGCGACCGCGCGAGCAACGGGAGCGCCCTCACCGAGGACGCCGGCGGCCCGCGTGTACGCGCTGACGACGCGAGCGGTGTCGGCCAGCAGGTCCGTCTCGCCGACCTCGTCGCTGCCGCGGTAGTGGGTCACTTCGCCGGAGTCGGCGTCGATCAGGTCGCGTTCGAGCCCGTCGAGGATCCGCTCGGCGTACTCCCGCGCGCGCTCGTCGTCGGTGTAGGCGGCCACCGCGAGCAGGGCGTCGGCCGCGAGCGCGTTCCCGCCCGCGAAGGCGGTCAGATCCTGGCGGGGTGAGTCGAGTTCGTCACGGTCAGCGGCGGAGACTGAGTAGTAGGCGCGTCCGAGCCCCGGGCCGACGCTTCCGCCGACGCCGTAGCCGGTCCAGAGGTCGTCGGTGAGAAAGTCGACCGCGTCGGTCGCGGGCTCCAGGTACGCCTCGTCGCCCGTGTAGAGGTAGGCGTTCGCGAACGCTCGGGTGACGGCCGCGTTCGTGTCGATCGGCTTCTCGTAGGCCACGTCGCCCCAGTCGGGCGTCCCCGCAAACCGGAAGAAGCCGCCGGCCACGTGGTCGGCGAGGTGATCGCGCACCGCGTCGAGCGTTCGGAGCGCGCGGTCGCGGTCGCGCTTCAGCGCGAACTCGACGGTGCGAGGGAGCGGAAACTTCGCGTCCGACCCCCAGCCGGCGTGTTCCTCGTCGTACTTCACCTCGATCTGGCCGGCGAGGTGGCTCTCGATCGCGTCCGATAGCTCCCCGCTCGGCGGGAGGTCGGCGTCGAGCGCGCGCGGAACGCGACCGGCGTCTCGGCCCTTCTCGGCCCACATCCCTCGGACCGATTCGAGCACCTGTCGCATCCCGTCCACGTCGAGGTAGCCCGCGCCGGTGAGCAGTTCGCCGTCGGGCGTGAGGAAGGCGGTGGTCGGGAACCCGCCCATGTTGTACCGCTCGCGCACCCGCGGGTGCCGGTCGACGTCGACGCGGATCGGGACGAATCCCTCGTTGACGTTGGCGGCGATCCGCGGCTCCGCGTAGGTGATCGCGTCCATCTCGTGACAGCCCTCACACCAGGTGGCGGAGAGCGAAAGCAGGACCGGACAGTCTCGCTCGTCGGCCTCGGCGAAGGCCGCTGGGCCCCAGTCGCGCCACTCGACGTGCGTCTCGTCGGTCATACCGACAGTCGGGTGGGCCGGTGGGTAAGCGCTTCGAGACCGGTTGCTGAGCGGAAGAACAGGAGGGCACGCAGTCGGCGGAGGGCGCGCAGTCGGCGGTGGCGATGCGATCCGGAGGGCTCGGTGGCCTCAGCGCTTGTAGTCGTGGCCGAGCGCGAGCGCGAGGGCGTTCGCGAACAGCAGGCCGACGAACAGCTGCCCGGTGCCGCCGTCGAGCCCCGAGTACAGCAACACGGGATAGGTGGCCGGGATGGCGACCGCCGCCCAGAAGGCGGCGGCCTTCACCGTGCCGGTCATCAGTCCGGCGACCTGCCGGCCGGAGGCGAGACGCGTGGAAGCGGGGGTTGACATGGACACTACAGCCTACAGTTGGTGACCTGATATAGCCCGCAGAGGGTTCGGACGATTTTACCACGTTTTCTCGGAGGGTAGCGACGTTTTAAAACGGGCTCAAAAGCGGTTTAATTCTTTATCGGGTTCTCTCACGCTTTTTCATCAGATCAACGATGATCGTCGTGATAGCGATTCGATCAGCGACGCTACCCGGCCCGAGACGACGCCGTGACACAGAGAGACGACGCCGTGACACAGAGAAGTCTTCGCGCCTACGAGACGCCCTTATGTTAGGCCGTCGTAACGGCGCTATGACCCAACTCACGCGTCGAACGGCGATACACGGCATCGGGACGGGGGGCGTCCTCGCCCTCGCCGGCTGCACCGACGACGGCGAGGATGGAGTCGACAGCGGGTCCGCCGTCACCGACACGGCAGTCTATCAGGTCGGGGGCGCACTCACCGGTCCCGCGTGGGACCGCGAGTCGCGACGCGGATTCTGCACGCTGGTCACCGACAAAGCCGAGAGCCGATGGCTGTTCGACGACGCACCCGTGGGGACGGGGGAGTTCGTCGAAGCGACCGACTTCTCATCCTCCGTCCTCGTCTACGTCGAGTCGGTCGGGCCGACCACCTGTTACAACCGGATCGACTTCGCCGACGTCAGCATCGAGGACGGGACGCTCACCGCGAGCGCTACTGTCGAGAACACCGCCGCCGCCGACGAGGCGTGCGGCGAGGCGATCACCTACTCGGCCGCGCTGCTCCGGGTCACGGCCGACCCGCTGCCGGACACGCTCCGGCTTTCGGTGACGAACGGCTGGGGAGAGACCGCAGAGCTGACCGGCGAGGAGGACGTTCGCGATCCCGACGAACTCGCCGGATTCGTCAGACCTGACGACGACCCGCAGACAGTTCCCGTGTCGCTTGACTGCGAGGGAGACGACTTCGAGGGAGACGACTTCGAGCGGCGTCCCTCCGCCTACTCGAACGGCGTGTCGTTCAAAGCGCTGTTGAATCCCTCAACGAGTGAATAATTCACACTCAGGTCGAGTCAGTGTAGACACGGCAGCGATCGATGGCGGGAGTGGGTATTGCAGATCGGTTGCGGCAAAACGATATTTAACTGATCATGAGCGAAGGCGGTGATTACTTATAAAGACGGTGTGGTGGTGCGCCCCGGTGCGCGGCCCAGTGGGCCGCGAACCGACGGTGCGAGGGACGCCGCGAGCGGCGAGGCTGGGGAGGTGTGAGGCTGCGGTCTCGCGAGTGACCGGAGGGAGCGAGCGGGAGCACGGAAGTCTTGACCGCCGGCACGTCGATCACATATAAGCAGCCGACAGCAACACCACTTTTTCACTTATAAACAATCACTCCACTGTCTCGATATACTCGCTCTCGCTATCGATAGCCGCCGTGTCCGTACCGGCTACACCCGGACTAGAAGCTGTCTCCTAGTGAGGATTTCACTAGAGCCGGATAGTTGTTCGATCCTCTTCCTGATCATCCGACCAGCTTGAACTCGGCGCCCAGCGGCGGGCCGTCCGGGATTCCCCAGTAGACGAAGCGGTGTGTACCGGCCCCGAGCGGCGGACAGACCGCCAGGTCTCGATCGGGAACCGCCGACGCGATCGCCGCTTCCTCGAGATCGATCGACCAGATGTACGCGCTACCCGCGTCGAACGTCTCCTCGGTTCGGGGGAGTTCGATCGGCTCGCCCGCGGTCGACCCGCGGACCTCGAGCCACCCCTCGCTCGTCTCGCGCTGGAGCGAGTAGGCGTGCTTACCGAGGATGGTCGCCGACTTGTCGCCGGTGTTGCGGAGCACGAGTCGCATCGACTGGCCGTACGTCTCGGCGTTCCCCTCTGTCGCCAGTTCGAATCGCGTCCCGGCGGCGTCGACGATAGTCCCCTCGACCGGCTCGTCGAAGGGGGCCGTCAGCCGGACGAACGCGTCGTCCTCGCAGGTCAGCGTCTCCGGAACCCCCTCGGGACCCTGCGGGCCGTCGCCGGCAGCAAAGTCGAGACAGCCGGCGACCCCGACCGAGCCGACGGCGGTGAGAGTCGCCGCGCCTGTCGCCAACAGATCGCGTCGCGTGCGCTTCATACGACCTGTTGGGACGCGACCGGCTTGAACCGTCCGCGTCGTCGGTACCCCTGTCGACGCGCCTCGCTCACGCCCGGGCTCGAAACCGACTCCCGCTCCGCGTTCGGAACCGCTTTCCCGTCGGCCGGCGCAAAGTGGCCTATGGAGCTGTTCGGATCCAGCGGCATTCGAGGGGTTGCGCTCCGGTATCTCACCCCGGAGCTCGTCCTCGACATCGCGATGGCCGCCGGCACGACCTGGGAGGCAGACCGGGTCGCCGTCGCCCGCGACACCCGTACCACCGGCGAGCTGTTCGCCAACGCCGCCGCGAGCGGGCTGGCCGCGGTCGGCTGCGACGTCGACCGCCTCGGCGTTATTCCGACGCCAGCTGTCGGCAACTACTGCGAGGCCGCCGGCGTTCCCTGCGTGCTCGTCACCGCCTCGCACAATCCGCCGGAGTTCAACGGGATCAAGCTCGTCGGTGACGACGGCGTCGAGCTGTCGGTCGACGTGCTCGAACGCGTCGAGCGCCGGGTCCTCGACGACGACTACGATCACGCGGACTGGCAGAATGCGGGCGTCACTACCCGAGTCGAGGGCGCCGTCGACGACTACGTCGACCAGCTTATCGACGCGGTCGACGCCGAGGCGATCGCGGACGCGGACCTCACGGTCGCGGTCGACCCCGGCCACGGCGCGGCGTCGGTGTCGTCGCCGCGGATCTACCGCGAGCTGGGCTGTGAAGTGCTAACGGTGAACGCGACGCCGGACGGTCACTTCCCCGGACGAGATTCGGAGCCGGTCTCCGAGAATCTCAGCGACCTCCAACGGCTCGTCGCGACCACCGACGCCGACGTGGGAATCGCGCACGACGGTGACGCGGACCGTGGGGTGTTCGTCGACGAGACCGGCGCGTTCGTCGACGGCGACACCTCGTTCGCGGCGATGGCGGACGCCTGCCTCGAACCCGGCGACGCCGTCGTCAGCGCGGTGAACGTCTCCCAGCGACTCGTGGACGTCTGTGACGCCAACGACGCCGATCTGGAGCTGACGCCCATCGGCGCAACGAACATCATCACGCGGACCCGCGAGCTCCACGAAGAAGGGACGAACGTCCCCATCGCCGGCGAGGGGAACGGCGGGGTGTTCTTTCCGCCGTACCGGCTCTCGCGGGACGGCGCGTACATCGGCGCGCGCTTCCTCGAACTGCTCGCGGCCGCCGACGGCCCGGTCAGCGAGGTGGTCGCCCCCTACGCCGACTACCACTTCGTGCGGCGCAACGTCGAGTACGCGGACGACGACGAGCGAGACGAGATGCTGTCGGCCGCGCGCGCCTACGTTGAGACCGCGGACGCGGAGCCGAACACGACCGACGGCTATCGGCTCGACTACGGGGACGCGTGGGTGCTCGTGCGCCCCTCCGGGACCGAGCCGAAAATCCGGATCTACGCCGAGTCCGCCGACGCCGACCGCGCCGAGCGGCTCGCGACGGACATGTACGTCGCGGTCGAGAGCGGGCGATAGCGGCGCGCACAGTCACGTCGCATGTACAAGCAATCCTCAGCGACAGCGACCGTTCACTCCGAGACGACGGCCATCGCCGGCTCCGACAGGCACTTCGCCCACTGCATCGCGCTCGCGGCGTCGTTGAACGGCTCGGCATCGACTCCTTCGACGTCGATCGTCCGTTCGAGGTACCGCCGCTTGGGGCGCTCCGCGACCACCGCAAACCGCGTCACGCCGCGGTCGGCGGCGGCCCGCGCCGCGAGCCGGAGCGTCTGTCGGCCGGCGTCCGAGCAGGGGCGCGTCGTCCGCACAATGAGCACGACCGCGTCGATCTGCCGCTCTGCCGTCACCGTCTCCCACCGCTCGAGCAGCGACTCGCCGTCCGACGGGGAAATCCCCGTCCCGTGTGGGAACTCGACGACGAGTATCCCGTCGTCGAGTCGGATCGACCATCGCTCACTCAGTTCCATGTCATAGCTTCTCACCTGTCGGTTAATAAATGTGCGGAGTTAAATATCAAATTCAATATTTACAAGGAGAATCCGTGACCGCTTTGTATTGGCACTGAAAGGGAGTCTGTTACGGGTTCGACCGTCAATAGCTTCGACTCGACGATCGAGTTGTGTCCCGCTATCGGTTGTGAGACCTGATCGTTCGCATAACGTATACGACAAGTGGTCTGCCAGAAACACGAACGCCGGCCGCCGCCGCCTGCCAGCACTGGTGGCGGTTTTTGAGCGACCGCCGCTACTGTCGGCTTTCCGTCGCCTCTCTTTCGCCGACCGTCTCAACGACGACTTGCGCGAGCGCCTCGAAGTCGGCGTCGTCGGGGATCACGTCGACGTCGATTCCGCAGTCAGCGGCCGTCTCCGCCGTCGGTGATCCGATCGCGCCCACGACCGCGTCGTTCAGCCCCGCGATCGCCGTCTCGCGGACGCCCCGCTCCGCCGCGGCGTCGAGGAAGTGCGTCACCGTGAGCGACGAGGTGAACGCGGCGGCGTCGAGATCGCCCGCGGCGGCCAGTTCGGCGGACTCGCCGGCCCCCCGCGGGCGCGTCAGCCGGTAGAGTACCGTCTCGTTCACGGTCGCGCCGGCCTCGCGGAGCCCCGCCAAGAGCACGTCGCTGCCGTGGTCAGACCGCGCCACCTCGACGGACTCGCCGTCGACGCGACTCTCCAGCGCCGCCACCAGCCCGGCGGAGGTGTACTCGTCCGGCACGAGGTCGACGGTCCAGCCCGCCGTCCGCGCCGCGTCCGCGGTCGCGGGGCCGATGGCGGCGAGCGTCGCGTCACCGGGCTCCCAGCCCGCCTCGGCGGCCAGTTCGACGCCCGTCTTGCTCGTGAGGACGACGTACGCCGCGTCACCGGGGGTCGCGCCCGTCGGCTCGACCGTGAGCATCGGGTCGGCGACCGGGTCGGCACCGAGCGACGCCAGAAGCGTCTCCGCGTCTTCGATCCGCTCGTCGGCGGGGCGGAAGACGGCGACGCGGGGGGAATCGGAGGCGACGGTCGGGGGAGTAGAGTCGCCGTCGCTCATGCGCCGTCACCTCGCCTCTCGTCGTTTTCGAGGAACTCGACGACCCGATCGCGCGGCGCGGCCACGTCGCCGATCACGGTGATCGCGGGTGGCTCGATCCCCGCCTCGTCGCGCACGTCGACGATGGTGTCGAGGGTGCCGGTCGCGACGCGCATGTCGGGCCACGTCGCGCGCTCAACGAGGGCGACCGGAGTGTCGCCGTCGAGGCCGGCGTCGCGGAGCTCCGCGGTGTACGCCGGGAGCTTCCCGACGCCCATCAGGACGACGATGGTGCCGCCGGTGGCCGCGAGCGCGTCCCAGTCGACCGCCGACTCTTCTTTCGTCGGGTCCTCGTGGCCTGTGACGAAGGAGACGGAAGAGGCGTGGTCGCGGTGCGTCACCGGGATTCCGGCGACTGCCGGGCCCGCGATTGCGGAGGTGACGCCGGGGACGACCTCGAAGGGAATCCCGGCCTCGGCGAGGTGTTCGGCCTCCTCGCCGCCGCGCCCGAAGACGAACGGGTCGCCGCCCTTCAGCCGGACGACCGACTTCCCCTCGCGCGCCAGCTCGACGAGGCGCCGGTTCGTGTACTCCTGCGGGGTCCACTCGCCGCCGGCGCGCTTCCCCACATCCTCGCGCTTCTCTTCGGGAATTCGCCCGAGGATCTCCGGGCCGGGGAGCTTGTCGTGGAGCACCACATCGGCCGACTCGATCAGCTCTGCGGCCTTCACCGTCAGCAGATCCGGGTCGCCCGGACCGGAGCCGACGAGGGAGACGGTGCCGATGTCGCTCGGCTGCTCGTCGTCGCCGCCCGAATTCTCCCCCTCACTCATCGTCCGCCTCCGCTCGGGTCCCCTCGTCGGCCCCGGCCTCCTCGCGCGCCGCCTCGATCAGGTCGGCGGCGCCCCGGTCGGCTAAGTCCGCCGCGAACTCCTCGGCGGCCTTCGCGTGCGACCGGATCGGGAGGTCGCGGGTGTCGGCCACCTCCTCGGTGCCGTCGGTCGAGAGCACCCGGACGCGGGTGTGGACGTGCTCGCCCTGCACGAGCGCCGAGACGCCGATCGGGGCGACGCAGCCGCCGTTGAGTTCGCCGAGGATCGTGCGCTCGACGGTGACGGCGACGCGGGTCCGCGGGTGATCGATCGCGGAGCGTACGTCCTCGATGACGTCCGGGTCGGTCGCGGTGACCGCGATGGCGCCCTGTCCAGCCGCGGGGACGAACTCCTCGCGGGGGAGCCGGGTCGTCGGCACGTCGTGGAACAGGTCGGAGCGCCGGAGTCCAGCCTCCGCGAGGACGATCGCGTCGTACTCCGTCTCGACTTTCCGCTCCATCGCCGAGCGCTCCAGATCGGAGAGCGAGTCGAACCACTCCTCGACGGTCTGGTCGAACTCCTCGTCGATCTCGGTCTCCTCTCCCGCGTCGTCCTTGTCGTCGCTGAGCGCGTCCCAGTTCGGCTCGTCGGGGTCTCCGTCGCCGTCCGCTCCTTCGTCGTCGCTTCCTCCCTCGTCCGCCGTCTCCGCGCGCGCTTCCCCCGAGGCGATCAGTCGGCGTTCGTGTTCCGCCTGCAGGCCCGGCGCGAGCAGCTTCTCGATCCGGGTGTCGACGTTGCCGCGGAGGGGCTCGACCACGAGGTCCGGCCGCGCGGCCTTGATCTGGGCGGTCCGCCGGAGCGATCCGGTCCCGACGACGGCGCCGGACGGGAGGTCCTCGATGCCGAGGCCGTCGGGGTGAACGACCACGTCGCCCGAGGGCGCGCGCTCGGGGACGCCGGCGACGGCCATGTCGTCCATCCCCTCGGTGGGGACGTCCTTCAGCGAGTGGACGGCGAGGTCGGCGTCGCCGTCGAGAACCTCTTCATCGAGCGCGCGGACGAACGCCCCCGTCTTGCCGAGGCGGTGGATCAGCTCGTCGGGGATCTGGTCGCCGCGGGTCTCGACGCGTCGGAGTTCCACGTCGCGGCGGCGGCTCGACAAGGCGTCGCGGACGGTCCCGGCCTGTCGGAGGGCCAGGTCCGACCCGCGCGTGGCGAGCCTGAGTGTATCGGTCATATCCGGATCGAGGCCCCCCGCGTTCAAAAGCGCACTAGTTCGGTCGTCGCGGTGGGGCGCTGGCGGAATGGGGGGTGCAACGTGAATATTTATAAGGACAATTGGCGCGCGCCTCCGAGCGCCCACCGGGCGCGAGGAGCGTCGTGCGAGGGACGCGGCGACCGGAGGGAGCCGCGAGGCTGGGGAAGCGTGAGGCTGCGGTGCTGTGGGTGGGACTCAAAGGGGCAGCCGCGAGGACGGCGCAGGCGTTCACGAGAGCAGAAGCTCTCGTGAGCCAATCAGAACGCAAGCGTTCTGATGACGACGTAAGCACCACAGGAACGAGCGAAGCGAGTGACGAGGAGCGCAGCGAGCGTGCGCCGTCCTCGCGGCTGGGGCTTTGGCGGTGTTCACCGTCGATCTGCCGTCAACGACGTTAAAGCGAGCGGCTGGGGCTTTGGACGTGTTTATCATCGATCCGATGCCAACGACTTATAAACGAACGGACGGGAGTTTGAATGCGGCCACTGCGATAGCAACGAGTTATACGGAATATTCGAGGCGTCGATATGCGTGAACAAAACCATCACGAGCCCGAAGCCGTCTGAGCCGTCGCTGACATTGAGAGAGTACATTTCGTGTGTTCTCCGAGGTGGTTGTAGGCTGTGTCGGATATTCAGTCCCGCGAGTTGTGAGAGTAGGTTTCGTGTGTTCTTGAGACATTTGCGTGGCCTATCGGGTACCCTAGACCCGCGAGCCGCCTAAAGTGAGAGAGTACATTTCGTATGTTCTTGAGAAAGTAACGTAGAAAACCGGGTGCATGCAAGCCGGTTGCAGGAGATACAATAAGACGTAGAAGCACGCGAAACTCACGAACAGTAGTTTTATAAATAAATAGATTGATGCTCTTCTCAACGGATGTCGGGGCCCTTCAGCAATATTACGGAAACGATTTTTGCCGATAAGTCGGTTCTCACGGAAAGCTACCAACCAGAGACGATTCTCGAACGCGATGAGGAGATCGAAGCGTACAGCCACGCGCTTCAGGACGTATTGTTCGGGCGCGAGCCTGAGAACGTCTTTCTGTACGGAAAGGCCGGTCTCGGGAAGACTGCTGTCACCGAGTATATGATGAACGAGTTGCGGGAAGAGGCGGCAACCCGTGAGGGGGCAGACGACCTACATATCCACCAAATAAACTGTAACGGTCGGACGCTCTTTATGATCGTTCGACAACTGGTCAACCGGTTGTTACCCGAAGCGGCCAGCGACTTCCCGAAGCGGGGGCTCGGTACGGGCGACGCGTTCGACGAACTGTACGCACAACTCGATCGAATCGGTGGAACCCATCTGTTTGTTATCGACGAAATCGACCACCTCGACGACGCAAACACACTCTTGTACGAGCTGCCGCGGGCACGTGCGAACAGCCACATTTCGGAGGCTCTCGTCGGTATCGTCGGCATTAGCAACGACTACACGTTTCGCCAGTCGCTATCGCCGAAGGTCAAAGATACGCTGATGGAGACAGAGATTTCGTTCAGTCCGTACGACGCGGGTGAACTCCAAACGATTCTTCGTCACCGGGCGGAGAAGGCGTTCGTTGACGGTGTTTGTGACCAGTCGTCTATCGCGAAGGCGGCGGCGCTCGCTGCACAGGATATGGGGAACGCACGACAAGCAATCGACTTTCTCCGTGTCGGATCAGAAGTTGCGGAGCGAGAGGGCGACCGACACGTGATCGACGATCACATCGAGCGGGCACGGACGCTCGTCCAGCGGGGCCGTCTCCAGAACAAGATCCGCGATCAGACCCAGCATGGCCAGTATATCCTTGAAGCGATCGCCACGCTTGCCAAAGAGGATGAACTCCCAGCACGATCTAAGGAGATCCAGACAGTGTACGAGACGGTTGCCGACGCCCACGGGACGTCACCGTTGACGACGCTAAAAAGCGTGCAGGACCACCTCTCCGATCTCCACATGCTCGGCTTTCTGATCCGACACGAACAAAATCAGGGTCGAAGCGGCGGACAGTACTACGAGTACGAACTGGATCTCGATCCAAACATCATTGTCCAAACACGCAAGAAGATCGCTGAGCAGACCCGCTGAGTGGATTTTCGGTCGGAGGTCTGCAGTTAAGTACAGAACCGAAGAACAGACGAAAGGTACTCTCCGTATCTCACAGAACACACGAAAGGTACTCTCCGTATCTCACAGAACACACGAAATGTACTCTCTCATAATGTGGACGAGATCACTTCCGAGTCTGTCGAAGAACAGACGAAACGTACTCTCTCGATGTCAGTGACCCACGACTGAAATCTCGGGCTTCGGCCTTGTCTATCTGTGAGACGATCAGGCCCTCTCAGCTATGGGAAACATACGAAATGTACTCTCTGAGTGAGAAAGACGATTCCCACCACACGACAAAGAACACACGAAATGTACTCTCGGGACGCGCTTCACTCATACAAAGCCACCTCCCAGACACTGGCAACACGTACCGGACCGAAGGTGTGTTAGTGCTTGGGGCCCAGATCCGGGTAATGGGAGTTCAGGAGCAGTACCCGTTCGACGTGGAAGCGCTCCGGGCCGATTTCCCGATCCTCGATCGGCTGGTCGGCGGCGATCCGGAGTCGCCCGGCGAAGGCCCCGGCGACGACACCCCGCTCGTCTACCTCGACAACGCGGCCACCTCGCACACGCCGGACCAGGTCGTCGACACGATCGCGGACTACTACCGCAGCTACAACGCCAACGTCCACCGCGGGATCCACCAGCTGAGCCAGGAGGCGTCGGTCGCCTACGAGGAGGCCCACGACACCGTCGCCGACTTCATCGGCGCGTCGGGCCGCGAGGAGATCATCTTCACGAAAAACACCACGGAGGCGATGAACCTCGTCGCCTACGCGTGGGGGCTCGAAGAACTCGGGCCGGGCGACAACGTCGTTCTCTCGCAGATGGAACACCACGCGTCGCTCGTCACATGGCAGCAGATCGGTAAACGCACCGGCGCAGACGTGCGGTTCATCGACGTGACCGACGAGGGGCGGCTCGACATGAAACACGCCGCGGACCTCATCGACGACGACACGCAGATGGTGTCAGTCGTCCACGTCTCGAACACGCTGGGCACGATCAACCCGATCGCGGAGCTGGCCGACCTCGCGCACGACCACGACGCGTACGTCTTCGCCGACGGCGCGCAGTCGGTTCCGACCCGCCCGGTCGACGTCAACGATCTCGGCGTCGACTTCCTCGCCTTCTCCGGGCACAAGATGTGCGGCCCGACCGGCATCGGAGCGCTCTACGGTCGCGAGGAGATCCTCGAGTCCATGCAGCCGTACCTCTACGGCGGCGACATGATCCGGCGCGTCTCCTTCGAGGACTCCACGTGGGAGGACCTCCCGTGGAAGTTCGAGGCCGGAACGCCCTCGATCGCGCAGGGGATCGCCTTTGCGGCCGCGATCGAGTATCTAGAAGAGATCGGTATGGCGAACGTGCAGGCCCACGAGGACCTGCTGGCCGAGTACGCGTACGACGAACTCGAGGCCCTCGGCGGCGTGGAGATCTACGGCCCGCCGGGCGACGACCGCGGCGGTCTCGTCGCGTTCAACGTCGAGGGCGTCCACGCCCACGACCTGTCCAGCATCCTCAACGACTACGGGGTCGCGATCCGCGCCGGCGACCACTGCACCCAGCCGCTCCACGACGAGATGGGGGTCGCCGCCTCCGCGCGCGCCTCCTTCTACCTCTACAACACCGTCGAGGAGATCGACGCTTTGGTGGAGGCCGTCGGCGAGGCCCGCGACCTGTTCGCGTAGACCGGCGAACGCTTTCGTCCACGAGGTGACGGAACCCTTTTGACTCGCACGGGCCTACTTCAAATCGATATGGGAATGGGCTCGGACATGTACCGACAGCAGATCCTCGACCACTATAAGAACCCGCGAAACTACGGGGAACTCGAGGATCCCGACTTCACCCACGTCGGCGAGAACCCCTCCTGTGGCGACACGATCCGGATGCAGGTCGTCCTCGACGACGCGGGCGAGACGATCGACGCGGTGCGGTTCACCGGCGACGGCTGCGCCATCTCGATGGCCTCGGCGAGCATGCTCTCCGAGCGCCTCCACGGGATGTCGATCGCGGAGCTCGACGAACTCGACACCGACGACGTCACCGAGATGCTCGGCGTCGACATCTCCCCGATGCGCGTGAAGTGCGCGGTGCTCGGCCGGCAGGTCGCGCAGGACGGCTCGAAGATCCACCGCGGCGAGCTCGACCCCGACGACCGCACGAAGACCGAGGTGTAGGGCGCTCCCGCCCCCGATCGACTCCGACCGTCCCGAGCCCACCGGACTTTTGCTCGTGAGCCACGTTCGTCCACGTATGAGTGACGGGTTCGACAAGGAGGCCGAACGCGAGAAGCTCCGCGAGAAGCTCGCGGACGACGATGAGAAGCGCGAGCACACCCAGCGGATGTCCGAGCTGCTGTTGCAGGGCGCGACGATGACCAACCGCCACTGCGACGACTGCGGCGATCCGATCTTCCGGCACGACGGCCAGGAGTTCTGTCCGACGTGTCACGCGACCGGCGCGGACGACGGCGCGCAGGGCGGTGTGCAGTCCCCGGACGCGAACGCAACGCCCTCACAGGGGGACACACAAGAAGCGTCGGCGCCTCCGACCGCGGAGCGAACCGCACCATCGGACGCGAGTCAGGACGCGACGAGTCCAGCGACGACGGACCCGACCGCGGCGGATCGGAACGCCGCCACCCCGCGTGCGGCGTCACCGCCCGCCGAGAAATCGCGTGACGAGCCGAGGACGGCTCCATCGGCCGGGCCCGCCGAAACGGGAACCGTCGCGGACGCCCGCGCATCGCTGACGCGAACGTTGGCGCGGTTCGCTCGCGCGGCCGAGGAGACGGACGACCCGCGGCGCGCTCGTGACCACCTCCAGGCGGCGCGCGAGGCGGCGGAGGCGCTGGCGGCGCTGGACTGACGTCTCTCCCCGATCAGCGCTCGAAAACGAGTCCGTAGTGGTACGGCGGAAGGTCGATCTCCCGAGCGAGGCGCAGGTCACTCGCGTCCTCGACGGCCCGGCGGGTCGCCGCCGGCGAGATCCGTAGGTCGGTCGGCGGCCCGCGGGGCTCGCCGTCGATCGTCGTCTCCTCACGCGGACGGTCGTGCCAGTTCACCACCGCGAACCGACCGTTGACGGCGAGTGCGGCGGCGACAGCCTCGACGAACGCGGCGCGGTCCGCGATCCCGTGAAACGCGTTCGCGAGCAGCGCGAAGTCCACTGGCTCGGGGAGCAGCTCCGAGAGCGCACGTGCGTCCCCCTCGACGGCGGTGACGTTGTCGATCCCGTGGTCCGCCGCGAGCGCGTCGAGCTCGGCGAGCAGCGCCTCGTCGACGTCGACCGCGTACACCGTCGCCGGGTCGGCGATACGCGCGGCGGGCAGCGCGAAGTACCCGTTCCCGCTGCCGATTTCGACGACGCGGTCCCCGGGCGTGAGCCCGAGTTGCCTGAGGGTGGCCCCCGGTGTCGGCCACACCCGTCCCCACCAGTCCCAGTCCGGCTGTCCAGTGTTCTGGAAACGGTCCATGTTCGGGCGTGGGACACACGGCGAGTTAGCGATTGGGATCGTTCGTCAACGGTCATGTCTGATAGTCTCCAAGCGGGCCTACCTAGTCTCAATCGGTCACTATAAACCACAGGTACATCAATTTTCAGTATTAATATATATTCTGATAATTATTTGAACAGAGTGAATTAGATCTATATCCGTGGGATCGAAGCCACAGAGAGTTTCGACACGCTTGACGAGAGATCGCTTATAATATGGTATCAGACGGCTGCTCTCCCACCTCTCTCGTTTTTGAGAGAATATATCTTGATCACACATATTGTACTATTTATATATGATACAGAAAGAGTACTAGCTATTTTTGGAGGGATATGAGAGTTATGCAGACAACGTCTCCCTCTCGTTTCGGCGCTATGACTGAAGAGAAGCGATGGCGTTCAGAACAGATTTACGATACGTCGACCGGAACGATCTCGCGGATTCGAGACTTTCAAACCTATTTGTTTTTCTATATTATCTTTAAAACATCTAAAAACATATATTTCGTGTAGCAGTATCGATCGATCAAGATCGACGCTGTCTCGGCCTCCTCGGCGTCGGTGCGGCGAACCGAGAAGTTTGACGAATCGTCGGACAAAAGATACATTTAACATTCTGAGTGTTGTCTTTGGACCATATCAATGGCTCAAACTTCGAAACCTGCCGTCCGTGTCGATGTCCGAAACATCGGTGGCATCGACAAGGCGTCGGTGACGCTTTCCGACGGTGTCTCGGTTTTAAGCGGGCGAAACGCAACGAATCGGACCTCCTTTCTACAGGCGCTGATGGCCGGACTCGGCAGCCGCCAAAGCTCGCTGAAGGGTGACGCAGAGGCGGGTGAGGTGACCCTCGAACTCGGCGGCGAGACGTACACGCGGAGCCTAGAACGCCGCGGTAGTTCCGTCGCCTTCGGCGGTGATCCCTACCTGGACGATCCGGAACTCGCCGACCTGTTCGCGTTCTTGCTGGAAGGCAACGAGGCGCGCCGGGCGGTAGCGCGCGGCGACGACCTCCACGATATCATCATGCGCCCGATCGACACGGACGCGATCGACGCCGAGATCCGTGAGTGCAAGCGCGAGCGCGACGGTCTGGAGTCCGAGATCGAACAACTCGACAGCCTCGAACGCGACCTGCCCGACCTCGAAGCAGACCGCCGCGCGAAAGTCGAAGAGCTGGAGGCGGCAGAAGAAGATCTCGCGTCGGTACGCGAAGAGCTCGACGACCTCGACACCGGGGTCGAAGAGAGTCGGACGCGGAAACAGGAGATGGAGGAGGCGTTCCAGCGGGTCCGCGACGCCCGGTCCGAGCTCGACGATCTCGAGTTCGACCTCGAAACCGAGCGCTCGACCCTCACGGAGCTGAAGTCGGAACGCGAGGAGCTTCGAGAGACGGTCGAGAAGGCCGAGGGTCCCGAAGGGAACGCGGACCGCCTCGCCGGGCGTATCGACGAGCTTCGGCGCCGGAAGCGCTCCCTCGACGACGACATCAGCGAGCTGGGAAGCGTTATCGGGTTCAACGAGGACATGGTGGACGGCTCGGGGATCGACATCGACATCGACGAAGAACCGATCAGCGACGACCCGACCGGCGCGCTGACCGCGGGCGACCAGACGGTCTGCTGGACCTGTGGATCCGAGGTCGAAGCCGAGCAGATCGAGGCCACCCTCGACCGGCTTCGGGAACTTCGGTCCGACAAGCTCGACGAGCGCAACGAGATCCGCGCGGAGATACAGGAACTCACCGACCGACAGTCATCGATCCGCGAGGCGCAACGCGAGATCGAGCGCGCCGAAGAGCGGCTCGACACGGTCGAGACCGAGATCGAGTCGACCGAGTCGCGGATCGCGGACCTCGAAGCGCGGATCGAGTCGAAACGAGACGAGATCGAGGAGCGGGAAGCGGAGGCCGAGTCGGTCGACGTCGACGGGTACGACGAGGCGCTGGAGCTTCACCGCGAGGCGAACGGGATCGAACTCCGGGTCGAGCGACTCGAAGGCGAGATCGACGAGATCGACGACGAGATCGACGAGCGGGAGACCGCGATCGAGCGCCGAGACGACCTGAAGGCCGAACGCGAGGAACTCGCCGACCGGCTGACGGAGCTGCGGACGCGCGTCGACCGCATCGAGGAGAACGCCGTCGAGGGGTTCAACGAGCACATGGAGACCGTCCTCGACATCTTGGAGTACGAGAACCTCGACCGAATTTGGATCGAACGCCGAGAGACGGAGGTCCGCGAAGGGCGCCGCAAGGTCACACGGACCCGGTTCGACCTGCACATCGTCCGCTCCTCGCCGGACGGGACCGCCTACGAGGACACGGTAGACCACCTCTCGGAGAGCGAGCGCGAGGTGACGGGACTCGTGTTCGCGCTCGCGGGGTACCTCGTCCACGACGTCCACGAGACGGTCCCGTTCGTCCTGCTCGATTCGCTCGAGGCCATCGACTCGGACCGAATCGCACGCGTCGTCGACTACTTCCGGACGCACGCCGACTACCTCATCGCCGCGCTCCTGCCGGAGGACGCTGCCGCGCTCTCCGGCGAGTACACCTACATCGAGAGCATCGACTGATCGATCGGTAGTCACACGCCGGACCTGCGGGTATCGCCCCCCGCTTCTCGTTCTGCAGGGGCGTTCGAGGGGCGTTCGGGGAGCGGTACACAATTACAAAGTTAGTTTTGTAATGCTTCTCGGTCGGACTGTCAGAGCAGCCGGTGGCCTTCGGTCGCTCTTGATGAACTCGATAGCGCCGCGGCCCAGGTCCATTCTGCACACTGCGTTTGATAAGACAGTCTTTTGGTAGTTGCGTTAAAATATACTATTCCTTCAATATCTTTCTGAGGGAGAGACGATCGCAAATCGCGGATGCTGTCGACACCGTCGGGCGATCGACGGAGCCGGTTCAGCCCGCTGGTCCTTCAAATTGGATTCCGCGGGTCGGTGCGGTGGATCACCCGGTCGGGACACCGATGATTTTGTCATGCTCGGGGCCCAAATCCGACTATGACCACCGAAACGAGCGGCACGAACACGAAGGTCGCACGCGTGATTCGGGAGTACGACCTCGACGACATGGGCGAGAGCTTGGAGGCCGCGTGGACCGGCGAGGCAGGTGAGCGGACGAGCCTGCGGGACCTCGCCGACGAGTTCAACGAAGCGGTGCTGGAGGCGGCCCTCCGCGGGGCGAGCGTCTCGTCGCTCAGCGTCGACGTTTCGACCACGTACGAGGCCCTCCGTGGCGATTCCGGGTCATCGGCGACGCGGGCGCGTCGCCGTCTCGAACGCGAGGGCGTCGACGTCGACGAGTTGACCGGCGACTTCGTCACCCACCAGGCGATCCACACGTACCTCACTCAGGAGCGCGAGGCGAGCCTCCCGGCGGCGAAAGACGACATCGCCGACCGAAAGGTCGAGACCATCGAGAAGCTTCAGGGACGGGTTTCGGCGGTCGCCGAGTCGGCCATCTCCTCGCTCGCGAACGCGGAGGAACTGGATCGGGGCGATTACGACGTGCTCGTCGACGTGCGTGCCGTTTGCCCGAACTGCGGGGCCGACGCGCCGGTGGGGGAGCTGATCCGACGCGGCGGCTGCGGCTGCGCGGAGGGAACTGAGGCGAACGGCGACGAGTGAGTTGCGAGTCGCGGCGAACCGTGGACGATCAGCGCCGGTTCGGAGTGGGTCACACCCCATAAATATCAGAACGCAATACAATACTGATTTTTGGTAACTTGACGGCATCTCGGCAGGCCTCCGGCTTGACGTTCTGAGCCGTTCGTGTCCGCTCCGTGAGAACTGGCTTGAGAGGGCCCGGTCGACCGCCTCGGAGTGCGTGGAATGGACGTGGATCGGCTCGCCTCGCAGTACAGGTGTTCGTCGAAATCAATGACCTGCGCGTCGTCGCTGCGGGCGCGTTCGGGCTCTATCCGGAGTGAGGATTCGCCCTCGCGTCCGTCGCCGCCGCGGTCCCCTCAGTCGCCGGCTCATCGTAACAGGCGCATGATCCGCGCCAGTAGTCCGTGGGACCCATCGGTTCGCGACTCGGGAGTCGTCTCTGTCCGTGGGTCCGCATCGTGTGCGGATCGAGCTGCGCGGTCGATCAATCCCTCGGGGTCGGTGACCGCCTCGCTCACGGAGACGTTCACCGTCGGAAGAGCCGCGAAGCGGTCCGTGTCTACCCGGATATCGGCGGCGACCAGCGCGACGTCGGCCGTCTCGATTTGGTCCGTCGTCAGGCCGTTCTCGGTCCCCATCGCCCCCTGCACCTCGACGTGGATCTCGTGGCCCGCGTCGGTCGCCGCGCGTTCGAGCGCCTCCGCGCCCATCTGGCTGTGGGCGATTCCCGTTGGACAGGCGGTAACGGCGACGATCTCCATGTTCTAGGTCTGCTCCGCGTGGTTACTTATGTCTTTTCGGACCCGGCATCCGCCTCGCCGACGAGTGCCGATCGGAGTGTCGTGACGACTGCCGACGCGTCGGGTGCATCTCGGAGGTGATCCCGGACCGCGGGATCGACGAGCGATCGGGAGATCTGCGAGAGGACCGTCAGGTGGGCATCGATCGCGTCCGCAGGCATTAGAAGGAGCACCACGAGTTCCACCGGCTCGCCATCTGGCGTCTCGTATCCGACGCCCGACAGTGAGCGACCGAAGACGACCGTCGGCGTCTCGACCGCGGCCGTCTTCGCGTGTGGCATGGCGATCCCGTTACCCATCGCGGTCGTTGCAGTCGCCTCACGGGCGAAGATCGACTCATGGGCCGCCTCGAGGTTGGTGACGCGTCCAGCGGCGACAGCGAGCGAGAGCAGTTCTTCAATACAGGCGGTCTTCTCGGTTGGGAGTTCGGAGAGTTGAACGAGACATTCGGTGATGACGGAGTCGGGGTCGAGCGGTAGTTCAGTCGTCATCGGTCACCGCCATGGATTGTGGGGCCGGCTGACGCACGACACTGGCGAGTGCGGTCACGACGACTCCGGCTGCCAGCGCTCCGAGGAAGTTTAAGGGCGCGTTCGTCAGTGGCACAACGAGAATCCCTCCGTGAGGAGCGGGTACAGAGACACCGAGATACATTGCCGCTGCGCCCGCAGTCGCGCCACCGAGAACACACGAGAGGTCGAGCCGACTCCCCTGGTCCGCGGTGTAGACAAGTGCACCCTCGGTCACGAACGAGAAACCGGATATAACCGCTGCTCGGGCCTGCTGACGGTCGATATCAGGGAACCGACTCGGTACGGCCAGGTGCGCGATGCCGAATCCGAGCGGGGGGACCATTCCGGCAATCATCACTGCGGCCATCGGTTGGAACAGCAGTTCCGGAAGGAGACCAACCGCGAAGACGTACGCCACCTTGTTGATCGGGCCACCGAGATCGGCGGCCATCATCGCCCCCAACACCGAGCCGAACGCGAGCAACGGTACGCCGGCCGCGTTCCGGACGAACGACTCGATCACGCTCGCACCGAGCGCGATGGGGACCCCAAGGACGAGAACGAACGGTGCGAGCAAGCCTGTGACCGCCACCGGAACGGCAAGTACCGAGACCAGCGGCCGAAATGCAGGCGGGAACTTCCGATTCGTCGCCCACCGCGCCGCGACCCCCGCGAGTAAGCCGACGACAAGTGCCCCGATGTACCCCGCCTGCGCGTCACCAGTGTTGATGCCCAGCAGGGTCCCAGTCGATCGGATCAGTCGGGCGTCGGTCACGAGTGCGGTGAGGACGAACCCCGGTGCCAGCCCGGGCCTATCGGCGACGCCGTAGGCGACGAATCCCCCGAGAATCGGCACCATCGCCCCGAGCGCTAGTGACCCGACAGTGACGAAATACCACGGGATCGTCCCCTCGTTGCCACCGATCGTCGTCGGGTCGCCGAGCGTGTACCCCAGTGCGAGGAAGATACCCCCGATCGTGACGAACGGGATCATGTAGGTGACACCGGTCAGCAGGTGCTCCCGCGTCGGTCGCAGCCACCCGTTCGATCCACCGACCTCACTTCTCATGCCAATCACCCATAGATTATCAGTATCGTTCAAAACCTTTTCTGAACCTGTGTGTTTGTGTGCGAACCGGTTCGTCTTCACCACTACACCGGGAGACGATGACAGTGCGAGGCGAGATCGACGACCGGCGTGAATAGGGGTCTGCTCAGCCCGATCGGACGTGCAGGTCGCGTGCCACCTCGTCCATCCCACTCAGGTCCGGAGCGGACGTGCCGGGGACGGTGACGGACCGGCCGGCAACGGCCGTCCCGTACTGGAGCGCCCGCTCGTCGGAGAAGCCACGCGTCAAGGCGTGGACGATGCCTGCGAGCATCGCGTCGCCCGCGCCGGCGGTGTCGACCACCTCAACCCCCACGGCCGGAACGTAGAACGTCTCGGCGGCCGTCGAGAGCACGGCACCGTCCGCCCCGAGCGAGGCGACGACGCGCTCGAAGCCGGTCTCCCGGAGCGCGTTCGCAGCTGCGATACAGTCCTCGACGGTGTCGGTTTCCATTCCGGTGGCCGTCGCCAGTTCCTGTTGGTTCGGCTTTGCGAGCGCACAGTCCACGCGGAGTCGCTCGAGCAGGTGTCCCCCCACGTCCACGGCGGTGTCCCAATCGCCCGCATCGGCGATACGGTCGATCGTCGCCGGGCCGACACCCGGTGGGAGGCTTCCGGCGACGACGACCACCTCGGGGTCGTACTCGCGGACTGTGTCGATCACCGCCTGGGTCGTCTGGCGGGTGACACCGTTGCCCGACTGGTTGATCTTGTACTCTTTGTCGTCGGTAAGAATCGTCGTGTTTAGCCGGGTACAGCCGGACATCTCGACGAAGTCGTGCGGTGTTTTCGTCCGCGAGAGCTGTCTGGCGACGTACTCGCCGAATAATCCACCGACGATGCCCGTGGCGACCGTCTCCGCACCCAGTCCGGTGAGGTACTTCGAGACATTGATCCCCTTGCCACCGGCATCGTAGCGGGCCACGTTCCCGCGATTGACACGCTCGGGATCTAACTCGCCGTCGACGTTGATTGTGTGATCGACGGCTGGGTTCAGGGTGACGGTCAGAATCATCTCTGAGTCAGTCGCTCTTGTGGTCCGTACTGACGCTCTCTCCGTCGTCTGATCCGACGCTCTCTCCGTCGTTCGTACTGACGCTGACGATGTCGACGCCCGCCGTCTCGAAGGCCTCACGCATCTCGCCCTCGACCACGGCGTCGGTGATGAGCAGATCGAGCGTTTCCAAGTCGGCGAATCGCACGAATGAGGTCCGCCCGAGCTTCGAGGCGTCGGCGACGACGACGACCCGCTGGGCGGTCGCACACATCAGTTCCTTCATGCGGGCCTCGTCCTCGTTCGGCGTCGTCAAACCGGCCTCGGGGTGGATCGCATTCGTCCCGAGGAACACCTGATCGAAGTTCTTCTTCTCCATGAACGCCTCACCGGTCGGCCCGACCAAGGCCTTCGTCTGCGGGCGGAGCGTGCCGCCCGTCAGCTTCACGTCGCGTTCGTCGTCCGCCAGTTCGAGTGCCAGTTCCGGGAAGTTCGTCGCAGCGATGAACTCCACATCCGGCGGGACCTCTCGGGCGACTTCCATCGTCGTCGTCCCCGCGTCGAAGAAGACGACCTGTCGTTCGTGAAACTCCTCGCTCGCGCGCGCCGCGATGGCTCGCTTCGCGTCGAGGTTCTGGACGCCACGCTGACTGTACGACTGCTCGCTGGCGACGGTCCGAACCGGGAGCGCCCCGCCGTGGGAGCGTTCGATCCGCCCCTCGTCTTCGAGATCGCTCAGATCACGTCTGATCGTCGCCTTCGAGACGTCGAGCATCTCCGAGAGCTCCGCCACCGAGCAACCGTCACGGTCGACGACAGTGTCCACAATCTTCCGTTTCCGTTCAGCAGGTAACATGCACTGACGTATCCACTACTGTAGGACACGGTTCGGGGGATTATCTGGTTTTCGCTCGCACACGTTCAGTTCAGTAGCACGGCGAACGAAAACGATAGTATCGCGCCGGTCCCAGCGACGATCGCCCCGCCGTAGACGCGGCCGAGCAACTGCCCGACGGCCACGGCGACGAGCAGGAGCCCGAAACCGAGCATGACCACATCGGTCCCGACTTCCCGCGTGGTCACGACGCGCATCGTCGATCAGTCCCCTTCCTCTGTCACGGTGACCGCGGCGTGATCTCCCGTCCGCTGGCTACGTTCCACGGCGTCGGGCGAGTACGTGAGACAGCTCCCGTCCTCGGCGAAGTAGTGGATCGAGTCACGGTCGAAGTCGAGGCTCACGCGGTCGTTCATCTCGACTGGAATGCCCGGTTCGACGGATGCTTTCAAGACCTGATCGCCGAGTGCGAGTTCGAGAACGGTCTTCTCGCCTTGCGGTTCGACGACGTTCACCGTCGCGGGGACGCCGTCCGGTCGGAGGGTGATGTCCTCCGGGCGGACGCCGAGCGTCACCCGCTCGTCCTCGTACCCCCGCAGGTCGGCCGCGTACTGCTCGGGGACGTGGTGTTCGATGGGGCCGACGTCGAGAACGAACGCTCCGTCGTCCCTCGACAGCTCACCCTCGAGGAAGTTCATCGACGGACTTCCGAGGAAGTCGGCAACGAACCGGTTCCGGGGGTTGTCGTAGACGACGGTCGGCGGACCGACCTGCTGGATTTGGCCGCCGTCCATGATGGCGATCCGGTCGCCGAGTGTCATCGCCTCCACCTGGTCGTGAGTGACGTACACCGTCGTCGTCGACAGTGCCTCGTGGAGCTTGTTCAGCTCCGCGCGCATCTGGATCCGGAGTTTTGCGTCCAGGTTCGACAGCGGTTCGTCCATCAGGAACACCTCCGGCTCCCGGACGATGGCCCGTCCGAGAGCGACGCGCTGCTGCTGGCCGCCGGACAGTTCTGCCGGACGACGATCAAGCAACTCGCCGATCTGGAGGAGGTCAGCCGCCTCGTCGACGCGCTCGCCGATCACGTCCTCGTCGATACCGTGCTGTTCGAGTCCGAACCGCATGTTCTCGCGGACGGACATGTGCGGGTACAGCGCATAGTTCTGGAACACCATGGCGATGTCCCGTTCGTAGGCGCGCTGGTCGTTGACGAGCTCGCGGCCGATCTCGATCTCTCCGTCGGTGGCGCGCTCGAGGCCAGCGATCAACCGGAGCGTCGTCGTCTTGCCACAGCCAGAGGGGCCCACGAGGACGGTGAACGACTCGTCGGGGATGTCGAGCGACACCCCGTCGACTGCCGTCACGTCGTCGAACTCCTTCACCAGGTTCCGGAGTGTCACTTCAGCCATCGATACCACCGCCGTCTGCATGTGTCGTGTGAATCATTCCTTGACTGCCCCCTGTGTGAGGCCGCTGACGATGTACTGCTGGAAGAACAGACCGAACAGGATGCCGGGGATCGCCGCGATCATCCCGCCGGCCGCGAGATGCGCCCAGTCCACGAAATCGTCTGCCACGAACAGCGACACTGCGATTGGCAGCGTCTGTGACTGCTCCGAGGAGGTGAGGACTAAGGCGAAAACGAACTCGTTCCACGAGAAGATGAACGCGAGGATGGCCGTCGCCGCGATCCCGGGTTTCGCCATCGGCAGGATCACCTTCACGAATCCCTCCCATGTAGAACAACCGTCGACCTGTGCCTGCTCGTCGAGCGAGCGGGGCACACCATCAAAGTAATTCTTCATGATCCAGACGCTAAACGGGAGGTTGAAGAACGTGTACGTCAGGATCAGAGCGATGCGCGTGTCGTAGAGACTTCCGGTGATTCCACCGATCAGCGGGGGCTGGCTCATAATCTCGAAGAACGGGACGATCAGCGCGATGGGCGGGATCATCCGTGCGGCGACAATCGAGAGCAGGAGCGCCTTGTTCCCGAGGAAGTTGTACCGCGAGAACGTATACCCCGAGAGCGTGCCGAGGGTCACACAGACGACAGTCGTGGTCGTGGCGACCACGAGGCTGTTGACCGTGTACAGCTCGAAGGGGCGGTCTTGGAAGATCTCTACGTAGTTGGCGGCCGTCACCTGCTGGGGAATAAAGTTCACCGGCAGGGACAGCACCTCGGCCGTCGGCTGGATGCTCGTGATGAAGATGTAGTAGATCGGGAACCACACCACGAACACGTACAGCGACAGGAGCGCGTACGCAACCAATCGCTCGCGGACGACGCTCGGCCACTCGTTATCAGTGTCGAAGGCGAGCAGACTGCGGACTCGTTCGACGGTGTTTGTGTCGGTACTCATGCGTATGGGGTGTCTCCAAAGGTCTTGTACAGGACTGCGACGACGCCGAACGTCACGGCAAGCATGACGACGCCGAGTGCCGCCCCCTCGCCGGGTTTACCGAATACCTGCGCGGTGCGGTAGAGCCACGATGCCCACACTTCCGTCTCCTTTCCAGGCCCGCCCTTCGTCATCACCCAGACGAGGTCCAGCGCTCGGATGTCGAAGATGATACGGATCGTCAGGGCGACCAAGATCGACGGCTTCAGGAACGGGTAGGTGACGTTCCAGAACCGGGAGAACCGACGTGCTCCGTCCACCTCGGCCGCGTCGTACAACTGTTCGGGGACGTTCTGAAGTCCCGCCAGCAGGATGATGATGATGAAGGGCGTGAACACCCACACGTCCGCGACGATCAGCGCGAACATCGCGGTCGTCCCGTCCGAGAAGAACGGGATGGGGTTTGCCAGCAGTCCGGACTGGGTCAGCACACCGTTGATCGCGCCGTACTGCGCTTGGAACATCCAGCGCCACATCAGTCCGCTCATCACGTACGGCAGGATCCACGGGACGATCACTGCCGTCCGGAACCAGCCGCGCCCTTCGAGGTCCTTGTCGAGCAGGAGCGCGATGCCCAATCCGAGCACGAAGGAGATCGTGACGCTAAACCCGACGTACACTAGCGTGTGGGTGGTGAACTGCACGAAATCCGGGGCGAAGACGCTGAGGACGCCGCCCTCCTCCGCGAACAGCAGTCGACGGAAGTTCCGGAACCCGACAAACTCCTTCTGCTGGGAGATCGGGTTAGTCCAGAACAGACTGCTCCAGAGCAGCTTGAGCGTCGGGTAGATGATGATGGCCGCGATCCACAGTACTGTCGGTCCCACCGTCAGGGGGACGAACAGGCTGTCGACGCGCCGCCGGAGTGTGTTCGTGTCCATGCGTCGACCGTCTCAGAGCAGTCCGATGTCTTCGTACAGGGAGACGATGTTATCGTTGGCAGCCTGCAGTGCCGCCTGCGGTTCCTTTTTGCCGAGTAGCGCCGGCGTGACCTGTTCGGAGATGTAGTCGTCGACCTGCGGCTGGGCGAGGTAGGTCTCGCTCATCGCGTTCTCCAAGTTGAACCGCATGTCTTCGAGGAGCCACGACGGGTACTCCGACTGCACCTCGCTGTCCTCGTACACTGACGGGACGACCGAGGGGTTCCCCTCGACGAGCATGTTCGTCTTGCTCGACTGCTGGGTCGTCATGAAGCGGGCGAACTCCTTTGCAGCGTTCTTACGCTTCGAGAACGCAGAGACGGAGATGCCGTTCGTGTCCTGGAACGTTGCCCGCGACTCGGGGCCCTTCGGGGGCTTTGCACTACCGAGACGGTCCTTGCTCCACCCATCGGCACCCATCGCGCGGGCCGCGAGCGGCGTCCACGACTCAACCGTGGCGAACTGGCCGCCGACGAACGCGTCGCCGACACCGCCCTCGCCCATCGACGAGATGCCGTCTGGCAGTGCCCCCTGCTCGCGGAGCCCACCGAAGAACTCCAGCACCTCCATGCCGGCGTCCTGAAAGGCCGGCTGGTTGCCGTCGAACAGCTGGCCGCCGGCCTGATAGAGGAACTGTTTGAACGTGAAAACGCTCTTATTCGCCCACGTGAAGCCGAAATTGTTCACGCCGTCGACGTTCATCGACAGAACGTCGTCCCACGTGTCCGGCGGTGATTCGACCTTCTGGGTGTCGTAGAGGAAGGTACCCCACTTGCCGAACTCCGGAGCCATGTACGCCTGCCCGTCGAACGTGACGAGGTCGACGAGGTTGTCCGGGAACTTGTTCAGGTGAGAGTCCGGGAGCCCGAGCGGGTCGAGCCAGCCCGAACTGACGAAGTCAGCGAGCCACCACGTCGGCCCGTTGAACACGTCGACCTTCGAAGACTGGTTGCGCCAGATGGTCGTTAGACTCGTCTTGAGGTTGTTCCACGGCACCTCGTTCACCTCCACGGTGATGCCGGTCTCCTCCTCGAACCGCTCGATGTTCTCCGCCGTCCCGGGGTCGTACTGGAGACTCCCGGCGTTGTAGAACACGATCTTGTCCGCCATCTCGTCGCTGCTCGCGCTCCCGCCGGTCGTCGTTCCGTCTCCTTCGGTCGTGTTAGTGGAGTCCGGCTGGTTGTCCGATCCGCCTGTACATCCCGCCAGTGCGGTCGCCCCGGCCGCGCCCGAACCGATCAGGAAGCGCCGCCTCGTCTGTGAGTTGTGTTCTGACATGAACAATCATACGTGATTCGACGGCCTACTTAAATCTTGCGCAAAAACAAACACATACAGTCAAAATCAATCACTACAATGAGCGTTAGTGTTTGTATCTCTCCGTTGCCCGATGCCGTTCGTGCATCTATGCCGGGCCGTTTGCCCGAATCGAGCAACGGGGGTCTCGCCTCCCAGACGTGCTGGCCTGTTTCGTCCCTTTCGTCGGTGTTTCAGTCGACTCAACGACTTTATGGTCATGTGCCCGGTGTCGAACGGGTCACTAACGTACCACGCGACGAACCGCTTGGCAACGTCCGCCGGATCGAACGCCTGTTGCTCGACGAGGCTCCGCGCGATGCACAGCGCCTGCTCGCGCTCGATGCAACAGCATTTCCGTGTGGCACCCGTTATATTCGTATGACGATAGAAACCGGCGATTCTGTTACGCTCGAGTACACCGGCCGACTTGACGACGAAACCGTGTTCGACACCTCCCGACAGTCCGTCGCTGAAGAGACGGGTCTCGCCGAGGCCCAACCCGACCGAGAGTACGCGCCGCTGACGGTCGACGTCGGTGACGAACAGGTCATCGAAGGGATGGAAGAGGGGCTGATCGGCTTGGCGGCCGGGGAGAGCGAAACCCTGACGATTCCGCCGGAGAAGGCCTACGGCGAGCCCAGCGACGAGAATGTTCAGGAGTTCGAAACCGACGAGCTCAGAGAGATGCTCGGCGGCCAGACGCCCGAAGAGGGCACGTACCTCGAGGCGCAGAACGGCAGCCAAGGCGAAGTCGTCCACGTCGACGAGGAGGTCGTCCGAGTGGACTTCAACCCGCGCCTCGCCGGCGAGACGCTGACGTTCGACGTCGAAATCGTCGACGTCAAGTAACCGACCCCAGCCTACTTCGCTCACCCGGACGGGTTCGCTCGTTGAGGGTGGGGCTTTGATGTGGGACTCGCCGTCAGTTGTCGCCGGGGAGGAAGGTCGTTCCTCACCCGTACCGGACGACCTTCGGGGTCGGCGTCCCCACCATTCAGGGGCCGGGCTACTGCGGCCCGTGATACCGGCGACTTGTGCGACGGTATCACTAACTGGTTCCACAACCTCTTCCGAAAAAAGCGTACCGAGTGGCGAGTCAGTCATCGTCAGCCACGTTGTTTGGTTCCCACCGTGTCGGCTTCCTCTCCGGCCTACTCGCGTCGCGCTTCTGACTGAGCGTCGGAAGCCCTCGCTCCTTGAGGCCGGAGGCTCCGCCTTGAAAGATGCTGAATCGTCTCGTTCAGGCGACGCTTCGCTCGGTGAGCGTCTCACCGCGCTCGAACCGGTCGCCCGAAAGCGGCGAGACGTCGAGGAGGTCCGTTTTTCCGTCGACGGCGAGATCGGCGGCGATCCGCCCGGAGGCGGGTGCGTGCTGGAATCCGTGTCCGGAGAAGCCGGCGACGGTCACGAGGCCGGGCACCGTCTCCTCGACGATCGGGTGGCGATCGGGTGTCACCGCGTACAGCCCGGCCCAGCCGCGTTTGATCCGGGTATCGGGCCCGAAGTAGTCGGTGTACTCCGCGGCGCTCTCGACCGCGCGCGCCGCCCACGAGATGTCCATCCGCTCGTCGTAGGCGTCGGGGTCCTGGTCGGGGTCGTCTCCGTCGAAGTGACCGCCGACAAGCGCGACTCCGTCCCGCTCGGGCCGGAAGTACGACCCCGTCTCGAGGTCGATCGTCAGCGGGACCGACTCGGGGACCGGCGGCGTCGGGTCGACCACGGCGATCTGCCGCCGTCGGGGCGCGATCGAGAGATCGACGCCGGCCATCGCGCCGATTTTCGCGGCCCACGCGCCCGCCGCGTTGACGACGCAGTCGACCTCGCGACGCTCGGGTTCCTCCCCGCCGACCGGTCGGAGGTCAGCGCCGACGACGCGGTCCCCCTCGCGATGGAGCTCTGTGACGGCCGTCTTCGTTCGGACGTCGACGCCCAGTTCGCGGGCGGCCTCGGCGTACCCTCGGACGGCGAGGTTCGGATCGGCGATCCCGTCGTCGGGGTTGTACGTCGCCGCGACGAACGGCTCCGGGTCGAGTCCCGGACAGCGTTCAGTCGCCTCCGTTGGGGTGAGCAGTTCGCTTTCCGCGCCGAGTACGCGTTGCATCTCGACGTTCTCGCGAAACTGCTCGGCGGCGTCTTCCGTCCGGGCGAGAAACAGGTAGCCGTTCTTTCGAAGCCCGATGTCCACGCCGAATCGGTCCTCGAAGGCGTTCCACACCTCCTTGCTGGCCAGCGAGAGTTCGACGTTCACACGCGTGGAGAACTGCGACCGGATCCCACCGACCGACCGAGCGGTGCTCTCGTTGCCGAGTGACCCCTTCTCGACGAGCGTCACACTCACGCCGCGGTCGGCCAACGAGTACGCCGTTGAAACCCCGACGATCCCCCCGCCGACGACGAGTGCGTCCATACCCCTCGATCGGCCGCCAGCGTATAAACGTACGACGGCGATGTGGGACGCTCTCGGGGGGGTTCGGTCGCTAATGAGGAACGGCAGCATCAAGCCCGGATCGCCCTCGCCGAGGGACGTGAGGTCCCACTCGACGAGCGCGCCGTCTGCTCGCGTCCGCTCGAGAGGTCGTTATGTGGGTCACCTCAGTTCGGGCAAAGTAGGCCGTCCGGCCTCAGTAATGCAACTGCGCTCGCCCGCCTCAACCCGCCGTTCCACCGGCCGCGTCTGCGCTACGTTTCAGCCGGATGATCAGGCTGATGAGAAACGAGCCGACCATGACTAAGAGCACGTTTACTGCCCCGTCGACGGCGGCTTGGGGCACTGCAACGACGACGGCGCTCTCGGTGATCGTTACCGCGCCAACGGAGAGCAGGACGGCGATTGTGTACGTGACGGTAACGTCGAGGACGGTACCGTGGGTCAGCCGACGAGCGCGAATCGCCTGCCCGAACGAAACACCGTAGACGGTGAACGCGACGGCTGCGAGTCCGAGGACCGCTCGCGCAACCCCTGCCGGACCGATCAAAACGACGACCGGAAATTGCACCACCGCAAGCAGCATGAACCCGGTTTCGATCCGGCGTGCGGTCGAGAGCGACACCAGTTCGCCTTCGTCGGAGGTCGTGGGCTGTGCGTAGTACAGTTCTCGCAGCGACAGCGCAAGGAAGATGACGAAGAACAGCTGTGCAAGCAGCCTGAACGCTCGAATCACCGTCCCAGCCTCCGGCGTAACCAGTTCAACGATCAGCAGCGCCGCGTAGACGCCGCCGACCGTCGTGGACAGTGCGACGTACCGCCACACGAGCGTGTCGTGCGTTTCGTGTCTCGCGTTCGCGAGCGCATACCACGTCGTCCCGAGACAGGCGACGAACACGAGCACCGCCGCGACGAACCGGGTGACTCCGGCCCCAGATGCACTCGGTGTCGTCCCGACGAGTCCCGGCACAGTACCGGCCATGCGTCGAGACAGAGAGACGGCAGTAACGGGGTCGCCGACGCCGACAGGGCCTGTGCCACTCATCTGTTGTCCGCCGCTGCCAGGTCGCGTTTGAGCGCCGCAGCAGAGGCATATCGTTCCATTTTGGCCGTTCTGAGGCACTTGGTGAGAGTCGTCGACAGTCGGTCAGGCACGTTGGGAGCGACCGCAGACGCGGGGCGAATCTCTCCGCCATCGCGGAGCGGTGCGCGCCCGGTCAGCAGCTGGTAGCCGATGACTCCGACCCCGTAGATATCACTTGCGGTGTCGACACCGCCGAACCGGTCGGGGGAGACGTGCTCCGGCGCGGCGTATCGACGCGGCACGTCTGCGTGGGGCTCGCTCGAGCCGAACAGGTTGTCGAGCTGCCAGTCGTCGACGCGGGGGTACTTCCACGCGTCGGCGTCTTCGACGGTCTCTGCCGACGCGACTGTGCCCGGATGAAGACCACCGTGTAACACGCCGGCGGCGTGTGCGTAGCTGAGCGCGTCGGCGATCTGATAGAGCACCCACCGCGCTTCCGGCGACGAGAGCGGTGTGTCCCGCTCCGTGAGCGACTCCGTGGTGCTTCGCTCGGTAACGAGCCACGGTGTCGGCTGGGTGCCGTGGTCGATGACGGAGACGACTGCGTCGTGATCGTCGATCCGGCACCATCGGTTAACGGCACTGTGAAACGCGTCGCGGTCGACGCCGTCGATCGCTTGTAAGCGCTGTCGGATCCCGGTGAACTCCCGACCGTCCACGGCGAACCGTACCACCGCGTGTAGTCGGCCCCCGATTTGCGTGTCCGGGGTGATCGGTTCGTACGCGGTCAGCGATCGGTCGAGGCGCGGCGGCTTCGCCGGTGAGTTGGTGGGTGGCCGGCCGAGAGAGGTCCCGTCCGACTCCTCGCTGGAGGCAGTGTCGGAGCCAGACCCCTTCTGCTCGGACCCGCCGCGTTCTTCATCCTCTTCGGTGCCGACCGTCTCGGTCCCGGGAGCCATTTCATCGCCCTCATCAGCGATCACGGTCCCATCGGATCCCGGCTCTGGCGGCCGGTAACCGGCAATCACGTTTCGTCCGACGAATCGGTCGATTATGTCCTCTTCGACCGCTCCGTCGAGTATCTCGGCGACAGCCTCCGGGTTGTGTTCGGCGACAACTGAGAGCGTTCGGAGGACATCCGATTGAGCGTCGGTGTTACGAAGCGCCCGTCGGAACCGCCCGGCACAGCGGTCGGCGAGCGACGGAGACTCCGCAGTTACAAACCGGATCGCCCAGGATGCCGCGCGCCGAACCTGGGGGTCGTCACGCTCTAACTGCGCGATCAGTCTTGCGGTCCGTGCAGAGTCAAACGACTCCGGATTAGTGAGCGCTGATGTGAGGAGTTCGTCCGGTGTCGGGTTAGGTCGGCTCATGTGATACGGACAGCACCAACGTCGCTGCGCACGCTCCGCATACGCGGCAACGACGCGACATCCGCCCCGCCGCGAACGGAGAGGGACCGGAGGTCCCTCAGGCGGTCGGGAAACGTCGTCTGATGGAAGGGTGTCTTCCGCGACGAAATGGCGAATCCCGATACCGCCTCAGTGGGGTAAGGCGGGGAGGCCGCCTCGGTCAACACCACTTGTCTGTAGAGCCTCTTAAAACTACGTTCGGGCGAAACCGCTCAACAGATCCGTGAAGGTGGCATAGAACCGCGCCGAATCGGTATCGCGTCGGCGGACCGACATCGCCAAATGGCCATCTCAGACAAACGAGGATCGGAATACAAATAGCCGAATAGCTGTAAGGGTAGATACCAGAATGACAGAAGCCAACGGTTCCGAGCAGGTCCCCAGTCAACCGGTTATTGTCCAAGAGGATACGCATCAAAACGAGATACCGGACAACATTGACTCTGACCTCTATTCGGCTGATAGCCCGACCAACTCGTTCCACGAATTCAGGATCGAGCCCGATGACGAGCTTGTGGAAGCACTTCGCGACAACGGCTACACGGTGGAGTTTAGAGAGCGATAACGTCTCTGAGACATCCTCCTCGCCGTAAGGAAATCACGCTAACAGCTTGCGTTCGGCCTCTCTGACGGGCGGACCCTCAGTGGTGGGATCCGTCGCATCAAGCGGATGAATATGAAATTAGCTAGTAATTATTGTTATATCACTCGATCTCCTAACACGGGTAATAAGACACTATGTCCGATGCCACCGGCGAACCACTGGCAGAGGGGATCGAGTTAGTCGCATCGGGTATCCCCGAGTTAGACAACCTACTCAACGGCGGGTACGTCAAGGGTAGAACCTATCTCGTACAGGGCGTTTCGGGGACGGGAAAGTCGCTTCTCGGACAGCACTTCCTGCGGACGGGACTCGACGTCGACGAGACGGTCGTCTACATCCACGGTGAGGAGTCTAAACACGATATTCTCGTCAACGCAGCACAGTTGGGTGTCGGTATCCGAGACGCCGACTTTCTCGACATCGGGCCGGGGACGGACTTCTTCGCCGAGGACAAGTCGTATAACTTGGTCGAGGCGACCGAGGTCGAATCCGAGCGGTTCACGAAGGACATCAAACAGGTGATCGAGGATGTCGACCCGGACCGGATTCTCATCGATCCGATCACACAACTGCAGTACGTGGAACAGGACCAGTACCAGTACCGCAAGCGGCTGCAGTCGCTCATCCGATTCCTCCGAGACCGGCAGGTGACAACTGTCGCCACGCGAACGCTCAACAGGGAGGGAACCGCCGAAACCAGGCACGACGACTTCGAATCGATTAGTGACGGCGTCATTAACCTGTATCTCGACGAGCACGAACGTCGGATCGCGGTCTCGAAACATCGCGGGCTCGGACAGGTCGACGGCACCCACGGTCTCGAGATCCGCAAGGACGGGATCGAGGTCTACGCGCAAATCATTCCGGAACACGACAACCGAACGTTCGATCCGGAACTCATCCCGACCGGATACGACGCCCTCGACGACCTCCTCGGTGGCGGGCTCGAGCGCGGAACCGTCTCGTTTATCAGCGGTCCGACCGGCATCGGCAAGTCGACCACCGGTGCGCAGATACTCTCGGGCATCGCCGAACACGGTGGCACCGCACTTGGATACCTGTTCGAGGAGTCTATCGATCAGTTCGTTCACCGGTCCGAAGCCCTCGGACTCCCGATTACCGAAATGCAGGCCCAGGGGTCGCTACAGCTCACAGAGACCGAACCTCTCGTGCGTTCGGCCGAGGAATTCGGCCAGCACGTGCTTAACCAAGCCGAAGAGTATGCGCCGGACGCGGTGTTCATCGACGGCTTATCGGGCTACAAAATCTCACTTCAGGGCGGCGATCAGCGGCTCGCTCGCCGCCTCCACGGTCTCACCCGAGTGCTCAAGAATCGCGGTATCGCAGTCATTGTCACTGACGAGGCGGACCGCCTTACCGGTATCCAGAAAGCCACCAGTACGAACACGAGCTACATCGCGGACAACATCGTGTTTCTCTCGTACGTCGAAGTCGACGGCGAACTCGATCGGGCGATCGGCATCGTTAAAAAGCGGCTCGGGGATTTCGACAACCGGTTCCACCGGTTCTCCATCGTCTCCGGCGAGGGACTGGTTATCGAGGGACCGTTCGACAACGTTCGGGGGATCATGCGGGGGACTTCGGCATCTCGCACCCATGACGGGCACACCCAGACGACAGATCGGCCATGACAGACCGATCAGACAGCCAGGACGGGTGGCGACACACGATACAGCTCCTGGTTCACGGGGACAGCGATCGGAAAGCCCTCGAAGAGTTTCTCGGCAGCCGGTACGACGTCACCGACGGCGAGACGCTCCGACCCGTCGATTGTTACCTCATCGGTGAGCAGATGCTGCCGGTGTATCGCGACGCGTTGCGAGAGCGCAAAAAAACGGCCCACCCGACCTTCACACCCGTACTGCTGATTCAACAAGGCGGGTCGAGGGGAACGGTCCCGTTGCCATCCGAGCAGAACGGTGACGGGCCGCCGCTTATCGACGAAGTGATGTCAGCACCCGTCGACCGGCTGACCTTGTTTCGTCGGGTCGGGAACTTACTGGCCCGACGCGAACAGTCGGTCGAGTTATCCGACCGCTACGAGGATATCCAAACACGGTTTCAACGGCTATTTAATTCGACGAACGACGCGCTCTTCGTCGTCGCTCCCGCGACTGATGAGATCGTCGAGTGTAATCCGGCGGCGAGTGACCTCTTGGGATACACGCGCGATGAATTGCTGTCTATCTCTCTCATTGACACGGTCCACGCCGACGATCGCGAGAGGTTTGAGGCCTTCCTACGGGACGTACAGGACGACGGCGAGGGCTCGATCGACGACCTTACTTGTCAGACAACTGATGAAGAAAACCGGCAGTTAGAGGTGTCGGCTGCGACGCTCGAGGATTCGACGCAGTCGCCGATCGTCCTCTCCGCCCGGGACGTGACCGAGCGGAAAGCGTACGAACGAGAGATCAAGGTGAAATCGAGGGCGATGGACGAAGCGCCCGTCGGGATCTCGATTTCCGACCCCGACCAAGAGGACAACCCGATGATCTACGTGAACGACGGGTTCGAAGCGATAACGGGATACTCAGAGTCGGAATCGGTCGGCCGCAACTGTCGGTTTCTCCAAGGGGAGGCGACGCGAGAGGAACCCGTTGCCGAAATGCGGAACGCGATAGATGAGGCCGAGCCCGTGACCATGGAACTCCGGAACTATCGGAAGGACGGCAGCCAGTTTTGGAATCGCGTCACCATCGCGCCGGTGACGGACGACGCCGGAACCGTCACGAGCTACGTTGGGTTCCAAGAAGATGTCTCCGAGCGCAAAGAGCGCGAGCAGGACTTACAGCTGTTCAGGAAAGCCGTCGAGAACGCGGGACACGCGGCCTTCATTACCGATAGGGAGGGGACGATCGAGTACGTGAATCCGGTGTTCGAGGACCGGACCGGCTACACGCGGGCGGAAGCCGTCGGTCGAACGCCGGACATCCTCAACTCCGGCAAACAGGACGACGAGTTCTACGACCGGATGTGGCGAACGATTTTGGCGGGTAAGCAGTGGAAGGCTCGACTCATCAACCGACGGAAGAACGGAGAGCTGTATCACGTCGATCAGATGATCTCACCGATAACGAACGACGTCGGTGATATCACGCACTTCGTCGCGATCGAATCCGACGTGACGAACCGGCGGCTGCGCGAACAACAGCTCAAGGTCCTCAATCGCGTGTTGCGCCACAACCTCCGGAACGGAACGAACGTCATCGAAGGCAACGCGGCGATGCTTCGGGATGCAGTTGACGACGGCGAGCTCCAAACACGGGCAGAAGCGATCGAAGAACGGACGGCGGCATTGTCGCATTTGAGTGAGCAGGCCGCGACTGTAAGCTCACTGTTCGACAGTGAAACACCGACGGATTCCATCTACGACGTAACGCCGCTCGTGTCCGAAGTCGTCGACACCGTCTCGGACATGTATCCCGACGCCACACTCACGATCGACAGAGAGGGTCCCGTCTACGCTCGAGTTGACAGTCGACTGAAAACGGCGCTATCGGAACTGATACAAAACGCGATCATCCACAACGACCGGCCCACCCCAAAGGTGACGGTTACCACAGGGCCATCGATCGGGGAGAGAACCGGAGAGTGGATCGAAATTGTGGTCGCAGACAACGGACCGGGAGTCCCCGAACACGAACAGCAAACGATCGACTCGGGCGATGAAACCCCGCTGCAACACGGGACTGGCCTCGGACTGTGGATCGTCTACTGGACCGTCTCACTGTTCGGGGGAGAGGTATCGATCGAAGAGAACTCTCCGCGCGGGACGCGGGTCGTACTGAACATCCCCCGAGCGTCCGTCCTCTCACATCAACTCACGCCAATTAACGAGGGTTGACATCCTCCCCGCCCTGAACAGTAGTCGCCGAACCCCTCAACACAGCGCATATCGAAGGTGCTGATCGTCGAACTCGGCGCATTCCATTTTTATACTCCTTTATCGAGTGTATGTACGTAGATCGTCGTTCACACGAGATCGATGGCTGAAACGAACTGATTCGGCAACTACTGTGAACGGCGAGAGAAATGTCAACTCCTCGTCACCCTCAACCGTCGGCCACCACGGTCAAACTCATCAATTCCCAACGGCCCAGTTTCTCGTCTACAATCCGAATGGACGGCGCTTACAAAAAACCAGCACTCACACGTTGGGTGGTATGCGTTTTCGATGGAGCTTTGACGACGTCAAACCGCACCAAAATCCCTGGCATCAGTCTCGTCGCGTCGCGTCTGAACCGCTTAGGACGAACGGTGGCAATTTGCACTGAATTGGATGACAAATTCTTCTGCGACCAAAGCGTAGACGGTCATCTCTCTGCCTTTGGAGGAGTACCACGTGTCGACAGCCTCGATGAGGCCAGCCTCGGCGAGACGAGTGAGGTGATACTGGGCATTCTGAATGGAGGTGCCGACTGCGTCGGCGACCTCCGAGGCAGTTCTTGGCCTCTCACTAAGGACGTCCAAGAGCTTCTGGGCAGTGTCAGACGACAGTGTCTGGAGGACTCGGGAGGGCTCGTCATCACCAATAACAATCTCTGTTCGGTCGCGGGGCGTGTGATCGACGGGAGGCTGGAGTGGAAAAGCGCTTGCCATGGTATTAGTGAATCTCGTTTCGTTTTGTTTGTTCGGCTCACTCCGAACAAACGAATCAAACAATTTAATAGTTACGAAGTTTTTCAGAATCATATGATTCACCGGGGCACCCAACAAGACAGCGACCACCAACAGTACTCATGAGTAGCGACGAGATGACGGACGCCCGCGAGCGGGTCATCGAATCGATGGAACAGTCAGCCGAAGTCTACGGATTGAGCCGGAGCGCCGGCCGCATCTATGGGGTTCTGTACTTCGCAGATGAGCCGCTCTCAATTCCTGAACTCGTAGACACGACCGGCTACGCGAAATCGACGGTCAGTAACGTCACGCGAACGCTGACACGGATCGGACTCATCCATCGACGATCCTCAGACGGAGGGGGACGGCGAGTACAGTTTAACGCCGAACGCGAGGTCTGGTTCATCGTTCAGGACGTGTTCCAACAGTACATCCACCGCGAGATGCAGGCGACGCTCCGCACAATCCAGCGCGCCGAAGATCAGCTCTCCGATGAAGACGATCAGCACGACGAAGAACGCATCCGTGAGCTGCGAGAGACGTATGAGGATCTCAGAGAAATTGTTCAACTCGCCTCCGAGTTCTCCGCGGCGGAGTTGCGTGAGGCGCTCGAAACGCACGAACAGGAGTAGCGGACGCTCCCTAGACTCACCAGTGAATCACCAGTGAACTGTGTACGTACACGCGTCGTCACCCTCGCGGCGGCAGCTATCCCCGGTTTCTTCGATGAACACGAACGAATCGACGGGTGCGTACTGCTTGGCGACGCCCCGAATCAACCCGCGGTCGAACGAGCAGGGATAGGGATTGTGACACGTGACCTCACCGACCCGGTCGCCCGTCTGGTTGAATCGGTAGAATCCGATGTCGCCGCCGCGGTGATTGCGCTGGTAGGCGTCGTCGATCGAACGGAGGGCATTGGGGACGGTGTCAATATCGGCTGGCCACGCCGCGATCGACGGGAGTTGCTCGCCGAGGCGATCGAGGACGTGGGGCTCTAAGTCATCGGTAATCGTCTCGAAGGCGTTCAACCACGCCTGCTGTCGATACCACTCATCGGGATCGGGATCGACGATATCTTCCTCGGCAAGCGCGCTGTTCGCCCGATCCCGGTATTCTTCGGAAAACCGCCCCATGGCCGTCTCGACGACCTGTAGAACCGTCTGACCCTTGATTTCGACGTCCTGATCGAATGCCTCGTACGGGACCATTGTCCCAATTGTCTTTACCGCGAGCAATAAAACTGACAGATTCCGATACCGGGACCAGTTACCTTCCGAGACGAGTATCATGGAATAGATCAACCGGGCCCAGTTTCAGTTCGGAAGAGTGTCGATCGGTGCTCACTCTGTCGAGTTAGTTTGAGTGCGTGTCCCTGGTTGCTCGGAGGGTGATAGGGATGAAAAGGGAACGTCTCGAATTATAATATCTCCATCTCCTACTGGTGTGAGAACGATAGCGACTGCTCTTGTTCCGGTTTTTATGCGCTGTGAGGGAGTCGAGTCATTCCATTGGACGAACAGTCGATACGTTCCAGCTTTTTCAAAGCGATTTAGCTCGACGACTTCCCCACCGTCAAGGTCGTATGTTTCCCAGAAGATTGGCTCTCCAGCAGCCTCAAACAGCACGTTGACCGATTGGCGGCTCTCAGTTCCGTTCCGAATAAGAACGTACCGAAGGTCCGTGCTCCGGAATTGCTCGCTGACCTCTGACCCGACAGTCCAGCAGATTATCCCAGTACCGGCTCCTATAGTGCCGATGAGAAGATCACGGCGTGTTGGCATCTACGGTAGCTATTTCGAGAGCAGGCAAACCTCTTCTGGTGGTTGTCTTAGCACCGATCGAACCGTCATGGTGAGCACAGATACTGTACTGAGCGATTGAAGATAAAAACATCAACTGCTGAGAGTTTCAACAGAGCCTCGGCGAGGTAACTGTATCGACTGCGAGGTGGACATACGTATTGAACAACCCAGTTGAGACTCTGTCAAATGACAACCACTATCTGTTATTGGAATGGTGTGTTAGCCGTATGCCCTCCAAAACAGCGGCTGGTGCTGCACCGTTGATCACGGGAATTCTGCTCGCATTTCAATCAGCAGGTGCGATAATCGAAAGCGGGCTTTCGCTATGGTCAGTTCCCGGCTTCGTTGGTGGTTGTGCTGGAATCGTCATTGGTCTCGGAATTCTGCTTGAATGGAATACACTCGGACAAGACCCTACAGAGCAGAAGCGAGCTTCTGCGGCTCTTCTCGGGATCGCAACTACCGCGTTCTTCGTCGGTACAGCAATCGCTATCGCGTAGACCGGGTAGAACCACCACCACGTCCGTTTCGGATGATCAGATTCCCCGACAAAGTAATTTGGTCAAGTAGTATCGAACGCTATCACATCCTGCTGTACCTACTGATTTCCTCTGAATTTGTTGGAGGGTGTGAAAACAGTTCCATGCCGCCTTCTGTGTATTTACAACTGGAAGATCTCGTCGGACACAAACACCCGGACCCAGGTAGTGGTCGTGGTATCGGTATGCCTTGCTGACTCGCGTCCGGTAGTATGTCGTTCAGCCCGACACCTCCCCGCCGCCACTTACGGATCCACCCATAAGCGAACTGTCGGAGTCGCCAAAGATCGTTGTGACGTTCTGTCTGTCGTGTCGAATAATGACCTGCCACGGATCATCACCGGCTGGGATCCGCATGGAAGCGTTGTAACGGACGGTTGTATCCTGATGTGTACCACCGGGGCAATCCGTCGTGTTCGGCGTCTCCTCGGTGGTGATCGAGAGGAGATACGTGGATTCGTTGAGTCGCTCGAACGTTGGATCCCCGACCGTATGCGCGCGGGAGGGAAGCGAGATGTTCTGGGTGTACGTGATTCCGGTGTTCGCTCCGCCACCACGGATCGATGTCGAACTGTTCGCGGTGGGGTCATCGGTGCAGTAGATTCCGGCCGTGTCGAATTCCTCAAGCGCAGGCGGTTGGCGTTGCTCGCCGTCGAGTACCGTCGAAAGCTGCCCGACTGCGAGTCCCGCGCCGATTACTCCGATGACAAGCACCAGCGCGATCACGATGAGGCCCGCGACGATCGACCGTCGGTTCATACCTGTTGTCTCGGGGCCACTGATAAACCAGGTCCGATGAATCAAATCAGTCTTTTACTAAATTCCGGCGCTGAGTTCCCGTCCTCAAGGAGCGAGCCGCGTCAGCGGCGGGTGAGTGGCACAGTCGTTCACAATGTAAGGTTCAGCGCTCGCCTGAGCCGACGCGTTTTATATTCCTCCGAACCGCGATACGGTCGTGACGCTCGATCCGATCCACGTCGAGAACATCGCGCAGCTCGCGTACGGCATCGCGAGCGACGTGGACACGACCGATCACGACGACCTCGCGGGCCGGGTGTGGCGCGACTGGCTCCCCGAGCTCCGCCGCGACGGGCGGGTCGTGATCGAGCCGCTCGACGAGCACGAACGCCGGCGAGCCCCGATCGACGACGCCGCCCTCACCGACCGTCCGTTCGAGACGGTACACGGCCTCGACTCCGGCACGATCAACCCGACCACCTTTAAAAACGGGCTCGTCGTCGACGTGGCCCACGCCGCGATGGCGAGCGCGCCGAGCGACCTGGACCTCCACCGCGACCGGACGATCGTCGCGACCGTCCACGCCGGCGACTCGACCGCGAGCTTCGACGGCGAGTGGCGCGAGCGCGACGACGGCCACACCCGTCAGCGCGTGCTTCACGCCCCCCGGGTGAACCGGTACGCCGAGGGGGTCGTCCACGCGCTCGCCTTATACCTCGCCGAGGGGACCCACGCGCTCGACCACGCCGACGAGGTCGACGACCTGCTCGTCCTCGACGGTCCGATCTACCCGAAGGAGCTGTTCACGTGGGACGACCGCAACCCGGAGCTCGGCGCGCTCGCCCGCGAGGCGAAGCCCCGCGCCGTGGTCGAGAAGTACGTCCGGCTCGTCGAGCGGTTCGTCGAGCGCGACGTGCCGCTGGCCGGCTTCGTGAAGAACCCCTCCAGCGGCACGATCGTCCGCGCGCTGGCCCGGAAGGGCGTCGAATCACCGTGGCCCGACGACACGGCGCTTTTCACCCGACTTCTCGAACGGCGCGAGGACGACGGCTCCGCCGGCGGCGACTCCGTCGGTAACGCTTCCAGCGGCCGACCCGACCGGGTCGACGACGAGCTCACGTTCACCACGTGGTTTCACAGCCGCGGCGGCGTCGATGCGACGATGGCCGCCGACGGCGACGCGCTGGGGATCGAACGCGCGCTCGACCCCGAGCTGTACGAGCCGACGTTCATGGTCGTGTACGACCCCCGGACAGACGTGACCTACAAGCTGGAGGCGCCGTACGCGTTCGCTCGCGACCCGTCGATCCGCGACCGGCTCACCCGGCAGGTCCTCGCCGACGTGGCGACCACCCGCGGGCCGCCGGAGGCCGTCGCGAAGGCCGACGAGCTGGCGCGGATCTCGGCGAGCGAGAAGGCCGCGCTCCGGCGGAAGTTCGAGGAGCGCTTCGACAGCGACCAACAGGCGACCTACGACGACCGGCGGTGGGGGAAGGAGCCGTATTAGCCCGCACTCGGGACGGTTCCGCTCAGCGGGGGGTCACAGCGCGCCTCGGAGGAGCCCCGCGAAGATGATCGCGTTGTACAGCCCGTGTGCGAACCCCGGGACCAGCACGTTGTCGGTTTTCTCGTAGAGGACGCCGAGGATCGCACCGAGGATCACCGTCACCCCCATGTACGCGACCTGTTCGACGACGGTGCCCTCGACGTTCCCGTGGAGCGCGCCGAACATGAGGGCCGCGATGAGGATCGCCGGCGCGGCGCCGAACGAGCGCCGGAGCCCGCCCTGGACGACGCCGCGGAGCAGCAGCTCTTCCGCGGGCCCCACGACGAAAAACGAGACCGCGATCATCGCGCCGTAGTAGACCACCGGGTCGCCGGGGGCCATCGTCGCCGGGTTCTGTCCGGTCCCGAACCCGAACTCGCGAAGCGTGAGGAGGAGCCCGATCTGGAGCCCGTAGAGAACGACTGCGGACCCCACGATGAGCCCGACCTCCCGGAGCGACGGGCGCGAGACCGACACGAGGTCCCGCTGGTCGGTGATCAGGAGGTAGCCGACCACGGCCGGGAGGAAGCCCACGAAGCTGGCGACGGTCCGGAGCAGGGTGAACGCGTTCGTGTCGGGCGCGACGACGCCGACACCGACCGCGGCCGAGGTGGCAAGTTGGGCGATCAGGCTGGCGACGACGAGCGCGAACACAAGTGCGAACACGGCGCTCGCAGCGTGGACCAGTCGATCGATCGGCACCGGGAAGTCGTCTGTCATCGACGGTGATTGGGCGCACGGCGTGTTAGGCGCTCCGGAAGGCTACAACGCGGGGATCGGGGCGAACGGCCGCAGTTAGGAGCCGTCGATCCGCAGCTCGCGCTTGTCGGCCACGGCGTCGGCCTCGGGGAAGTCGCCGCCGCCGAGCAACCCGCGCGCCGCCTTCTTCCCCCACTCGACCGCGGGCTGGGTGAACGTCGACACGCTCGCGAGCTCGCCGTACAGGATGCAGGCGGCCTCCATCTCGTACAGCAGCTCACCGAGGCTCCGCTCGTCGACAGAGTCGATCTCGACGCGGAGGTTCGGGACGCCCGCGGCCGCGAGGCTCGCCTCGGTCGCCTCGAACTCGGCGTCAAGCAGGTCGCCGAGCGACGAGCCGCCGAGGTACGCCAGCCCGTCAAGGTTGGTCTCCGGAATCTCGGTCTCGGCGCGCTCGGTTGGCCGGATCAGAGAGACGAGCTTGTCCGGCGGGCCGGCGCGGTATAACTGGAGCTGGGAGTGCTGGTCGGTCGCGCCGAGCGCGCGTGCCGGGGTCTGCCCGAGCCCGTCCTTGCCGAGGCTCTCGGCCCACAGCTGGGCGAACCACTCGGCGAACGTCTCCAGCGACTCCGCGTACGGCATCACGGCGTTGGTGAGCGCGCCCCGCTCGGCGAGCGCGTACGTCGCCGCGCCGTAGGCGTAGGCGGGGGTCTCGAACAGCGAGCCCGACAGGCTCTCCATCCCGTCGCGCCCGCCCGCCAAGATCGCCTCGATGTCGTGGCCCTGCAGCGCCGGCACGGCGAGCCCGACCGTCGAGAGGACGGTGAAGCGCCCCGGCACCCCGTCGGGCACGTCGAGCGCGGGGAGGTCGTGGGCGTCGGCGAGCGCGCGGAGGTTCCCCGCCTCGCCGGTCGTCACGAGCGTGCGGTCGGTCCAGTCGACGCCCGCCTCCGCCATCGCCTCGCGGACGACGAGGAAGTTCGCGAGCGTCTCCGCGGTCGTCCCGGACTTGGAGACGACGTTGACGACAGTCTCCGAGAGCGGGAGGCGGTCGAGCAGCGCGCCGACCGCGTCCGGGTCGACGTTGTCGAGGAAGCACGCGTCCACGTCGCTTTCGAGGGCGTTCGCGAGGGTCGCCGCGCCGAGCGCGCTCCCGCCGATGCCGACGGTCAAGACGGCTTCGGGGCGTTCGAACCGGTCGGTCGCTTCGCGGATCGCGTCCGGATCGGCCGTCTCCGGGAGGTTCAGGGCGGCGTAGCCGAACTCGTCGGCGGCCATCCCGGCGGCGATCCGATCGTGTGCGTCCGCGACCCGGGAATCGAGTCGCTCCAAGGTCTCCTCCGTGAGTCCCGGTGTCGTGTCTAAGGCGTTGCCGAGGTCGACGTGCATACCGGCTGTGGGGGCGACCGGGACTTAAGAATGGGTTTCTGAGCGGAGCGCCGACGCGGACGTCGGTCCCGGGTCACTGCGGCGGACGCGGCGGCCGCAGGTCGCGCTGGAACTCGTCGAATGGGTCGATGTCGTTCGGAAGGTCGTACTCGATCTCGCGTTCGTCCTGTCTGTCGGGGAGCCGACCGTCCTCCAGTTCGTCGGCGGCCTCTTCCCACCCCGGCTTCACGCGGACGCTCCGCGCGGGCGAGCCGACGACGACGTGGTGAGCGGGCACGTCGCCCTGCACGACCGAGCGCGCGCCGACGACGCTGTTTTCGCCGACTCGGCAGCCGGCGCGCACCATGGCGTCGTAGGTGACGCGGGCGTCGTCCTCGACGACCGTGTGGAAGTTCCGGACTTCGGTCTGGTCGACAAGGTCGTGGTCGTGGCTGTAGAGGTGGACGCCGTCCGAGATCGACGCGCGGTCGCCGATCGTCAGCTTCCCGCGGTCGTCGAGGTGGACGTCGTCGTGGATCACGACGTTGTCGCCGACCTCGATGTTGTGGCCGTAGGTGACGGAGATACCCTTAAAAAAGCGGCAGTCGTCGCCGCAGTCGGCGAAGAGGTGGTTGCCGAGCATCTGTCGGAACCGGAGCGCGAACTCGACGTTGTCGGCCATCGGCGTGGCGTCGAACTGCCGCCAGAGCCACTGGAGGTACTTCGACTGTTGGAACTGTTCTTCGTCCTTCTCGGCGTAGTACTCCGACTCCAGCGTGGCGTTACACGGGTCGTACCCCTGCAAGCGGACGCGCTCGGCTCTCGACACCGACTCGCCGTCCTGCCACGCCTCCCAGCGCTCGCGGTCGCCATGGAGGTCGATCAGCGTGTCTCGGACGACCGTGCAGGTGTCCTCCTCCGAGGAGAGGCGCTCGTCCACCTCGTCGACGAATCCTCGGACCCCGGCCTCCGCACCGTCGGGCAGGGAGACGTGTCGCTTTGTCATCGTCGCTCCTTCGTTGTCATCACTCAAAGGGATTCGGTTGTGCGACGTGCGCGCCACGTCGGTTCGAGCCGATCGCCTTTTTAACCCCGTCTCGTGGTTCCCGCCCCGCGGGGGAGACCGCACCCGCTAAGTGTCCCGATCCCGTACATCGGGTATGCAACACCGCGAACTCGGGAACTCCGGCGTCGAGGTCTCTGAGATCGGCTTCGGCGCGTGGGTCGTCGGTACCGACTGGTGGGGCGACCGCTCGGACGAACAGGCGGTCGGGATGGTCGAGGACGCGCTCGACGCGGGCGTCACCTACGTCGACACCGGCGACGTGTACGGCCACGGCGACAGCGAGACGATCATCGGGAAAGCGATCGACGGTCGCCGCGACGAGGTGACGCTGTCGACGAAGATCGGCTACGACTTCTACGACAACCCGCAGGCCGGTCACGGCGAACTCCCCAAGGAGCTGAACGAGGAGTATCTCACAGAGGCGTTCGAGGCCTCGCTTGACCGGCTCGACACCGACTACGTCGACGTGCTCCAGCTCCACAACGCCAACGTCGACGAGGTCACTCCCGAGGTCCGAGACCTCCTCGCCGAGTGGAAGGCCGACGGCCGCGTCCGCGCGCTCGGCTGGGCGCTCGGCCCCTCTATCGGCTGGCTCGCCGAGGGCGACGCCGCCGTCGAGTACGAGGAGTTCGACGCGGTTCAGACCGTCTTCAACCTGTTCGAGCAGCAGCCCGGCCGGCACTTCGTGGACACCATCCGCGAGAGCGGCTCGGACACCTCGGTTATCGCGCGCGTTCCGCACTCTTCCGGACTGCTCAACGAGCAGGTGACGCCCGACACCGTCCTCGAAGACGGCGACCACCGCTCGCACCGCCCGAAAGAGTGGTACGAGACCGGCTGGGACAAGGTGGAGGCGATCCGCTTCCTCGAAGATCCCGACCACGGCAAGGGAACCCGTACGATGGCGCAGGCCGCGATCCGCTGGCTGCTCGCGCACGACGAGGTCGCCTCCGTCACGCCCACCTTCCGCGACGGCGACGATATCGCCGAGTGGAGCGCCGCGAGCGACGTCCCGCCGCTCTCCGAGGCCGAGTACGATCGCGTCGACGAGCTGTACGCGCGCGACTTCGACATCGACCGCGACGACGGGATGGACGTGCTCCGAACCTCCGTCGACGGCGACGACATCGAGGCCGCCGGCCTCGACAAGCGCGCCGCGTCGTACTGAACCGCCGACCCGCTCGCTTCTCGTCGAGATCGCTAGACTGCGACTGCTCTCTGGGCTTTTGAACCACTTTCACTGCGGCCTGTCACGCGTCTCGGTATCGTGTCGCGTGTCACCGTGGACCGTCCCGTGCGGTGACGTCACTCGTGCGGGGCGAGCCAGACGACCCGCGAACGCCGTCGCTCGCGGTCTCGAAGTGGTGGCTCGGTGGAAAACCCTCATCACAAGGGGCTCAGTGGGGGTAACACGTCGTCATGGCCACCGTCTGCAGCGTGGCCGTCGCCGGGTATAAATCTCCCGCGATGGGCCGGGCGGGAGTCGCGAAGCCGGGCTCACAATCTCTCGCCCACCTCGTCCGCGAACGTCTCCATCGCACCCTCGGGGTCGTCGCCGCGCAGGCCGACGATGACGTGATCGACCCCGATCTCGTCGAGACGCCGGAAGTACTCCCGGAACCACTCGGCACCGGCGCAGTAGCCGAGGTGGAGGTGCTCGGGCTCCGCGGTCGGGTCGTCTGCGAACTCGACGCCGACGGCGATGGCAAACGGTTTGTCGCCCGCCAGCTCGCGCCACTCCGAGACGTAGCTCCGGAGCGTCTCGTCCGGGAGGTGATAGAACAGCCAGCCGTCGCCGTGGTCGGCGATCCACTCGGTCGACTGCCGCGCGTTGCCCGTGGGCAACACCGGGAGCGTCTCCGTCGTCGGCTTCGGGAGCACGTCGAGCTCGCCGTCGAGTGTCCCCCATTCGCCGTCGACCTCGGGGAACTCCTCGCGCCAGCACGCACGCATTGCCGCGATCCGGTCACGGACCATCTCGCCCCGTCGCTCGGGGTCGACGCCGAACGCCGGGTACTCCGGGTCGCGGTCGCCGGAGGCGACGCCGAGGACGACCCGTCCGTCGGAGAGCCGGTCGAGGCTCGCCGCGGACTTCGCGAGGTGGATCGGGTGCCGGAGCGGGAGGACGACGCTCGCCGTGCCGAGCGCGACCTCGTCGGTACGGGCGGCCACGTGAGAAAGCAGCGTCCACGGGTCGAACGCCCCGCCGGCGTCGCCGAACGTGGGCCAGTAGGTCGGGACGTCCCGCGCCCAGAGCCCGTCGAACCCGAGTGCCTCGGCGCGCTCAGCGAGCCGGACCTCCTCGGTGGGATCCGGCATGCCGCGTCGCTCGCCGGTCAAGGGGAACCCGAGCCCGAACGTGAGCCCGGCGTCGCCGAACAGCCGTCGGAAGCCCGCGTTGTCGTGGCCGACGCGCTCGCCCGCATCAGGGTCCGCCATCGAGCGAGTTACTCGCCGCCGGCGATCCGACTGGTGAGCCGGTTCCGGTCAACCCTGATCTGCTCGGCGATCTCCGCGGCTTCCGCCAGCACGGGATAGCGGGGCCCCTCGGTCGATCCGTACAGATACTCGTGGAACAGGCAGGGACCCGTCCCGTTACCGAGGTCGTCGACCGTCATCGGCGGGTCGTTGAGCGTGAGCTGGCGCTCCTCGACCGCCTCGTCACACTCGGATTCGAGGTCGCCGAGTTGCTGCCAGATGTCGATCGCGGCGTCCGTCCGGTCGCCCGCGATGCCGTCGAGGTGTTCGATGAGTCGGCGGCGGCGCCGGTCGACGCGGGTTAGATCGGTCTCGAACCGCGACAGCGCGTCGATCTCCGTCTCTATCGCATCGGACAGCGATAGCCGGGCGTCGGCCGCCCGCCGGCTGCGTCGCACGAGCGCCGATTGCGCTCCGGGCGAGAGGGTGCCGTTGGAGGCCAACGCGGCGGTCGTGTCTGGACCCAACTCGGCGGCGAGGCTCTCGGGTATCGTCTCGTCGTACTCCTCCCTGTAGTGCGGTAGCGCCATCACCGTATCCCGGTACGCCGCGAGCACGCGCCGCAACCGGACGTCGGTGCTCCCCCCTCCGTTGGCTGTAGAGACTGTGCGGACCGCGGCCGTCGGTCCGTCGAACGCCAGTGTGGTCGCCGAGGCGGGTGCAGGGTCGAGACCGGCGACGCGATCGGCGAAGTCGTTGAAGGCGTCGCGCTCGTCGAGGACTCGCGTCCGCTCGCTGCGGCAGTCCTCCTTGGCGCCGCGGACGTACGCCAGTGCGACGAACGCGACGAGACCGGCGAGGACCACCGCGGTGATAGCGCCGGGGTCGCTCGCGATCGCGGTGAGGTCACACGAGACGCTGGTACACTCCGCCGACGGCTCCGCGCCTTGGATCCGAAAGACCCCCGCGGCACCTTGTCTCGCGCTCATTGTTTGCGTTAACACGTCACACGTACAAAGTGCTTGTGGCGGATCTCGATACCTGAAACAACGGTTTTCGGATCCGATAGCTCACTACGATCTCGGTGACGGTGGTAGGTTCACCGGTGTCCCGACTACTCGACGACGCCGTCGTCGGTGATCACGGTGTCGATCATGCCGATCGGGGTCGCGTCGTAGCTCGGGTTCTCGATCGTCACGCCCTCGACGGGCTCGCGCATCACCTCGACGGCGTCGCGGAACTCGTTTTCGAATCGGAACTCCTCGATCCGTTTCGCGCCGGAGCCGACTGCGGTCACCGGCACGCCGAGCTCGCGTGCGGTGACGACCAGCGGGAACGTCCCGACGCGGTTGTAGTACGTGCCGCCGGTCATACACGTGATGCCGAGCAGGACGCGGTCGCAGTCGCGGAGGGCGTACCCCATCGCGCTGTCGACGACCATCCGGGTGTCGACCCGGGCGATGCCGGCGAGGACGCGGGCCGTCTTTCGACCGAGGGTGCGCGGGCGCGCCTCCGTGACGTACACCGTCAGATGGGCGCCGTCGCGGGCCGCGTTCTCGATCGATTCGAGCACCGTCGTCGAGTAGTCGTGGACCAGCAGGGTGTCGCCGTCCTCGATGCGCTCGGCCGCGTTGGCGGCGGCCTCTCCCTTCGCGGTCTCGATGTCGTCGACGACGCGGTCGATAGTCTCTTCCAGCAGCTGTTTGGCGTCCTCGACGCTCGTCGCCTCGCTGATGATAGAGCGCTCGACGTCGCGCATCGCGTTGTGAAGCGCGGCGTGGGAGGGGTTCGACCGCCGCAACACCCCGGCGTTGTGTTCGAGGTCGCGCTCGAACTCGTCGACCGTCCTGTACTCGCGGTCGAGGAGTTCCGCGAGCGATCGCGTCGCCTTTACGGCCACCGCCGAGGTGCTGTGGGTCCGCATCGCCCGGATCTCGGCGACCGTCTCGTCAATCATACCCGGAGAGTCGTCGCCCCAATTCAAAGGGGTTCCGGGGTTTGGTCGGACTACTAGTGCGTGAATCCAACTGACCGATACCGACGTGAAGAGCGCAGCGAGTCGCGCGAGTCCTCGCGGCTAGCGCTCTGGAGGTCTTCACCACGGAGTCACCGATCACGGACTACCGAGCGGCTGGGGCTTCGCAGATGTACTCCACGGAGCTCGCGTCAACGGCGTATCGAACGAAACGCGAAACAGAAAGCCGGTCAGAGACGTCTCAGGCGTACTTCGCGACGACGTTCAGCACGTTGTCGAGCTCGTCGCCGTCGAGCGAGTAGCGCTCCTGGGCGAACACCGAGCGCAGCTCGGTCCGGTCCTCGGGCAGGAGGTCCGTGATCTTCACCGCGGTCGGCAGGTCGATCTGCTCGAGCTCGGTCAGCTCCTCGACCAGTTCTCGCGACTCCTCGGCGTCGAGGTGCGCGAACCGGTTGACGTGCTCGATCGCACGGGCGAGCTCGTAGCGGAGGTCGCGTTCCTCGTCGTCCGCGCGGTCCGCTTCGATCTCCACGAGGATCTGCTTCGCCTCGGAGGTGGTGATGTACTCCTCGTCGAGTTTCTCTTTAAATATCGTCATCTCGGGTCAGTTCTGCTGCGCGCTCATGTGGGCGGCGGTGACGATGAGCGTCTTCGTCTTGCCGCCGTCCGAGATTTCGACTTTGAACGCGGAGCCCTGCTTGCCCAGCACTGTGCCTGTGCGGCCGTCGAAGCGCGGGTGGAAGCGGCCCTTCTGGACGCTCGGGTCGATCTTGAGGTGGACCTGCGATCCCTCGTCGAACTCCTGGATCGCTCGCTGCGGCGGCGACGTGCCGCGGTCGCGGGGTTTGTTCGAGAGCTTGTCGCGGGTCGCTTTCTGGGGCCCATTGGAACTCGGCATGGTCTTGGGCGTTGTTCCGCTGCCGCGGTTATAAATGGTGCGTTACGGGCCTCGACCGGGAGCCGGTAGCACACTGGTGCCGTGGTGCTTCGTCGCCGACGCCGCCGAGCCGAGACTCTCCTGCCACCGGCGTCACGCCGCCCCCGAGATAACCCCACGTCACCCCACCTTTCGAAAGGGCTAATCCCTTGACTCCCTACCATGTTGATAATGAGCCACCAACTGCCGGACGTGCAGGCGTCGGCACCCGACGTGACCGTTGGGCTCTCGCAGGTCGGGGTCACCGGAGTCGAAAAGCTCGTCAAGCTCGCGCGCGGCGACAAACGCCCCATCGTCCTCATGGCGGAGTTCGAGGTGTTCGTCGACCTCCCCAGCGGCCGCAAGGGGATCGACATGTCGCGGAACCTCGCGACGGTCGACGAAATCCTCGAGGACATCACCCGCGAGGAGGCGTACCGCGTCGAAGACGTCTGCGGTGACGCCGCCGAACGACTCCTCGAGAAACACGACTACACCACCACCGCCGAGGTGTCGATGTCGGCCGAACTCGTCACTCGCGAGGACACGCCGGCGTCCGAGATCGAGACGCAGAGCACGGCGACGATCGTCGCCAGCGCCACCGCGACCGAGGGCGGCACCCGAGAGGAGATCGGCGCCGAGGTCACCGGCATGACGGTCTGCCCCTGCTCGCAGGGGATGAGCGAGTCCCGCGCCCGCGACAAGCTCGCCGAGCTGGGCGTCGACGAGGAGACGACCGAGGAGTTCCTCGACGCCGTCCCGCAGCCGGGCCACTCCCAGCGCGGCCACGCCACGCTCACCGTCACCACCGACGGCCACCCCGACATCGATCTCCGAGACCTGATCGACGTCGCCCGCGACTCGATGAGCGCCCGGATCTACAACATGGCGAAGCGCCCGGACGAGGATCACATGACCTACGAGGCCCACGCGGACGCGAAGTTCGTCGAGGACTGCGTCCGCGCGCTGGCCGAGGGTACCGTCGAGGAGTTCGATCACCTCCCGAACGACGCCGTCGTTCACATGAAACAGTCGAACGACGAGTCGATCCACCAGCACAACGCCCACGCCGAGCGCGAAGTCACGATGGGCGACCTGCGAGATGAGCTGGACGCGGCATAAGCACGGTCGGGTCTTCACTCGCGGAAAACGGGGGTAGCGGCTCTGTGAGAAGTTCGACAGTGGCGTTGACACGGAAACAGACTGAAACAGACCGAAACAGACGACCCCGCAGTGAAACCGCGTCGAAGCGAACGAGCTACGACGACGACGGCGACATCTCGATGTTGAGACTTTTCTGGACGAGCTGGGTGAACGCCATCGAACACAGGAAGTACCAGACGATCCACATCTGCATCGGACCGATGATCCCCGTGTCCCACGTGACCGTTCCGGCGAGCGGAACCACCAGCTCTTCGGCGGCGATGGCGGGATACTCGGCGGCGGAGCCGCGGTAGCCGATCACCCAGAACATCCAGAGGAACGCCGGGATCGTGAGGAACATGATCCACACCATCGGGCGGAACTGCTCTTTGAACATCCCGAGCTGGTCGCCCATCGCGTCCATCTGCTCTTCTTGGATGGCGTCGAGCGCCTCCTGATCGTCGCGTTCCTTGGCCTCCTTGCGGCGGTCCTGGATGTCCTTCATCCGGTCTTGGTATGCGCTCATCTTCTCCATGTCCATGAGTCCCGCGCGCAACAGGGTCGAGTACAGCCCCGTCGCGAGCGCGATCACCATGATCACGACGTAGAACGGAACCACGTTGAGGAGCGGCCCCAACACGAGGTCGAAGGCGCCGGCGATCACGTTGCGGACCGGGTTGACGGCGTAGCCGACGAACGCGCCCAGCGTCGCGACTCCGGCGATCTTGTCCCACTTTGTCCACGTGGTCGTCTCCGGGGTCTCGACGTCGCTGCTGGAGATGTCACCGTCGTCGTCGTCCTCCAGCCCGGCCTCGATGGCGTCGCGGTCTGCCAGCGCGAAGCCGGTGTCGCCGTCGATGAGAATCTCCTTCTCGATGAGCCGGCCCCACTGGCCGCTCGTGATATCGTCGCGGACGTCGATCCACTGGACCTCGCCGTCCGTGGCGCTATCGAGGACGACCTCGACGGCGTCTCGCATCTCGCCGTCGTCGCCGACCAGCGAGCGGACTCTTCGTTCGACCTTACTCATTACTGGTCGGTTGTCGGTCGACGGTTAAGAACCTTGCAGGATCGCCGGCGGTCGAGTCGCTGTCGCGAGACCGGCGAGTCGCCCTACTCGTCGAGCACGTCGCGGATGCGCCCGAAGACCTCGTCGGGCGTCGCCTCACCGTCGATTTCGACGAGAGCGCCCTCGTCGCGGAAGTGGTCGATGACGGGCTCGGTGTTCTCGTAGAAGACCTCGAGTCGCTCGCGGGCGGTCTCCTCGGTGTCGTCCTCGCGCTGGATCAGGTCGCCGCCGCACTCGTCGCAGACGCCCGCCTCCTCGGGCGGCTGGAAGTCGACGTGGAAGTTCGCGCCGCAGTCGTCGCACACCCGCCGGCCGGTGAGTCGGTCGACGAGGACCTCCTCGTCGACGTCGAGGTAAAACACGGCGTCGAGGTCCGTGATCTCCGAGAGATACTCCGCCTGGTCGAGGTTCCGCGGATAGCCGTCGAGCACGAACCCGTCGGCGTCAGCCAGTGCGGCCTGGACGATCTCGTTGACGACCGGGTCCGGGACGAGCTCTCCGGCCTCCATGAACGAGCGGGGCGTCCCGTACTCGGTCTCCATGTCCTTGTTCGCGCGGAGCGCGTCGCCCGTGGTGACGTGTTCGACGCCGTACTCCTCGGCGAGTTTCGCGCTCTGCGTGCCTTTTCCGGCGCCCGGCGCTCCCAACAGAAGGATTCGATGACTCATACTGCAGCGCTCACTCGCCGCACGTAAAGGCTTGAAGATCCCGGCTAACGCTACGTGATTCCCCGGTCGGCCGCAGAGACGCTCTGCAACGTCACAGGCGGTTTCCGAACCGCTATTCGTCGTCCTCGCTCTCGCTCGGGGCGGTCTCCGCGTCCGGATTCAGCCGGAGCCCCATCTCCAACTCGAAGCTCTCGGCGTCAGAGATTTCGAAGCCGATCTTCTTGTACAGCGAGACGGCCGCGCGGTTCCAGCGCTCGACCGTGAGCCACACCTTCTGGACGCCCTCGGTCTGTCCGTGACCGAGCAGCCCACGGATCAGGTGCGTGCCGATACCGGCGCGTTGGTAGTCTTGGTGAACGAAGATCGCCAGCTCGTAGGCGTCGTCGTCGGGCACCAGCGTGGCGTGGCCGGCGACGTCGCCGCCGCACCACGCGATCACGTTGAGACAGTCGTCAGCGAGGATCGCGTCCAGCCACTCCCGGATACGCTTTTGTCCGCCCGGCGGGATCCCCTGCGCGCGGTCGGCGGGGTCGAAGGCGTCGTACATGTCGACGAGCGACTCGTATCCCGTTTCGGCCCCCTCGTAGGGGCGGATTTCGACGGTGCGTTCCTCACGGTCCGTAAACTCTGTGGGCGGGGCGGGGAACTCGTCGGCCACCGCTTCGGGGTATCCTCGGTCGCTCATCTGACCAGCGTGACGGACGTCTTGGCGTTCAACAGGACGAACTCGGCGATCGGCCCGACCGTTATCTTCCCCATCGGGCTCGTGTGTCCGCCGCCGAGAACGATCTCCTCGAACTCCTCCCGCTCAGCGATTTCCACCAGCCGGCTCCCCGGGTCACCCTCGACCAATCGGACCTCGGCGTCGAGCCCGGCCTCCTCGACCGCCGACTCGGCCTGTTGGGCGATCTCATCCGGGTCGACCGACGAGTCCGGGTTCTCGACCACCGCGACCGTGAGATCGTCGTTCGCGACCGCCGCACGCTCGACGGTTCGGTCGAGCGCGCGGAACGAGTCGTCGCTGCCGCCGATCCCGCAAAGCACCTTCATAGGTCTCCTGTTCACACGCCGGTACTAAAGTGATATCCTCCCCGACAGCTTCGTGGCGCCCACCGACAACCCTTTTGTTCGGCGGTCAGGTTACCAACAACATGAACGAACCAACCGATCCCGCGTCAGACGGGGGATCGGACGCCGACGACGGGACCGCGGACGTCGCGGCAGAGGCGTCGGAGCCGGGCGATGCGTCTCGGTCGGATATCGACGGGACGGAAACCGACGCGTTCGACGGCGAATCGGACGAACGGGCCGCAAACGACGGCGAAGAAGACGATCAGGAGCAAGAGCAGGTCCCGCCCGAGGTCCGCAAGTACGAGCGGTTCAAGAAGATGGACGGCGCGCGCTACGAGCGCGTCAACGAGTTCCTCCGCGACCGGACGTACGTCACGGCTCGAGAGTGGGCGATCGCGCGGCTCTGCGCCGACTTCCGCACCGAGACGGGCGTCGAGATGACGAAGATCGGCGAGAACCTCCCGGAGCTGGTCCCCTTTATGACCGACACGTACACGCCGCAGGCGGTCAACCAGGCGCGGTACTCCTTCGAGGAGAAGGTGACGAAGGCGGGGGCGACGTTCCTCTACGGCGCGATGTCGGGCTTCTTCACCGCCGAGGACTTAGACGAGATGATGTACGAGGTGACGGAAGTCGCGAAGTTCCTCTTGGAGGTCGAAGGGGTCGACCTCGCGGTCGCCGACGAGCTGGAGGCCGAAGACCGGATCAGCGAAGTGATGCGTGAAGTGCGTACCTCCTCCGCGAACCTCCGGGGAGAGGAGGTCCGGTGTCCGGAGTGCGGACACGTCCACGAACCGACCGAGGAGTAGCGATGGAGCGATTCCCGGAGGCGTTAGAGGGCATCCCGGACCCAGTCGTGATCGTCGACAGCGGCGGCGTCGTCAGGGCCGGAAACGGGCGGGTCGAGACGGTCCTCGGATACGCGCCGGCGGAGCTGGAGGGCACCGGCTTCGAGACGCTGGTGTACGACCCCGACGAGGGCGCGGCCGGCGAGGAGCTCCGGCGCCACGTCGTCGACCCCGAACCGCGTTCGATGGCAGCGAGCCTGGACCTGTGCGCGCGGGCCGCGGACGGGACCGAGGTGCCCGTGACGCTCAGCCTCGGTCCGTTCGAACGGGACGGCGAGACGTACCTCGTCGCCACGATCGTCGACGTCAGGGAGAAGCGCGCACAACAGGTCGAGCTCCACCGTCGGACGCAGACGCTGGAGGCGCTCCACGAGGCGACCCAGGACCTGCTGAAGACGACCGAGCGGGAGTTCGCCGCGGAAGCAGCGGTCGAGTACGTCGAAGAGGCACTCGGCCACACGCTGGCGGCGATCTGGCTGTACGACGAGAGCCGCGACGTCCTCGATCCGGTCGACTGGAGCGAGGCGGCCGACGAGGTCGTGGGCGACCACCCGACGTTCGGCCCCGACGCGTCCAGCATCTCGTGGGAGGCGTTCGAGTCCGGCGACCCGATGTACGTGCCGGACACGCACGCCGTCTCGGATCGGCACAACCCGGACTCGTCGATCCGCAGCGAGCTGATTCTCCCGCTCGGTCGGTACGGCCTCATCAACATCGGGAACACGGAGCCCGACGCGTTCGACGAGTCCGACCTCGCCGTCGCGCGCCTCTGGGCCGCCACCGTCACGATGGTGTTCGTTCGGATCGAGCGGGAGCGCCAGCTCCGGGCCCGAGAACAGGAGATCGTGCGCGAGCGTGACCGACTAGAGGAGTTCGCCGGCCTCGTCTCCCACGACCTCCGGAGCCCGCTCAACGTCGCGACGGGAAACCTCGAGATGGTCCGCGAGCGGCTCCGGGAGGAACACGAGGCGCTGACCGAGGTCGACACCGTCGCCCGCTCGCTCGACCGGATGGAGGCGCTCGTGGACGACATGCTGACGCTCGCGCGACAGGGGTCTACCATCGACGAGACCGAAGCGGTGTCGCTCGCCGCGCTGGCGGAAGAGTCCTGGACCGCGGTCGACACCGCGGCGGCCGATCTCGTCGTCGACGACCTCCGGCTGCGCGCCGATCGGAGCCGGCTGCGACAGGTCTTGGAGAACCTCTTCGGCAACGCGATTATCCACGCCGGCGAGTCGGTCCGCGTCGAGGTCGGCGGCCTCCCTGACGGCGACGGGTTCTACGTCGAAGACGACGGCCCCGGAATCCCCGCAGACCGCCGAGAAGAGGCGTTCGACGCCGGCGTCTCGACCGATCCGGGGGGAACAGGCTTCGGCCTCAAGATCGTCGCCGAGGTGGCCAACGCGCACGGGTGGGCGGTCGACCTCGTCGAAGCTGCCGAGGGCGGCGCACGGTTCGAGTTCCGAGGGGTCGAGACCGTCGACGCAGCGGAAGAGTCGGGTGCAGACGGTTCCGGACCCGATAGCTCCGACACGAACGACTAGGCGTCGACGGCTCCGTTTCGGCGGGACTAGTCGTCTGCGGAGGCGGTCTCGCTTCCCGCGTAGCCGTCCCCGAGCTCGCTCCGGTCGCCCCCGAATCCCGAGACGGTTCCGTCGTCGGTCCAGCCACGGAGCGCGTAGTACTCCGAGAGCCCCGCCTCGAAGCCGTCAATGGCGTCCGCGTAGGGGAGGGTGTCGTCGCGCCGGTCGAAGCCGCGGGCGTTGTTGAACGCGCGCTCCAGTTCGACGACCCGCGCGCCGACATCGAGCAGGTCGTCGTAGTCGGCGTCGAGAAGGGCGGCGAGCCGGTCGTCGGTGACCGTGCCGCGCGAGAACTTGCAGATCACGGCGGAATCGAGCACGGCGTTGCGGTTCTCCTTGGCCACGAGCTTCGGCGGCTTCCCCTCCAGTCCGGTCGGGTCGAGCGCATCCGCCTTGCCGACGAGCGGGTACTCGTAGGGGTAGAACTCCCCGTACATGTGGTCCGCGCCGCGGTTCGAGGTCGCGAACCCGAGCCCCTGTCCGTTGAGTGTGCGACCGTCGTGTCCCGAGAACGCCATCCCCTTGACGGTCCAGTCGTCGGCGCCGAACTCCTCGTGCGCGCGGTGAATGCCTTCTGCGAGCTTGTCGCCGACCCCCTCGCGGTAGGCGATCTGCTCGACGAGCGACCGGACGAGCCCGGCGTTGCCGAACTCGTCTTCGCTCTCTAAGAACATCGACACCACGTCGCCACAGGAGATGGTGTCCAATCCGAGCTCGTCGCACAGCTCGTTGGCGCGCATCACGTCGACGATGTCGTCGACGCCGGCGTTCGAGCCGAACGCCATCACCGTCTCGAACTCGGGCCCCTCCGTCTCGACGCCCGTCTCCTCGTCGCGGGTCGGGAGCTTGCAGGCGAACGCGCAGCTCGAACAGGTCCCCTTCTTGTACTTTTTCTCTTCGACGCGGTCGCCGGAGATGCCCTCGGCGCCCTCGAAGGAGGTCTCGGAGAAGTAGTACGACGGGAGCGCGTCCACCTCGTTGGCCAGCTCGGTCACGCTCGACGTCCCCTGCCGTTTCATGATCGAGTCGGAGGTAGCCGCCTCGCGGTGGACGTCGCCGGCCTCGTCGGGCCAGTCGAGGTCGATTTCGGCGTCGGCATCGCCGGACGACGTCCGGCTGCCCGTGGCGCTGTGCGCCACGCTGTCGCCGTTAAAAGTGAGCGCCTTCACGCCCTTCGCGCCGAGGACCGCGCCGAGCCCGCCGCGCCCGAACGCTCGCGTGTCCGAGGTCATGACCGAGGCGAAGCGCACCTCGTTCTCCCCCGCGGGGCCGATACAGGCCACGTGTTCGGGCGAGAGGTCGTGGCTCTCGGCGAACCGGTCGGAGACCGCCGGGACCTCACTCTGCGCCAGCTCCGGCACCGGCTCGAAGGTCACGTCCGGCTCGCCGTCGTCGCCGACCTCGCGGACGTGGACCGCGAGCAGTTCGTCGCTCTCGCCGACGAGTTCGACGGCGGCGTACCCCGCCCCCGTGAAGTTCCGCGAGAGGAAACCGCCCGCGTTCGACGAGAGCAGGCCGTTCGTGAGCGGCGAGAGGCTCGTGGCGGCCATTCGGCCGGTGAAGGAGGTGGTCGAGTACTGCATCGGGCCGGTGGAGAGGTACAGCCGGTTTTGCGGCCCTAACGGGTCGGCGTCGAACGGGATTCGGTCGTACGCGAGCGACGTGTTGAGCCCGCGCCCGCCGACGAACTCGGCGAGTCGGTCGTCGATCTGCGCCGTCGACGCCGACCGGTCCGTCAGGTCGATCGTGAGGAGCGGTCCCTGTGCGTGTCTCATACGCACATCCAGCGAGGGAACGGCGATAAAACTCCGGGTGGTGAGCTGAGCGTCGCGTCTCTCCCTTATAAATCGAGGACGTGATGCGTCACCGCGTCGGCGCCGGTCGCCCCGTCGGCGTCCGCCCCGACGTCGAGGATCGCGACCCGGAAGGCCTCGTCCGCGCCCTCGACCGGGATGGGGAGGCCGCCGGGATTCACTCGCACCGTCCCGTCGCGCTCCTCGACGCCGTGCGCGTGGGTGTGACCGTGGAACACGTAGTCGTAGTCGCCGCAGTCGACGAGGGCGTCGACGACGACCGCGCTCGTGCCGTGAGTGACGGCGACGTCGACGGCGTCGTCTCCCCCGCCGGAGCCGCCGAACGAGAGCGCCCCGGCTTCGCCGAGGTACGTTCCGAACGATTCGACGGTCGACTGGACCGCCCACTCCCCGTCGTTGTTGCCGCGGGCGGCGTAGAAGTCGAAGCCGGCGTCGGGTGCGTCGCCGCCGGCGTTGGGACCGTCGGCGTCCGGGCCGTCGCCGACGTCGAACGGCGTCACTGAAAAGGGCGCGACGAAGTCGCCGCAGTGGACGACGACGTCGACGCCCTCGCAGTCGAACAGCGATACGGCCGCCTCGACGGCGGCGAGGTCGTCATGGGTGTCGGAGACGATGCCGATACGCATGGGTCCCGCGTCGAAGCCGAGGGGAATAAACCATGCGCAGATTCGGATCCAATAGAATTTCTGATATCTGATACGGGATCAATAGTTTTTGGTGGGTTCATTTCGGATCAGGTCGCAATGGTAGAGCACACCCGGACGCTCGATTTTAAAATCGCCTTCGCGATCGGGTTAGGGACGATGATCGCGGCGGGGATCTTCTCGCTTTCGGGTACGGCGGTCGCCGAGATCGGGAGCAGCGCCGTGATCGCCTTCGTCCTCGCGGCGGTGGTCGCCAGCCTGACCGCGGCGTCGTACTCCGAGTTCGCGTCGATCTACTCCGAGAACGGCGGCGGCTACCTGTTCTCCTCGCGCACCTTCGAGCACGACACGCTGGTGTACGCCGTCGGCGCGATGCTGTTTTTAGGCTACACCGGAACGACCGCCTTCTACCTCGCGACGATGGACGAGTGGGTCGTCCGGTTCATCCTCCCGAAGTCGCTCCACGTTCTCCCGCACGGGACCTCCGGCGTACTCGCGGCCCTGCTACTCGGCGCCCTCAACGCTCGGGGGACCGAGGAGAGTGGGACCTTCCAGCTGTTCGTGACGGGCGCGAAGGTGGCCGTCCTCATCGCGTTCGTCGGCGGCGCCGTCGCGTTCCGGGGGCCGGCCGTCGCCGCCGACAACTTCGCCGCCGGCTTTACCGCCGACCCGGTCGGGATCGTCTCGATCGCCGCGCTGGCGTTCATCACCTTCTTCGGATTCTCCGCGATCGCCGCGAGCGCCGGGGAGATCATCGAGCCGCGCCGGACGGTTCCGCTCGCGATCGCTGCGAGTATTCTCACGGTGACCGTTCTCTACGCATTCGTCATCGTGTCGATGGTGAACTCGCCAGTTCCGGCCGAGGTCATCGCCGAGGAGGGCGAGACCGCGATGGGTCGCGTCGCCGCGGGCTTCCTCGGTCCCGCGGGGCGCTCGCTCATCGTCGCCGGCGCGATATTCAGCATGATCAGCGCCTCGAACGCGAGCATCCTCGCGGCTAGCGGGATCGGCTCGCTGATGGGCCGACAGGGGCAGGCGCCGCGGCCGTTCTCGCGGATCCACCGGCAGTACGGCACCCCGTTCTGGAGCGTGACCACCGCGACGGGGGTGATCGTCGCGCTCATCGTCGTGTTCATCGGACTTTTCCCGGCGGAGGGGGGCGTGATTCCGTTCGATCTCACGGTCGCGCTGCCGGCACTTGGCTCGATCACCCTCACGGACCTCGGGCTGACGACGCTCACCGGATTCGCGACGCTGAACCTGTTGTTGCCGCTCTCCGTGGTCAACATCGCGCTCATCTATTCCCGACACCGGTACCCGGACATCGAGCGTGGGTTCCGGGTGCCGGGCGTCCCGTTGATTCCGATCGTCGGGGTGATCGCGAACGTCGCGCTCATCACCAATCTCCCGGCCAAGGGTGTCGTCGTCGGTATCGTCCTCGTCGTCGGTATGCTCGCGGCGTACCTGATCTGGGGTGGGGAACCGGACATGGACGAGCTGTACGAGGAGGTTGCGCCGTCCACCACGCCCGACGGGCGGGCCGAGACAGAAGGGGCGGTCGCGGAGGCCGACACCGAGGCCCCCGGCGCCACCGCCGAGACGCCGAGCGAGGATTCGTTCCGCATTCTCGTCCCGGTCGCGCGACCGGAACGGGCCGTCCGGTACGCGCGGCTAGCAGGGGCGATGGCCGAGTATCAGGAGGGCGAGCCGTTCGTCGACGTGTTGACCGTCACACAGATTCCCGAACAAACGCCGTACGAGGCGGTCGAGGAGATCACCCGCGGCCGGATCACGCGCATTCGGGAGCTGTTGGCGGCCGAGGACCTCGACGTGTCGTATGCGGTCGAGGGACACACCTGTCGGGACGTCGGATTCGACATCGTCCAAACGGCCCGGGATAAGGAATCGGACCTCGTGGTGATGGGCTACCCCGAGGAGCACACCGAGGTCGCCGAACAGGTCGAGTACAAGGCCCCGTGCGGGGTGCTGTTCGCGAGCGGCGTGATGGACCCGGATGCACTCGACGTGGTCAACATCGGAGCGGGCGGCGGCCCACACCACATGGACCTGCTCTCGCTCATCGACCGGATGGGCGAGCGGGACGCGGAGGTCAACGTGATCAACATCACTCCGGAAGGCGGCGAGGGGCGCCCGGAGAACACGGAGGCGACGGTCTCCGGGCTCCCGAACGCGTCGTCGGTCCAGATCCACAACATCACCGCACAGACGATCGCCGACGGACTGGTCGATCTGGCCCGCGAGAACGGTGGCATCCTCATCATCGGAGCCACCCGGACCCGTCGCCTCCGACGCCGCGTCTTCGGGAGCACCCCGGACAACGTGATCAAACTCGCTCAGGGAGGTGGGGTTCCGGTGCTCGTGTACGCGAGTCCGCGCGGGGTGCAGGGCCCGATCGAGGAGTACATCTACCCGGTCTACCGGTACCTCAGGGGGATCCGGCGCAGCCCGACACAGACCGCCAACTCCGGGGTCGACGAGTAGTTCGGGCTGTCGCCGCCGCGACGAGCGGCTCGTCGGGATTTGCGGCGAGAGCGCGAAGAGCCTCCATTCCCATTTCGCAGATATATAAATGAACCGACCGAAGACCGCGTTTTCACGGGCCGTGGATCCTGATCTAGTTTATACATCTCTACCATTCATGTTCGTCCATGACGAGAAACGGCGGCGATGCTGGTCGGCGAACGGGTTCCAGACGCGGCTTCCTCTCGGCGGCCGCGGCGCTTGGAACGGTCGGGCTCGCGGGATGCGGTGCCCCGCGAGCGAACGACGGAGGCGACGCGGAGAACGCGGTCGCCGACGAGACGGTTCAAGAGCGGGTCGAGGAGTGGTCGGGGAGCGACGCGACGGCCGTCGAGACGGACCACCCGTACACGTCCCCGCGGACGACGATCGACCTGGACGAGACGGACGGCGCGATCACGATGTCCACGACGCCGTGTCGCCACAAGCTGCTCGGCGACGAGACGAAGGGCGGTCCGTGGGAGCTGCCCGAGGTCTGGGCGTGGCAGACGCCGGACACGGATCCGAGCGTCCCCGGCCCGCTGCTTCGGGTGACCGAGGGGACCGACATGGAGATCACCTACGACAACTCGGAGCACAACCGGCCGCACACGTTCCACGTCCACGGACTCTCGAAGAGCTGGATGGACGACGGCGTGCCGACGACGACCGGTCAGCAGGTCGCCCCGGGCGAGGAACACACCTACGAAATCACCGCGAACCAGCCGGGCACCCACTTTTACCACTGCCACTACCAGACGCAGAACCATCTCGATATGGGGATGTACGGGATCCTCCGCGTCGACCCGGAGGGGTACGAGGCCCCCGACAAGGAGGCGTTCATGACGATCAAAGACTGGGACACTCGCCTGTCCGCCTCGACGGCTGGCGGTGACGTGGACTTCAGCCACCGCGACCGTAACCCCGACGCGTTCACCGTGAACGGTCGTTCCGCGCCGTACACCTTCCACCCCGAGCAGGGGTCGCCGTTGATCGTCGAGGAGGGCGATTCGGTCCGGATCCACTACGTCAACGCCGGGTACGAGTCGCACGCGATGCACACGCACAACCACGGGTTCACCGTCGTCGAGAAGGACGGCGGCGTCATCCCCGAGGCCGCCCGGCACCGCGAGGACGTGATTCCCATCGCGCCCGCCGAGCGGAAGACGATCGAGTTCACCGCCGGCGCCGACCCCGGCGTCTACGCGCTCCACTGTCACAAGGTGAACCACGCGATGAACGGCGACACCTACCCCGGCGGCATGATCGGCGGGATGGTGTACGAGAGCGTGATGGACACCGAACAGTTCGCCTCCGTGATGGAGATGGCGGGCTACGAGGCCTGAAGCCGCCTCTCGCTGCGTCCGTATAAAAGCCGCAAGCGGTCAGCGTTGACGGGGTCGAACTCCCCCATTTCCCCGGCTAACAGCAGAACATGAACGGGTACACCAGCGCGACCCGGTCGCCGTCCTCCAACTCCGTGTCGAACCCCTTCTCGTTCTCGTTGAAGTGACCGTTCACGAGGATCCGGGCGTACGCGATCGTCTGCTCGCCGACCGGGTTCTTCGTCCACGTCCCCGGCAGCTCATCGGGCGTCGGCGCCCAGCCGCTGTGGGTCGACTCCTCTTCGCTTTCCGCGATCAGCATCTCCTGTAGCTCCGGGTACTCCGCGAACAGCTCGTCGAGGAACTCCCGGAGCGTGTCCCCCTCGAACGTGTACTCGAACTCGTACTTCCCGAGCTCTGTCCGAACGTGACCGGTACACCGTACCGTGACAGTGGTTTCGGCCGTCGTTTCTGACGCCCTATCCGGCTTCGGCGCCGCCGCCTCGCTAGTCGTTGGCATGCACGATCGTACGCGGCGTCTTCCGGTAAGCCACCGCACGAACATGTTCGTACTGTCGACCAACGGTGGCGTTCTCGGCCCACAGCGCCAGCGACGACGACCGAGGGGTGTCAGTCGGTGAGAACGGCGTCCGAACATGTTGCCGCCAAGTCGATAGTCTGTGTGACGGCAACGCCCTCTCGATGGAGCTTACACGCAAGACGATCGCGAAGGTCATCGTCGCGGCGTTTCTGCTGAACTTGGTCGTGATGGGTGCCGGGGCGTGGTTCGCGTACCAGGAGGCGCCGCCGATCCCCGACGAGGTCGTCGGTCCCGACGGCGAGACAATCGCCACCGGGGAGACGGTCCAAGACGGGAAGGCGGCGTTCCAGCAGTACGGGCTCATGAACCACGGGTCGATCCTCGGCAACGGCGCGTACTACGGCGAGGACTACACCGCCGAGACGCTGGAACTAAAGACCGAGCACATGCGCGAGTACTACGCGCAACAGGAGTACGACGCCGGCTACGACTCGCTCGGCTCGTCGGAGCGCGCGGCTGTCAACCAGATGGCCCGCGACGACCTCGACAGCGCGCACGACGGCAGCGACACCGTCCAGTACTCCCCCGCGGAGGCGTACGCCCACGAGCAGGTACGCGAGACGTACGTCGAGCGGTACCACGAGGGCGACCACGACCGGGGCGTTCCGGTCGGGATGATCGAGTCGTCCGAGGAGGCCGAGGACTTCGCCGACTTCGCGCTGTGGACGGCGTGGTTCTCCCACACCGATCGGCCCGACGGCGACAACTCCTACACGAACGAGTGGCCCTACTCGCCGGGCGCCGGCAACGACGCGACCGGCGCCGCGATGACGTGGAGCGTGATCGCGATGGTGCTGCTCGTCGCCGCGGCGGGCGCGGGGATCCTCCTGTACAAGTCGGTGACGCTCCCGGAGCCGTCGGCCGAGGGGATCGACGTGCCGAAACCGGGCGACGTGAGCGTCTTCCCGAGTCAGCGCGCGGCGCTCCGGTTCATCCCCATCGCCGCCGGACTGTTCTTGGCGCAGGTGTTGCTCGGTGGACTACTCGCGCACTTCTACATCGAACGGGCCGGGTTCTTCGGGATCGAGGAGCTGTTCGGGGTCCACATCCTCCAACTGCTCCCCTTCTCGATCGCGAAGACGTGGCACATCGATCTGGCGATTCTCTGGATCGCGTCGACGTGGCTCGGTGCCGGCCTGTTCCTCCCTCCCCTCCTCACCGGCCACGAGCCGAAGAATCAGGCGCGATACGTCAACGTCCTCTTGGGCGCGCTGGTGACCGTCGTCGTCGGCGGGATGGGCGGCATCTGGCTCGGCGCGAACGGTTACTTCGACGGGCAGCTCTGGTGGCTCCTCGGCAACGAAGGCTTGGAGTACCTCGAAGTTGGGAAGGTGTGGCAGGGCGGTCTGCTCGCCGGATTCATCCTCTGGGCGGTCCTCGCGATCCGGGGGCTCAAACCGCTCCTCGACCGCGAGCCGGTGTACGGGCTCGCGCACATGATCCTCTACGCGGGCGGCTCGATCACCCTGCTGTTCGTCGCCGGCTTCCTGTTCACGCCGTCGACGAACATGGCCGTCACGGAGTTCTGGCGGTGGTGGGTCGTCCACATGTGGGTCGAGGGCGCCTTCGAGTTCTTCATCGTCGCGATCATCGGACTCACGCTGGTCTCGATGAACCTCCTCACCCGGCGCAGCGCCGAGAAGGCCGTCATGCTGCAGGCGTTACTCGTGATGGGGACCGGCGTGATCGGCGTCTCCCACCACTACTGGTGGGTCGGCATGGCCGACTACTGGGTCCCGATCGGGAGCGTCTTCTCGACGCTGGAGCTGCTCCCGCTGATATTCATCCTCTACGAGGCGATCGGACAGTACCGGACGATGACCGCAACCGGCGGGTTCCCCTACAAACTTCCCTTCATGTTCATCGTCGCCAGCGGGGTGTGGAACTTCGTCGGCGCCGGGGTGCTCGGCTTCTTTATCAACCTCCCGCTTATCAACTACTACGAGCACGGGACGTATCTCACGGTGGGTCACGCCCACGCCGCGATGTTCGGCGCGTTCGGCTTCCTCGCGCTCGGGATGGTCGCGTACATGCTCCAGCTGTCGATCGACCCCGAGCGGTGGGACGGCTCGTGGCTCCGGGCGTCGTTCTGGTGTTGGAACGTCGGGCTCGCGCTGATGGTGTTCGTCTCGGTGCTCCCCGTCGGCTTCCTTCAGCTGGAGGTCGCGTTCACGGAGAGCTACGCCGCGGCGCGCAGCCTCGCGTTCTACGAGCGGTCGCTCGTCCAGACGTTGTTCTGGGCGCGGCTGCCGGGCGATACTCTGATGATCATCGGGACCGCCATCTATTTCGTGGACCTGATCCGCAAGCGGTTCGTCCTGCGGAGCTCCGCTGACGACCCGAGCGTCGACGACATGGCCGTCGCCGAGGGGGTCCTCAGCGACGACTGAACAAGCTTCAGTCGTCGAGCCGGTCGCCCCGGTTCGACCAGCGATCTGCGTCGGTCGCCAGATCGCGCACCTCGCGTGTGATCCCGGCGTAGTTATCGACGACATCGCCCGTCGTGACGATTCCGACGGGTTTCATCCCCTCGACGACGACGAGCTTCTTCACTCCCTCAGAGCGCATGCGCTCCGTCGCAGTGCGGAGTGGCTTCGTCGGCTGGATCGTCACGAGCGGGCTGCTCATGGCCTTTCGAAGCGGGATCGCGGATAGCGGGTCGTCGGTGACGTATCCCGCGTGGAGCACGTCGGTCTCGGTGGCGATTCCCGCCGGTGTCCCCTCGTTCGCGTCCCTAACCGATGCGCCGGCGTCGCAAGTGACGAGGTCCGTCGTCATCGCCTCCTCGACGAGCATGCGTCCCGGTACTCGGAGGCTCTACTTGATAACGAGGGCCGATTCGCGAGCGCGCTCGCGGTGCCGTCATCACAGAGGAACAAGGAGGAAACCCACGGCTTCAGCCGTTCACGAGACGCTTAATGAGTACGAAATCTTTTGTGATCTAAGAGATATAGTGAGGTAATGGAACGCTCGCGCCGAATAGATATCAAGCA